>DATLWF010000370.1:0-16085 GCA_035576605.1 Blastocatellia bacterium | reverse complement strand
CAGATGCAGCGGTATGCCCCGGCGCGGGCCTCGTCCGAGTGGACTATCGCCCGTGGCAACGACCGTTTCTTTCACCGGCCAATCGGCTGCCGGCGACTGCACCTCGAGAACTCCATCGGATGACTCGAGTCGCGTCCACCTATGACTGTCGTTCAACTGCGCCATGTGCTCGGCCGTCGTCGGCACCGCGAAACGCCATCTGCGAATTGTTAGCGGCTCGGATGCCGTCAAGGTCTCCTCGCGTATTAGAGTCGCGCCATCAATGCGAAATGTAACCTCACTGGTTATGTGAGGATCGACGACGACGCCTGACTTGCTGCCGATCAGCGCCCATCGCCGCCAGATGACCCGGAGCGATCGTCCGTCTGAAGGCGGCTGGATTTCGTCCGCGCCATCCGAGGCGACGATGACTCGCCCATCCTCGAGTTCGAGATACGGAACAAGCGATGGATAAATCTGCTCGACCGGCGCTGCGAAGCCGGCGAGTCCGTGCGGCGCCGGCAGATAGTCGGAAACGCCTGGTTGCGTCCCTGTTGTTATCGGCAGTGTAAAGTCGAGCAGTCCTTGCCGAACCAGCCACACACCAGCTTTCCTGGGCCCGTTGTTGAAGAACACAAATCGGGCAACGCTGGCTAACGAGAGTGTGGTTGAAATCTTCGCGACGTGCTCTCGCTCGAGGGCCGGCATCAATTTCATGTGCGCGTCTGCCAGCTTGCCGAAGAACCCGATAGTTTGTTGCCACTCGCGATCCGGACTTATGTAGCGATAATTGCCGCGCCCAAACGCGAAGACTGACAGCAAGTGCGTGTCGTCGCGATAATCACGCCGCAGCCAGCGCCACGCCAGCCAGTACGCGCTTGCGAGATCCGCGAGCGGGGCGGGACGAAACTCGGGATGCTCGCCAAGAAAGCCGACGATCTCCAGTGTGTCGAGATAGCTGACCACGCCGAGGCTGCGCCCCCACGCGTAGCCGTACCCATCTTCCTTCACCAAATCCCACCACAAACGCATCTGGGTCGTTATGGTCGGCTTGAGCGCCGACAGAAGGTCCGTGCGCTCAGCCGTTTCTGCCGCGTCCCATATGAATCTCGCGTACTCATTCGAGTAGCGATCAAACCGGCCCGTCGGCGGCGCATCATCCGCAAAGACCGCGCCGCTCGTGAATTGTTGCGCTGCGCGGTCGAGCAGATCATCGAGGAGTTTTCGGTCCTCGAGCAGGCCGAGCCTGAAGTCAATCGCAGCAAGCCTTGCAGCCACTCCAAGATAGTTCTCCGGCAGGTTAATGACCTTCCGCGTCTTCGGGTCGTAGAACTTTCGCGGGTCCAGCAGCTCGCGCCACGCGGTCCGCTCCTGCTCGGATAAACCTTGCCACAGAGAATTTGATTTCAGGTCGCTCCCGAAGTGTCGCAGCGTCTGCGCGGCATAGAGCTGCGAAAATCGCGTGCTACCCAATCGGTGTTCCAGCAGACCAGTCTTTCCGGCGAAAGCGGCGAGCTCACGTCCGGCGAGTTCGCGTTGGCCGGATAGCTCGGCGTAAGCTCCGAGCGAACGCATGAACGTTCCCCACGTGTATTCGCCCGTCGTTCCGGCGCCCAGAACTCTAGCCGGCGGCGGATCGACAGACGGAATCGCGCCGACATGAGCTGCAAGCTGCTGGCTGAGGAACCGATTGATCTCTGCGCACAGAGACTCACGCTCGACGGAGTCTGCCGAGACTGCGAAGCGCGGTTGGCTCACGGCCCATGTTGCCGCAATCATCAACATCGCGAGGGCGGTCAGTTGTTCTTTCTTCCACATCGGTGGTTCGTTCCGCGCCGGTGCTATGTGAAAGACTTACGCTACGGCCGGCGCGGCAAATGCAGGCGCGGCCACCAGAGCCGCGGCGCCGCGGAGTCGAGGATAGTCAACCGCCGAAACGACTCTTATATCGGGGTTGCTGGCAGCCGGTGTCAACGCGCGCTCGGCAAGCCCGTCGCGCACTGCCGGCTCGATCAGGTCCCAGGCTGCCGTTATCTCGCCGCCGACGTAAATGCGTGTCGGATCGATGGCATTGATTATGGACGCGAGGCCCAGCCCAAGATAACGCGCTGTTGATTGTATAGCCGTCGCGGCTTTCGCGTCGCCCGCGCGTGCACGAGCAATCAAGTCTTCAATCGTGAAAGCCGCAATCTCCGCCGGGATCGGTTTGGCCTCCTGCAAATTCCGCCCGAAGTAGCGTGACAGCGTCGCCAGGTTTGAGATGTAAGCTTCCCAGCACCCCGTTGCGCCGCACGAGCAACGCGGCCCGTCAATGTTCAACGGCACGTGCCCAAATTCTCCGGCGATATTGTGCCTGCCGCGCAGCACTTCACCGCCCGCGATGATTCCCACACCCACGCCCTCCGACACGGTGACGAAGACGAGATCGCTGACGGCCGCATCGCCGCGCCCCGCCCACAATTGTGACAGAGCGCACGCATTGCCTGAGTTCTCGATCTCGATGGGCAAACCGGTCGCGGCCGCCAGCGATTTCACGATGTCAACATCGCGCCACCCGAGCGTCGGTGCGTTTAGGATGCGGCCCGTGCGCTGGTCCACCATTCCCGGCACCACCACGCCGACGCCGTCACAGTCGCCAACTTCACTGTGGTCGGCCAGGATCTGCTTGATTCGTTTGCTGAGCTCAGCAACGAGCTTTTCCGGATTGTGGTCGGTCGGGAAGTTTATCGGGCCTACCAGTGGTCTGCAGAGACGGTCCGTAACCATGACATAGGTCCGCGTGACTCGAATATCGACTCCAACAATAGACCGGCCCCTCGAATCAATATAAAGGAAAGTCGGCTTGCGCCCGCGTCGCACTTCTCCCGTCATCCCCTCGAAGATCGCTCCGTCTTTCAGCAGTTCATTGATGATGAGACTGACTGCTCCCCGCCGAAGCCCCATCAAACGCGCAAGGTCGGCGCGCGAAATCGGCTGATGCGTGTGTATCAGGTTCAACGCGATCTGCCGGTTGATCTCGCGCGACGTGCCCCGCGTGGCAATCTGAAACTTGTGAGGGTTTATTCTACGCATATCCTCGAACTTCTTTTCTGTGGCAGCGCCGGACGAAACCTCACGGAAACGTCCGGCTTCGCCAGCTTCGCTTTATCATCAAAAGACGAGCTTGAGCCCCATCTGGATGTTTCGTCCAGGCGCCGCGGCGGAAATCTTGCCGAAACCGGTATTCGGACTGGCGATGGTTCCGAACGCGATGCCGGGGTCGTTAAGGTTGGTCTGGTTAAAGGCATTGAAGAAATCAGCCTGGTACCCAAGCTTGATGCCTTCTGTGATGTTGAACAGTTTGCGAGCCGAGAGGTCCCACAGACGACGTCCCGGACCGACTATGATTCCGACTCCGGCATTACCCAGACGGCCATCGGGCGGTGGCGCGAATGCCTGGGTGTTGAACCACCCCGACGGACCCTTCCCCAATTCAATCTTAGTTAAGCCGCCGATGTAGTCGGCTCGCCGTGAGCCAATCGAAGTCGTCGCTGTTGGAGTTAAGTAAGACCCGCTCTGCAAGTGAGTGATGCCGCTCAACTCCCATCCGGATAGCGCCTGTCCGCCGATGCCTTTCAAATTGCGGAAGAAGGGCAGCCTGTAGGTGTAGGTAGCAACGAAAATGTGCCTGCGATCGAACGAAGCCGGGCCGTAGCTAAAGTGCCTGTTCAGAAATTCCTCTGGATTGTCGGTATTACTACTCGAATCCGTCAGCACTTTCGACCAGGTGTATCCAAAGGTCAACGTCACGTCTCCCTTTCGCTTTGCCGCGTAGAACTGGAGAGCATGATAGTTTGATGTTGAATCGCTCAATCGCTCTCGGATCTGCGAAAAGCCTTTGAAGGGACGCAGCGCGTTGGTTGAGAGCCGCTGCGCCGTTGGCAGAGCGGCGTTTGCCGCCTGGGCCGCAAACGTAGGCTGATTTATATCGGGCTGGCGAATCAAATGCCTTCCGAGATTGCCCACATAGTCAATCTCACCCAGGATGCCGTAGGGCAGTTCGTGCTGAACGCCAAGGCTATAGCTCATCGTGTACGGCACCTTCAAGTTGGGGTCGATTGTGTTGATCGTGTCGAACGGCGCGAGGGCCGATGCGCGACCGCCGGCGGGGTTCGCCAGATTGCCGTTTTCGAACTGAGCACTGCTCGAATACGGAGGGAGATTCAGCGACGAAAAGATTATGTTGCCTTCCGGCCGATCATAGTAGATGCCGAAGCCGCCTCGTATCGAGGTCTTGTTATCGCTGAACGGCGACCAGGCAAATCCCAGGCGGGGCGCTATTACCTTGGCGTTCTGATAAAGCCCGCGAGGCGCGCCGGACGGTACCGCAAGCACATCGGCACGATTTCCATTGGGCACACGCCCCAATTCATCAGCCGGCACTCCGTCGCCGCCGCGGATCAAACCGTTGAAGCGATTCCCGCCTTTCGTGGTGTCTATCGATCCGTTTGCCAGAATGGTAACAGCCTTAGCCGGGTCGTAGAGACGGGGATCAAAATTCACCACGTTGTTCGCCTGGGTGTAGATCGGTGTTTCGAACTGATAACGAGCGCCCAGCTCGAGACTGAGCTTAGGATGCACCTTCCAGCTGTCGGACACGTAGGCCTCAACCTGTGTAAAGCGGAAGAAGCCTATCGGATCGTTTTCCGCTTCACTGTAGGTGCGGAAGTTGCCGAGCAAGGCGTCGGCGAAGGCGTTGCCGGTCGAGTTAGTGTTTCCACCGGTGCTGAATGTGAGATTTCCCGCGTAAGTAGTCCTGCCGTTTTGGTCCTTGCGGTTACGCACTATCAGCACCCCGGTCTTGAGCGAGTGCTTTCCGCGGGTCCAGGTGACGTTGTCGCCGACGCTGATGTCAGTAGTCGGAGAGAGCAACGAACGAGCGGCCCCCGCGAAGCTTGCGAAGTTGGTTACGGTCACATCCGGTATGCTGTTTTCGAACCGTCCGCCGCCGACGAAAAGTTGTGGATACGCGAATCCGTAGGTCTCTCGCTTCCAGGCGTCTCCAACCGGGGGAATGCGCTGGCCATTCCAGGAGGCGCTGACTTTTGCCTCGTTGACCAGCGTAGGGCTGAGCAACCAGGTATGCGCCACCTGATAGCTGAACCCGGGCCGCAACCGATTTGAGGGGACGGTGGGGAGTTGCGAGGTGATGAAGGTGCCGAACGGGTCGATCAGGTCGTAGTTGTCGTGAATGTATCGGCCGTATATGCTTTGCTTATCGTTGATTCGATAATCCAAACGCACAATGTCTTGCCGCACATCAAACGGGTTCGGTCTCTGATACAGAGCGTTATTCGCTGTAGGCGAATCGGTGAAGGCTACGGCGAGTTGTGCCATTGCCCCGTAGACATTTGCGAGAGCGCGGCCATCCGCGGTGATCCGGTTGGCGGGGATCTTGTTGCCGCTGAATTGTTGCTTGGTGACCGGGTCAATCAACCGGCCATCATCCGCGGTTCCGGGTTTGCCATCCGCACCGGCGAGTCTCAGTGAGAAGTCGCCATTCAACTCGGCGGTCGAGGGTATCGTCCTATTCGTCGGAGCTGAGAACTGCCTGATAGACTTCCACTCAATCCCACCGAAAAAGAAGAATTTGTCTTTGATTATCGGGCCGCCAACGCTAAAACCGTAATTGTTGTATCGCAGCGTCGGTCGCTCTACGACCTTATTTCCGGCTCGCGGGTCTCCGACTGGCACTATTACGTCGGGCGCCTTCGCTGTCTTGTCAGTAGTGAACCTTCCTCTGGCGTTGCTGAAGTTGTTATTGGCATCGAGTTGATCGTTGCGCAAGAACTCGAACGCGCTTCCGTGAAACTGATTGCCGCCGCTTTTGGTGATCACGTTGATGGAGGCGCCGGAATTGCGACCATACTCGGCGGAGAAGTTTGATGTCTGGATCTTGACTTCCTGAATGAAGTCTATCCCGACATTATTGATCTGACTGTTGTTGCTTCCCGAGTCGAGGTTGAACCCGCCGTCGACCGTGAGGTTGTTTGCATTACCGCGATTGCCGTTTATCGGCTGTGAGGTGCTCAGGCTGGTCATGAGTCCCAGTTGATCGTCGTTCAGCAGGGGCGCGCCAGGTATCAGAGTGGTCAACTGAAGGTAGTTGCGCCCGTTCAGCGCGAGTTCCCGAACCTGCGCGCCGTCTATCACCCGCGCGACCTCACCCGAAGTGGTGTTGACTGTCTCCGTGTTGACCGCGGTGACGCTCACGCTTTCAGAAATCGCTCCCGCTTCCAGAGAAATATCTGCGGTGAGTCGCCCATCGGCTACCAGGGTATAGCCGTTCTGCACCGATTTCTTAAAGCCGGGGTGCTCGACGGATACGGTGTAGTTGCCGGGCGGCAAGTTCGTTACTATGTAAAATCCATTGTCATCCGCGACTGCCGAGCGTGATGAGGCGGTGGCCTCGTTTATGACCTTAATCGCTGCTCCGCGGAGCACGCCTCCAGACGTATCGGTCACCGTCCCGGAGATGCGACCGACAATGCTCTGCGCAAACGCAGTCGAAAAGTTCGTGCTCTGCGGAAGCATGCTAAGGGTGCATGCAAACACAATCCAGAGAGTAAGCGGCTTTAGTGTCCTTTTCATTACGTGCCTCCATCACTAGCGATTTGTGCCAGCAAGCGCGGCTGGCAGGGTCAGCGCCTCAGAGCCTTTGCTCCATATTTGACATTACCCTTCTTATTTGTGCTACTTATGATGATTTGACTCAGGATCGGACAAATGGCGCCGATTACTGAGCGACGAACGAAATCAGACTCTAAGTCAAAATGCCGCTGCGTGCTTACAAAAACGGAATGATTAATGATAAATCAAGGATACTTGCCAGACGAACGCGTTACCATCAACCCTTCGAATGAAGGCTGATTTAAGTAATTTGTCTTAGCGCGGGCCAAAATACCACTGGCGGGTCTCCGCGTCAAGGAAAATCTGAAAGTCTTTTTGAGTTATTTACCTTAGCCAGCAAGCTGCCGGCTTATCAGGCGTGGTTGGCTAACACAGACTACTCTAGCTCAACTCGCGTCCTCTTGCACATATCCGGCGAGCGCGTGCCGTTTTTCAGCCGGTGACCAACCAAGCTCTCGCTCGAGCAAGCTCGCCACACGCATCGCACACAATCGGCCGTGATCGCGCGCAAGCAATTCAATGCGACTTCGGCGAGATAGAAAGTCTTCGACTGACGTCGCCATCTCGTATCGCGCGGCGTACACGACTTCGGCCCCG
This sequence comes from Blastocatellia bacterium, assembly GCA_035576605.1. Lineage (GTDB taxonomy): Bacteria > Acidobacteriota > Blastocatellia > UBA7656 > UBA7656 > Onstottus_A. The sequence goes on along the minus strand of DATLWF010000370.1, from coordinate 8,840 downwards.
ATGTGCGGAAGACTGTCCATCAAGGTTGTTCTCAACTCTTCCGACTCACGCGTGAGTTCGAGGATCACACGATAGTTGCCGCCGTAGGTTGTCATCAAGTGCTCCGCCGAAACGAAGCCAACCCCGAAGTCTCTTGCGGCTCGCGAAGCTTCTTCGTGTGCGTCGCCGTGTGGCGCTCCGCCGGCGAGATGGATGTTTTCACTCACACTGCGAGGAGTTGGCGAGCGAGGGGCTCCATCAATGGTCTCGAGTCTGCGACCAACGAAATCAACGACGCGTTCAGCCATTCTTCTCCAGGTCGTAAGTTTGCCACCCGTGATAGTGACCAGCCCCGAGTCGTCTTCGAAAATCTCTTCCTTGCGCGAAAGCTCTTTTGTCGATTGACCGTCTGCGGCGATCAATGGTCTGAGCCCGGCGAACGTGCTGATCACATCTTCGGTTGACAGCCGCGCGGCGGGGAAAGCGCGAGCCGCAGATCGCATAACCCGATCGACTTCGTCAGCCTCAGCATGGGGTTCGTCAAGGCTGCCTGTGTAGTCCGTGTCGGTGGTCCCGATAACGGTGCGGCCCTGCCAGGGAATGACGAACAGAAACCGGCTCTCGCCAAGCGACGGGATCAACACTGCGGTGTCATTCTGAAGCTTTTCAGACGGTACGACGACGTGGATGCCTTTTGAGGGCCGGAGTCTTTTCTGAGCCTTAGCGTCAGACAGCCGTGATACGTCGTCCGACCAAACGCCGGCTGCATTCACACCGACCTTCGCGCGCAGCTCGAACGAACTGCCGTCGCGCGTATCCTCTATCGCAATGTTGGCGACGCCGTCATTGTCCTTGCGAAAACCACGCGCGCTGATGTAATTCGCGACGAGTGCGCCGCGAGCCGATGCCGCTTTGATAACCTCGATCACCAGCCGCGCGTCGTCGGTCAGACAGTCGTAGTAAAGGAATGCGCCACGGAGACCCTTGGGCTCAAGCGCCGGGACCGCCCTCAGCGCGGCTTCAGGCGCCAACCACCGATGCCGCCCTATGTTCCGACTGCCCGCCAACAGATCGTAGAGCCACAGCCCGGCGGCCAGCTTAAGCCTGTTCGCGCCGAGCGGGGACCACTCACTCGATGAATAAACCGGCACAAGAAACTTGAGCGGCTTGCTCAGATGAGGAGCGATTCGCGAGAGCACTGCGCGTTCGTGAAGCGATTCGCGCACCAGCCCGAAATGCAACTGTTCGAGGTACCGCAAGCCGCCGTGAATCAGCTTTGATGAACGCGAGCTCGTGCCGCTCGCGAAGTCGCGCTTCTCGATGAGCGCGACCGTCATGCCGCGCGACGCAGCATCGAGCGCAACGCCTGCGCCGGTTATGCCGCCGCCGATGATCACCAGGTCGAAGACTTCACCGCGCATCCGTTCGAGGTTTGCAGCTCGGGTGCGCGTTGATAACTCAATTGCGATCGGTTTTGTGTCCGGGCCTTCACTCATCCTGGTCTAAATCCTAGCCGAAGACTTTAGCAGCCGCGCGCCAAATTCGACATATCCACTTGGGTGGATCGCTCAAGTCCAGCCTACAGACGAAGGCGACTCGACCGCTTCTTTGAATACCACCCACGGCGAGATTGTGTGAAAAGTCCGGCTAACCGCCTAGCGGTGACCTCTCGATAGCACGCGGCGGTTGGAATGCGCGGCCGCGTAGCGGTCACCTATTCCTTATAAGTGTGCTGCAATCAAACAGGTGACCGTTACGCGGCCTGCCGTTGTTAATGCGCGCCGTGCTATCGAGAGGTTACCGCTAACGCGGTTAGCCGGACTTTTCACACAATCTCGGGAGTGGGTGGGATTCGGGAGCGCAGGCGAAAGGCTTCCCTCTGTAGGCCGCACCTGAACGATCCACCCACTGCCCCGTGGGTGGTATTCGGGGGACGCCGGCGACAGGCCTCCCGCTGTAGCCTGAGTTGAATAAACCTTAATCAAAAGGTACGATGCTGCGCGTTATGCCGGGACCTCTTGAAGGAATTCGCGTGATCGACTTCGGCCGCTTCATCGCGGGACCTTACTGCGCAATGTTGCTAGCCGACTTCGGCGCCGATGTGATCCGCGTCGAGCGACGTGAAGGTGGCGAAGACCGCAAACTAGGCCCGGTGACCGAAAGCGGCGAGGGAGGCCTGTTCCTCAACCTCAATCGCAACAAGCGCGGCATCACGCTCGACCTCGGCCATCCCGAAGCGCAAAAGATTATCCGCTGCCTCGTTGGCAGCGCCGATATTGTTATTGTCAATCTCCCGCTTGGTGTGATGAAGAAAGTCGGGCTTGACTACGATTCGCTCCGCGCCGTGAAAGACGACATTATTCTTGCGATGGCTTCGGCGTTTGGTCCCGATGGTCCATATTCCGATCGGATAGGCTTTGACGGAGTCGCTCAGGCGATGAGCGGCGCGATGAGCCTGACAGGATTCCCCGGTCCGCCGGTCCGCTCGATCGTTTCCTGGGCCGACTATGGGACGGCGCTGCACGCGGCATTCGGTGCGATGACCGCTCTTTATCATCGGCAGAAGACCGGCCGTGGACAGTTGATAGATGTGTCGTTGCTTGCAACCGGGGTGACTTTCATGACGCCGTTGCTGGCGGAGCTCAAGACGATGGGGATTCGCCGCGAGCAAATGGGAAACACCGCCTACTATGCGGCGCCGAGCGACGTTTATCGGACACAGGACGGCTGGGTCGTTATTCCAACCGTCGGCGCCCCCATGTTCCGCCGCTGGGCTCGGCTCATCGGCAGGGAGGACCTTGTCGACGATCCGCGCTGTAAGGATGATATCTCGCGCGGCAACAACTCTCAGATAATCAACGAAGCGACGTCCGCGTGGTGCGCCGCGCGCACGCGCGACCAGGCGATCGCCGAGCTTGAGGCCGCCCGCGTTCCGTGTGGCCCTTGTTACAACCTCGACGAAGTCCTCGATGATCCGCAGGTGGCCTCGCGAAATCTTCTCGAACAAATCGAATACCCCGGCGGCACCAAACCAGTTCCTATCGCGAGCCCACCGGTTCGCCTGAGCGAAACGCCCGCTGGAGCGTGTCGTCGCGCTCCGACTTTAGGCGAGCACACCGACCAGGTGCTTGCGGAGCTTGGTCTCACGACAGATGAGATTGGGAAGTTGCGGGCCAGCGCCGTGATCTGATCTCGCACTCCCCGCCACAACTACCTTCTCACCAGGACGTTTGGAGTGAGCCGGCAAGTCTAAGCTTGAAGAACCGCCGGCTCCAACATCGAGCAAGGGTTCGGGCATAGGTATGCGCTACGTTGTGACGCACCTCAGGACCTTGGCGGTCTGCGCTCACTCTGCTATCCTGCCGGTACCTGGGAATCAAACGTGCCCGTTAACGGATTGAAGCACCATCCCGTTTAGGCAATCCACGACACACATACTGCCTGGTGGAAATCCAAGACGCAGCTTTTGGCGGATAAGCCAGAAGCTAACCGCACAGGGCAAACAGCCAAGGGCTCAGTTGGAATCGCCAGCGAGCGCTGAGCTTCTATTCCGTCTAAAGGCACTACTAAGAAAAGGACGGATGGCTTATGAGCGAAGTCAGACTGAACATTCTTGACCGCATTGGCACGATAAACGGAACGGTGCATGGGTCCGTCGCGGACGCTATTGTCGCCGCACTGTCCGCCGAGCCCGAGACGATTGCAGAACTCGAAACCGCGTTGGGGCGCTTCATCAAGCCGCTTGATGATCAAAAGCCTTTCTCTTTGTTTCACGGCTACGCGAACGAACAGGCTTGGGATGCGGGCATAATAATCGTGGATCTCGCAGCGCGCATCGTCGCAGCCGAGTCGTCTTACTCTGTTCCGCAAGCCAGGGGCGAAGTCGGATACCACGACGGCTCGCAAGCAACAGAGGTTTGTCTGCCCTATCGTGTCCCCGACGACTGGTTGTTCGTCTCCTCGGTCGACGAATATCACGTGAGCCGTGACGAGCACCGTGGGCGCCGGGCCGAGCCGCCGTTGGACCCCCGGCCGATCCTCTACGGTCCCGCGCTGACCGAGTTCCTCGTCAAACGCTGTTTGTCGGCTCGCGACGTGAATGCCGAAGACCCGATAGCCGCGATTCATGAGAGTTGGCTGATGACGCGGCGCGCTGATCTACTTGGCCAAAGCCCGCGCGAGGTGATGATGGCGAAGCTGGACTTTATCGACTTCGATTTACACACTCGCGAGTGGCAGTGGTCTGTGCTAAGGGAAGGCCCGCCTCCGCTGGCGCGCGACAGCTTCGCCTATCTCTTCGCGGGCTTCGGGACGCACGAGTGTGTGGTCTATTACGACCTGGTGCGCCGCCTGCTGAGCGAGTGTTGGGGCCGCGTCCAGACGCAGGACCGAACCGAAGCCGCCGCCGAGATTACGCGGCTGGAAGGACTCAAAGCGGCTTGGTTAGACGAGCGTCAGCGAGAGTTCGGCGGGAGGATTCCATCGGCGATCATCGAGAGCGAACGCCGCCGCATACCTCTGGTGATGTCCGCGAAAGATATGATCCTTGATGAGAACTGTGAGCTTTGTCAGATGCTGGGGGATGAGTCATTGGAAGGGTCAGGTCCTGGTTTCTGGCATCTGGACGGCTGCAACATGGACGAAGGCTTTGCATTTTCTTTTTGTCGCACCCGCCAGGAGTGGGATGAGGAAGAACGCCGCCGCAGAGAGTTTGACGAAGAGTTCAATCGCACCTGGGCAGCGCAAGGTGATCAGCTCTCGCCCGACGAGATGTTGCTCGCGGATGGGTACGCCGGCGATGAGGACGGTGAGTGATCGGGCCGACCGACCGCACTCTATTGCAAGCACGATTGGAGTCGGGTACCTTAGCTGATCCCTAATCACCCTAATCAAGTCATCGTCGGAGGACTCATGCCAACACGGATCATCGAAGGTATCGACGAACTCAAGAGTCTGATCGGTCAGGAAGTCGCAGCGAGCGACTGGTTTGAAGTGACTCAATCGCGCATCAATGACTTCGCCGACGCAACCGAAGACCATCAGTGGATTCATATCGACGTGGAGCGGGCGAAGACCGACTCGCCGTTTCATTCAACGATAGCTCACGGGTTTCTCTCGCTGTCGCTGTTGCCTCACCTGGCCGCGCAGGCGCTGAAGGTGCAAGGCGACTTCAAGATGGGAATCAACTATGGATTGAACCGTTTGCGTTTTGTTTCGCCCTTGCCCGCCGGTTCGCGGATTCGGGCCAGGTTCACGCTTCAATCGGTAGAAGACGTCACTGGCGCCATACAGCTAACGTGGTCGGTGCTCTGCGAAACCGAAGGCGGCCAGAAGCCGGCGCTGGTTGCCGAGTGGCTGGTCCGGTACTACCAGTGAGATAAAACACGAAGTCACAGAGACACTGGGTGAGAAGGAACTGTCCTTCATGTCTAAGTGGCTTTGTGTTCTGATGATCATACGTATGGTGCTTACTTACCGAGTGCGTGCGCGCAATACATCCGCAGATTCCGAAAACAAGATTCACGACGATGCGACGGCCGCGAGCTTCGGCTTTCGTGGTGGACTGGTTCCGGGCGTAACGGTTTACGGTTACATGACTGTGCCGATCGTCGAGCAATTCGGACTGGATTGGCTCGAACGCGGCTCGATGCAGGTCAAGTTTCATCAGCCGTTCTACGACGGCGATGAAGTGATCGTCCGAGCCGAAACAGACGCGAGCGCTGATCCGATCAACGTCGCGATCACCGCTGGGCGCGAAGACGGCATAGCGTGCGCGACCGCTCTTGCGACGCTCAACGATCGATCGGCGTGGCTAGGCGAGCCGCGGCTGGAAGACTATCCCGAAGCACCGTTGCCTTCTATAGAATCGCGCCCCGTTCCGTCGGGCGAGCTGCTGGTTCCTGGCACTGTGCTGGGAACGTTGACCGAAACGATGAGCCTTCCCGATAAGACCCTGCTCAAAAATCTCGACGAGCGCTTGCAGATTTACACTGGTTCCGACGCGGTCGCGCACCCGTTCACGCTGCTCGGCCTGGCGAACCATATTCTGGTGCGCAACTACAAGCTCGGACCGTGGATTCACGCCGCGAGCGATTTGATCAACTGGAGCGCGGCTCGCGACGGCGAAGAGGTTTCCGTTCGAGGGCGGATCGCGGACTGCTTTGAACGCAAAGGCCACGAGTTCGTTGTGCTGGACTTGCTGCTCGTCGCTGAAGGAACTAGGATCGTTCAGCAAGCGCGTCACACCGCTATTTACCGTCCTCGACCTATTTCAACGTTCCGAGGCTAGAGAGATGAGATATGGAACATAAAGTTGCTTTGATAACGGGCGGCGCGCGCGGGATCGGTCGCGCGATAGCTCTGACTCTGGCGGAACGCGGCTGGTGGATTGCTGCTTGTTACCGCAAGAGCGAGGACGATGCAAATCAATTGCTTGCGATGCTCAAGGAGAAGGATGTGAACGCGATGTCTGCGTGCGCCGACGTATCCGATCCGGGCGCCGCTGAATCGCTCGTGCGCAAAGTTGAAGATGCATGGGGTCGCATAGACGCGCTTATCAACTGCGCCGGACCTTATCATCGCGTCAACCTTTTGGAAGAGACTATTGAAGGGTGGCACCAAATGTTCGATAACAACCTCCACCCAATTTTCTACTTGAGCCGCGCAGTCGCCTCCGGCATGAAAGAACGCAAGTGGGGCCGCATAGTCAACTTCGGCATGGCTAATGCGGACCAGCACGTAGGGCAGCCCCAAATCACCGCTCACTACATCGCAAAGTCCGGAGTGTTGATCCTCACTCGCTCTCTGGCGAAAGTGCTCGCGCCACACGGCATTACCGTGAATGCAATCTCACCGGGGTTCATTGAATCGGGCAGCGCACCGGTAGAAGAGCTATCGAAGATGATCAAGAACATTCCCGCTGGTTACGTCGGCAGCGTCGAGGATGCGGCGTCGACCGTATGCTACTTGCTGTCTGATGAAGCCCGTTACATCAACGGCGCGAACATCCATTTGAGCGGCGCCTGGGGTGTATAAATTTAACTTGCTCACCGCTGACGAGAATTCCGCTCAAGAGAATCCCGTAGTCGCTCGGGCAGCGCAACATGACTTAGGAAAAGGCGAAACACGACAATGGTTGGAATAACGTCATTCGGAGCATACATACCTTTTTATCGGCTCGCACACAAAGAAATCGCGCGTGCCTGGGGCGGTCGCGCCGGCGAAGGCGAACGCGCGGTTGCCAACGTCGATGAAGACTCGATCACGATGGCTGTCGAAGCCATTCGCGACCTGCTCGCCAACGGCGAGGGACGTGAAGTGGACGGCCTGATGTTCGCAACCACCACGTCGCCTTACGCCGAGAAACAGGCTTCCGCGTTGATCGCGACGGCCACCGATTTGCGGCACGATGTGAGAACCGCAGACTACACCAGCTCCTTGAGATCGGCTACCACAGCCACTTTGGCGGCCATCGACTCGGTCAAGGCCGGATCGGCGTCGAACGTGATCATCGCCGCGGCCGACGCCAGGCTCGCACCGCCGAAGTCCGCCAATGAACGAGCATTCGGCGACGCGGCTTCGGCGATAGCAGTTGGAAGGGATAGGGTGATTGCCAGTTTGATCGCCAGTCACTCGACCGTGGACGAGATGACCGACGTCTGGCGCCGCGACGATGATCGATTCGTGTCGGGATGGGAAGAGCGCTTCTCGATCACCCAGGGTTATCAGCGAGTGGTGCGTCAAACGGTGTCCGAATTGTTCGAGCGCAGCGCCATCGGCCCGTCAGAAATATCGAAGGCGATCTTCTACGCGCCCGATCCCGGGACGCTCGCGGGCACGGCCAAAAGCCTCGGGCTCAAGGCCGAACAGATTCCCGATCATTTGTTCTCTACGGTCGGCAACACCGGAACCGCGATGCCCTTGCTTGTGCTGGCATCGGCGCTCGAGGACGCGCACGAGGGCGAGAAGCTTCTTGTGGTGGGCTACGGATCAGGCTGCGACGCGTTGCTGTTTGAAGTGACCCGTGAGATCGAGAATGCAAAGTCATTAGTCGGACGCCGGGGAGTGAGGGGACATCTCGCATCTCGGGCAAGCCTCGATAGCTACGAACGCTATGCAAAGTTTCGCGAACTGATCGAGACCGACGCCGCGCGCCGCCAGGCGCCCTCCGCTTCGGCCGCGATCGTCTGGAGAAAGCGCGACGACATCTACCAGCTGCACGGTCACCGCTGTTTGAACTGCGGGAAAATCCAGTACCCGCATCAACGCGTCTGCATAAGCTGCCAGTCGAAAGACAACTTCGAAAGCGTGAGGCTTGCGGACAAAACGGCGAAGCTGTTCACTTTCACGCTCGACTTCCTGAACGCCGATCCAGATCCGCCGACTGTGATGAGCATTGTTGATTTCGAAGGCGGCGGACGGGCTTATCTTCAGATGACGGACCGCAATCCTGCCGATGTTAAGATCGACCTGTCAGTCGAGATGACATTTCGCCGCTTGTACGAAGCGGAAGGCTTCGTGAATTACTACTGGAAATGCAGACCGAGGCGTGAAACGTGATCCGTGAAACGTGAAGCGTGAAGCGTGAAGCGTGAAACGTGAAACGTGAAACGTGAAGCGTGAAGCGTGATGCGCGAAGCAGGCTCGTGGTCGGGAAGGGTGGCTTGCCCCCGCTGCTCTCGCGAGTAAGTTGACTTTTTGACGGAGCGGGGGCAAGCCGCCCTTCCCGACCACGAGCCTGCTTCGCGCATCACGCTTCACGTTTCACGTTTCACGTTTCACGGATCACGTTTCACGTTTCACGCATCACGCTTCACGGTTCACGTTTCACGCACACGTTTCACTCGCTCGAATCCCGGAAC
>DATLWF010000369.1:0-31281 GCA_035576605.1 Blastocatellia bacterium | reverse complement strand
CTGAACCCGGTAGTTGCCACGGTATCGCTCGGCGAAGTCCTCGGTGGGAACCGTGATTCTGCGCACTCGCTGCGTCTCCGGCAAGTCTGCGTAAGCTACCTCGAACTGCTTCTTCATTCCCTTCGGCAGCTTAATCGTGTAGCGCTCGCCCGCGGGCGATGTGCCGCGCCGCAACTCGGAATTCAGATCCTGAATCGTGTCATACGGCGCGCCGATCAAGTCGGCAACGACCTTCAAATCGGTCTGCGCGGGAACCTCGAACGTGTCGTAGTTAAGTGGCAGGTCCGGTGTCACATCAAAGCCGTAGCGTTTCTGATTCTTGCTGATGATGATGATCGAAAGAATGCACGGCACGTAGTTTCGGGTCTCTTGCGGCAGCAATCCTCGCTTGTAAAGTTCCCAGAAGTCAGCGTAACCACAACGGGCGACCGCACCGTCCACTCGATTCTCGCCTGAGTTGTAAGCCGCCATCGCGAGCAGCCAATCGCCCGCGAAATGGTCGTGCAGCCAGCGCAAGTACCTGGCCGCTGCACGGGTGGATTTCTCGGGCTGCGACCGATCATCTATCCAGGTCGTCTGCTCCAGCCCGTAGCGTGTGCCGGTAGACGGAATGAACTGCCAGATGCCTTTTGCCGCCGCGCGTGAAAGCGCGTTTGGCTTCCAGACCGATTCGGCCTGGGCGAGCCACATCAAGTCTACCGGGACGTGCTCTTCCTTAAAGATTTTCTCGACCATCTGACGATAGCGCCCCGAACGTTGAAGCCCAACCTCCATCGTGGAATGGCCGCGCCCCGCTACGAAGAAGTTGATGAATTGAAATACAGGCGGGGCTACCGCAAAGTCAAAATCGTAACGGCCGAAAATCTTCACTCCGTCGGGAGTGACCATCGCGAGTTCGGATTCTTTGATTTCAGATACTTCGTCGAGCGCTGAAGGCTCCGCCACCTCGGGCCGGTCCGCTGCTTCGTGAACGTCCCCCGCCTGGGCCTCGTGCTTGTGTATTCGATCGAGCAGCGCGCGGTAATAAGCGGCGAGCTTGGCATCAGTCTTAAGGTCAATTCCTGACTGCAAAACCGTGTCGAGCGCATTATCGAACATCTTGCGAGCGATGTCGGACAGGCCCTTCGAGTGAGCTTCTTCGCCACGAAGATAACTCTCCTCAGCCCGATCGATGATTGCCTGGGTAGTAGTGCGTGAGGCCGGCTGCGGTGATTGACCAAGAGCTTGCGTTGGTCCCACGGTTCCGAGTAGCAATAATGAAAGGAGTAGCACAACTACAAAACGACTCGCTTTTCTTGCTAGCCTCATCTGTGAGTTTTACCTTCCTGTTCTCAATGTCAGGGTGAAGTCGCGGCTCAGGTGACTTGCTTTAATCGCCTCTGTCACCAGGGGCCTCGAGGCGCGATCTCAGCCATTCTGTCTTACAATCCTGTCGAGTGCGATTCTTATATCACGCTAAGTTTAAGGTAGTCAACATAAACACCAACTTCGCAACACTTTTGAAACAAATTAACGGATGTTCTCCCGACGATGCTTACGGAGGCTGGGGTCGCGATACCTCGCGAAATCTGGCCTATAATAGGGCCGCTTTCAGCGCCTGACGAACCGAATCTACGAACACGAAGGTGATCTCCTTCTGCAGTTCCTTCGGCACCTCTTCCAGATCGCGACGGTTCTGTTGAGGCAACACGATCGTGGTCACCCGGGCGCGCCGCGCGGCGAGAACCTTTTCTTTGATCCCGCCCACCGGCAGGACATTTCCACGCAGAGTTATTTCGCCGGTCATCGCAACTGATCGCTTCACCGCCTTGCCAGATAAAGCGGAAACCATGGCTGCTGCGAGCGTCACGCCCGCGGAGGGTCCGTCCTTGGGGATCGCGCCTTCGGGCACGTGCACGTGGATGTCGAACTTGCCGAACTTCTCAGTATCGATGTTTAACTCGTCGGCGTGAGCCTTCGCCCACGAAAGCGCTGCTTGCGCCGATTCTTTCATAACGTCGCCCAATTGACCTGTGAGCTGTAGCGAGCCTTTGCCAGCAGTCAACAACGCTTCGATGAACAATACGTCGCCGCCAGCGGGCGTCCATGCGAGTCCGGTGGCTACACCGACCTGGTCCTTCTTGAGCACCTCGTCGGGATAGACGTGCGGAATGCCGAGAAACTCGTGAAGGTTATTGATGGTGACGCGAACGAGCGAATCGCTCCCTTCAGCAACCCGCCGCGCGACTTTCCGGCAGACGCCGGCGATCTCGCGTTCGAACTGCCGCAAGCCCGCTTCGTGCGTGTACTGCAGGATGATTCCTTTTAGCGCCGAGCGGCTGATGGTCAGATGACGAATCGTTATGCCATGCGCTTCCATCTGTTTGGGAATGATGTGGCGCCGCGCGATTTCGACTTTCTCCTCCTCAGTGTAGCCCGCCAGCCGGATGACTTCCATCCTGTCTCGCAGTGCCGGATGAACGGTGTCGAGCATGTTTGCGGTCGTCATAAACATCACGTTCGACAGATCGAACGACACGCCCAGATAGTTATCGCGGAACGAAAAGTTCTGCTCAGGATCAAGTACTTCGAGAAGCGCTGACGATGGGTCGCCTCTGAAGTCGGCGCCGACCTTGTCGATCTCGTCGAGCATAATGAGCGGGTTGTTCGTTCCAGCTTGTTGAATGGATTGAACAATCCGGCCGGGCATCGCTCCGATGTAGGTTCGGCGATGACCTCGAATCTCAGCCTCATCGTGCAACCCGCCCAGGCTCAACCGTTGGAACTTGCGGTTAAGGGCGCGGGCGATCGAGCGGCCGAGGCTGGTTTTTCCGACGCCCGGCGGTCCCACCAGACAAAGGATCTGGCCCTTGACCTTGTCCTTCAATTTTCGAACGGCGAGAGTTTCGATGATTCGCTCTTTGACCTTTTCGAGGCCGTAGTGATCTTCATCGAGTATCGTCTGGGCACGCTTGAGATCCAGGTTTTCTTCGGAAGACTTGGACCAGGGCAGCGCAACCATCACATCGAGGTAGTTGCGAAGCGTCGCGGCTTCGGCTGCGTCCGGATGCATGCGCTCGAGCTTCTTGATTTGCCGGTCGACTTCCTCCTCGACGGGTTCTGGCAGCTTGGACTGAAGCATCTTCTCGCGATATTGAGTTATCTCTTCGCCGAGTTCGTTGCCTTCGCCCAACTCGGTCTGAATGGCTTTGAGCTGCTGACGCAGATAGAACTCACGCTGGCTGCGATCGATCTCACCTTTGGCCTGGGTGTTGATTTCCTGCTGAACCATCAAGACGTTGATCTCTCGCGCGAGCAGCTCATTGACGCGGTGAAGTCGCTCGGAAGGGTTGAGCTTCTCGAGCACGCTCTGAGCATCGACGACTTTAAGTTCGAGGTTTGAGGCGGCGACGTCGGCGAGACGGCCGGGATCTTCGAGGTTGGCGACGATGGCCATCACCTCGCCGGAAATGTTCTTGCCGAGAGTAATCGCGCGTTCGAGCGAAGCGCGCACATTTCGGATGAGCGCCTCCAACTCGAGCTCGTCTGCGTCAGGTTCAGTATCGACAAGCGGCAGGATGTGCGCGAGGAGATGCGGAAGATTCTCGTCGAAGCGCGTCACGCTGGCGCGAGCGAGCCCCTGCACGAGGATGCGAATGCGGCCGTCGGGCATCTTGAGCATGCGCATTATCGAAGCCGCAGTTCCGTGGTTGTAAAGATCCCGGCCGACCGGCTCCTCTTTTTCGAGGTCGCGCTGGGCCACTAGCATGATCATTCGGTTCTCGGCCAGCGCTTGTTCGACCGCTCGAATAGAACGTTCGCGCTGCACAAACAGCGGGACGATCATATACGGAAAGATAACGATGTCGCGAAGCGGCAAGACCGGCAGCGAATCAGGCAGCTTGAGCGGCTCGCTGCTCTGTTCGATTTGGATTTCTTCTGGTTCGATTAGTGATGACATAAGTTAAGCGATGATTTTACTTACTTCCGCAGGTCAAAGTCGAATGATTTCGCCACTGAGAAACGATACGTGCAGTTTCGTCTCGTCTAAGTGACCAACCCAATGTGCTGTTGCTTCGCGGAATAAAAGACAACTCGGCGAGCACTGACGGAAATCACGGTGCCCAAGCGTCCGCCCTTGCTGCGCCACTCCGGTCGGCTGAGGATCGCCCGCAAAGCCCCGGCCCTTCGGCCGAGCGTTTACCCGTCAGGCTTGAAGCAAATAACACAGTAAGCGGAGTTGGCTGGAATTCTTCGCCAGAAGTCCTCGTAATTGATCGTTACGAAGGTTGGCGCCTTCAACCTGCGCAGCAATGCCGGAATGACATCGTCAGTTATTCTGTTTTGAGGCCGCGCTTCTCCTATTACGATAACCTTTCCCTTATACCATTGTTCAATGCTGCGGATGATTTGTGGATCGGCAAGCTGCTCGTCCATGACGATCATGCATAACTCTCTTCATAGTCGTAGAGCGATGTAAGGTCGATTGCTTCACGCACTGCCGCAACCGGGATACGATAGTTGAGAGCGATCAGCGCTGGGCTGTCCCCACGTTCTAAAAAGCCGATGATGTGCCGCGCATCCAGCCGATGATACTTGATCGTTGGGCGCCCACCGCAAACGCAAAGGGGCGGCCACGATGTACTTGCCCAGAGGATAGTACTCGTACGCGGTCACGGCTCTTAACCAGCAGTGCTCGCTGACGACAACATCGAGAGGGTTGTGTACTATAGAGAAAGCGTAGAGACTTCATGACCCAACACCCGATATTCGAAGCCGCAGACTTCACTTAACACGGCCGGTTCGTACCAGCGAGCGAAGCTCGCTCATGAATTCGGAAACATCCTTAAAATCCAGATACACCGATGCGAAACGCACATAAGCGACCTTGTCCAGCTCTTTAAGCCGCCGCATTATCAACTCGCCTATTTTTTCAGTCGAGCGCTCTTTCTCGCGCGACTCCTGTACGTACTTCTCGACCTGATTCACAAGCGCCTCGATCTTCGCAGTTGGGATGGGCCGCTTTTCACAGGCCTTCAAGATTCCCGACTGCACTTTCTCGCGTGAGAACGGCGCGCGAGTCCCGTCCTTCTTCACGACCATGTATGGTATCTCATCGATCCGCTCGTAGCTGGTGAAGCGGCGCTCGCACTTCAAACATTCGCGGCGGCGGCGTATCACGTCGCCCTCACGGCTCTCGCGCGAATCGACTACTCTGTCTTCAAGGTGCAAACAAAACGGACACTTCATAGGAATCTCTCTTGAGCGTGGATTATCAGCCTCGTGCGGCCAGCACCCCTTCATTCTCATGCTTATGAGGCGAGAGCGGTTGGCCAGTTTTCTCTTCGTTGGCCTTCTCTGCTCCGATGCGTCTCAACCGGTCGAGTGACAAGCCTTCTTTCGCAAGGTAATACATGCCGAAGACTGTTGCCGGAGTGAAGATGACAAGGTGCAGGATTATGGCGACCGAGGCTGCCTTGTTTTGTTCGACTCCGAGGAACGCAAGCGCCGCCGCAGTAGCAGTGTGGAACGGCCCGGTCGCGCCGCCGGGTGTTGGCACGACCGAACCCAACATCGAGATTCCCATTACAAAGACCGCACCGGTGAATGGTACCTCGGCGTACGGAATTCCAAACGCTCGCACAACCAACAGATGTGCAAGAGCTACCATCAGCCAGAGCAAAACCGTGTATGACACCGTGATGGTAAGGCCGCGCGCATCGTGGAGCACGGCGAGACCCTCTGAGATATGCCGCAACAGGCTCATAGCTGCGGCGCCGGCACTCTTTGGGAGCCAGGTTAGCTTTCTTTCAAGATAGGTGAGCGCGCCGTTGCGGCCTCGCCTGAATGCGGACAGACCGTAAATACCGGCCGCCGCAACTACCAGCAACAGGACGCCGGTTACCTTGATCCAGCCAAACAGCCGCGTCGCATCAGCGTCTCGCGCGATGTACTCGAAGAAGATCAGATTCACTGCGAAAAAAACGACGACCATGACCATGTCGAACACCCTCTCGATCATCACGGTCGCGTAGCTCGCCGAAGGATGCACCCGCTCTTTGACCGAAAGCGCGGCCGGCCTCACGATCATCTCGGCTGCGCGCCCGACCAGGAAGAGAGCCGTGAAGCCAATCATTGTTGCGCGGAATAAGGCGCTAAGCGATGGCCGTGCCATCGGTTCGAGCAGCTCTCGCCATCTGAGCACTCGCACAAAGTAGGTGCCGACTAAAAGGGCGAGGGCGAGGCCGAGCTGGCCCCAATTTGCCTTGCGCACCTCGATCCAGACTTCAAGCCAATTGAGCTTGTGTGCGAACCAATAGACGAACAACGCTCCCACAGCAAGACTAAGGATGGTTCTGATCCTTCCGCTCAAAGCGTTGCGACACTCCTCGTGTTATACTTTTTCGTGAAATCGAGCGCGGAAATCTAATGCTCTCGACTTCTTTCGCACCTGAAGCGCAGCCGCTATGGACTGTGGCGAGCGGAGATTCTAGCACAAAATATCGATGCTCCGCATTACAATCCCGGTCCGAGGCGAGGCGGCTGCCGGACAGGTGAAACATTTTCCGTCACCGTCTCGTTTACGAGGTTGGAAGACTTCACCGTAAGACAGGGAAGCTAATCGGATAGCTTGCGAGAAGGCGACAGAGTGGGAGCAAAACTCGCGTTGACATCGACCGATGCTGAATTGGTTCAGCGTTGTGTGGAAGGTGACCAGCAGGCCTGGGCGGAAATAGTGCGCCAGTATTCGAGGCGCATTTACAACCTCGCTTACCGGTTCACCTCGAGTCATAGCGCGGCGGAAGATCTGACGCAAGAGGTCTTCATTCGCGTATATCGCTCGTTGAACCAGTACGATCCCACGCTGGGCGATCTGTCGAACTGGTTGATGCGCCTGGCTCGAAATCTGGTGATTGACGACTATCGCAAGCGGCAGCGAACGCCGACCGACTCCGGCGACGACCTGGCCAATCACGAGTATCACCTGCCCGCTGCGAGCGATAGCCCGCACCGCACACTCGAACGACAGGAGCGAAGGCTGCAGGTGCTGGCTGCGATTAATAAGCTCTCTCATGATCTGCGAGAGTGCGTCATCCTTAGAGACATCGAGGAGTTGACGTACCAGGAAATTGTCGACCTTCTGAAGATACCGGAAGGCACGGTGAAGAGTCGCATCAACCGAGGCCGGATTGAATTAGCCAAGGTGTTGCGCAGGATGAAAGTGAACCCTGACTAAGACGGCCAGCGATCGGTAGCCCGAAGTCAGAGGCTCAACGATCAGCGCTCAATGGCTGTCGTACTGCGCGAGGAAAAAAGAGAACGCGTCAGGCTGGCTGCTCGTCACTCGGCCGGCGCGGGTATCGATTTGGGAGGGGCGGAGTGTTGCTCCGCCAATTATACAGATATGGATTGCAACAGATTCGAGGATGCGCTTAGCGATTACTTTGACGGCTTTCTGGCGCCAGGAGACGCGACCTTGTTTCGAGCGCACGCGCTGCAGTGCCGGGAGTGCCACTCATTGATGGACGGTGTGAAGACGGCCATCGGTGCCTGCCGGCAGCAAGACGAACTTGAAACACCCGTGCCGCTTCAAACGTCTCTTGCGGCCATTCCTGCTGAGCACGGGGCTTTGGGGTGCGACGGATTTGAGGAGCTGATAACCGAGTTTCTTGATAGCTTCGTCCCTGCTCCGACTTATCATCGCTTTGAAGAGCACGCAGAAAAGTGTGATGCATGCTCAACGTTGCTCACCAGCGTCGTGTATGCGGTAGCCGCCTGCCATTCAGTTCACACCTTCGAAGAGGTGGAAGTCACGGAGCTTCTATTGGCCCGGCTGATCGCGATGATGCCCGAGCGCACGCCGAGCCTTGCGCGCCGGGTGGCCGAACGCTTTGCCGCCTTTGCCGGGCACCTCATTCCTCGCGCGACTCAGAGTGCCCGGTGGACCTTTGCAACCGCGGCGTCGCTTGCGTTTGCCACTTTCGCCCTCTTGCTGTTTGGCTTTTCGGACGACGGAACGGTCACCGGCATCTATCGCCAGGCTCACGTGAAGGTTTCCGAGCTTTACACTCAGGGCGCCGACGTCTACACACAGACCGACAAGGTTGTTGCGCGCTTGGAACGAGTCGGATTAGGCATAGGCGAGATATGGGATACGTTGGGCGGCGAGAACAAGTCAGACGGCAAAGACAATCGCAATCAAAAGCAAGAACCGAACTCGAACAAGCGGGTAGAGACAAGCGAGAAGAATTAGCCTGCGCGCACGATTGCAGCGATTCCGTGAACCATAGCTGGACACAAAACGTTAAAGCGATGGGAGCTGCCCGAACAAGCTTTCATCAGGGGCAGGATTAATTATGTATTGTTCATATCACACAGCAAGCGCCGCTCGCGTCCAGTGCTCGAGCTGCGCGCGGCCGCTTTGTCAATCTTGCGATCATAGAATAAAAGGTTATCCCTATTGCCAGGATTGCATCGTGCTTGGTGTCGAGGGCCTTTCGCGAAACTATAGCAACGCCAGACCAAGAGGCAGAGCAAGGCTGGCTGCGTTGTTCGCGGTGCTGCCGGGGATGGGCGCCGTCTACAATCGACAGAACATCAAAGCAGTGGTTCACTTCGTTTCGATCATAGGCCTTTTCGAGCTCGCAAGCCTCAAGGTGGCCGCCGGAGTCTTTGCACTCGCTGGCCTTGTTTTTTATTTCTATTCGATAATTGATGCCTACCGTACCGCGATGTTGATCGCTCGCGGCGAGAGCCCGGCAGTTGATGAAGAGCGGTTCAAGCGCTCGCTCATCAAGCGCGCGCCGCTTATTGGAGTAATGTTGATCGCGGCTGGACTGCTCCTGGTTATTCAGATTGTTCGGCCCTTCGCGTTTGTTACGGTCGCTCGGCTCTTCCCGGTTGCTCTGATCATCCTCGGAGGTTATCTGCTGACGCGGTACTTCAAGCGGTCGCGGGAAGAGAGCTATGAGCAGCATCCATCGGTTCCGCCGTATTCGCTGGTGCCCGGCAGATTTAGTGAGCGATCATCCGAACGGAGCGGACGGATGTCTAATCCAGCCGGTCGAAGGTAGGGCGAAAGTTGTCTGCGGGACGCAAGAACAGAAGGGGAACGTTGCTGCTGGGGCTCTTGCTCCTGGCCGCCGGGGTAGTTCTCGTCTTGGCTCCCGCCGGGTCAGGGATTGCCGGCTGGCTTATGCAGCTATGGCCTGTGTTCCTGATCTGCGCGGGAGTGGTTCGAGTGATGGGCTTTGCGGTCGAGCGCAAGCCTCGCTCGCCGTTAGTCGGGATGCTGCTGATAATCGTCGGCGTTCTGTTCCTGGCGGCACGGTTTCAACCCGGGCTGAACGCACTTCAGGTGTACGGCCGTTACTGGGTGTTGCTTCTAGTCGTCTTCGCCGGCGTTGAACTCGTCCGCTACTACTCGCATCGTCACACCGATGGACCGCCGCCCCGGGTGCTTACACCGATTCGAGTGCTGGTTGTCTTGTTGATCGTGGTCACCGGAGTCTTTGCTAACCGGACCGCTAACAACCCCTCGGTTCTTTCGGCGCTCCGGCTGCCGGGCCTTCTCAGCGGTCTGCGGGATTCAGTTGTGGGCGAGACCTACGCCTTCACTGATCAACCTGTTATCAACAACGACATAAAGCCTGGTATGAAGGTCTTTGTGAATAACAGCTATGGAAGTCTGAAAATCACCGGAGGTAGTTCCGCGGTTAGGGCCACGCTCGTAAAGGGCGTTCGCGGATGGAGCCAGGACGACGCTCGCAAGACTGCCGATCGAATTCGTCTTGTCGTGAGTCAGACAACAGACGGGTTGACGATAACAACGAATCGGGATCAGGTAAACGAACAGTTCACGACCGATATTCAGATAGAAGTGCCTTCATATGTCGGCGTCTCAGTAACCGACAGCTACGGATCGGTCAGCGCCAACGGGATTCAAGGAGGTCTGATAGCAAAGGCAAGCTACGGCCAGGCGGACCTGACCGGAATCAAAGGCGACGTGAATCTCGCGCTAAGCTATTGCGAGGTTACCGCTTCGAACATCGAAGGCGACTTGACTGTGACCGGCGCCAAACGCGCGCGAATCTCAAACGTCGTCGGCGGCGTGCAGCTGACCGCAGGCACCGCGAGCAACGGCATGGTCGAACTTCGTGACATCTCCGGCCCGGTGCACGTTAACGCCCCGTTTTGCCGCATCGTCGCACAGGGGCTGGACCAGACCGCCGAGCTGAAGACGGAGCACGCCAGCGTCGATGTATCTGGAGCTGCGGATCTGGTGATCGATGCGCCGCACTCCGACGTTCGCGCGAAGAATATTGACGGCGACCTGCGGGTGTCATCCTCCAACAGCAACCTTCAGCTGTCTTCAATAGCCGGGGAATTGGAGGTCCAGGCTGAGCAATGCTCGGTCAACGCCGAAGACGTGAAGGGCAGCGTAGCGATCGAGACAACCCACGGCGACGTTGTCGTGAAGAACTTCTATGAAGATATTCGAGTCGAAACGAGCTATCGCGATGTGACTTTGACGACGGCGATGGAACCGGCCGGTGATATTGACGTCCAGAACAACCACGGCCAGATCAAGATTGTGCTTCCACAGTCGAGCCGTTTCCGCCTCGACGCCGAAAGCGCCAACGGCCAGATTCAGCCAATTGGCTTCAGTCAGCTTGAACAGAGAGTGCGTAACAGCCTTATGAAGGAGCTTGGACTGGACGGTCCGACGATCAAGTTGAGGACTTCCTACAAGAACATCATCATTCAGGCGGGCGCCGCTCGTCAGACACAGGCAAACGCTCTCGTCCACAGAACGGAAAGATCAGGAGCGGAGTCCGACAAACTTTAGTAAGTCGTCGGGTAGTTTGTCTCGGGCTTCCGCAGCTGGTTCATGAGGTAATACGACAAACTGAAGTTTGTCGGACTTTTCACAGGAGGTTAGTCATGGGATTTATCAGATTCGTACTCGGACTGGTGGCTTTCGTCATAGCCATCAGGCTCGTCGTGGTTATCCTTACGATAGCCAGTTTCTTTCTGAAGCTGCTTTTCCTTGCGATAGTCATTGGCCTCTTCGTCCTGGTAGCGTGGGTCATCTATAAGATCATAGCGCCCCGCAGCACCCAGCAGGCCTAGCGGGAAAGACTGAGGCGGAGGTGTCGGGGAACAGAGCAAACTGCACACTTGCTCCTCTGCATTCCTCGACCTCTGCCCCCTTCCGCGATGCCCGAATTGTTGCGATTTTCTTAAATCGCATCCAACAACGCCACATCTGTTGCCTTTCACCTTCCGCGTATGGTAGTCTCCGCATTGCATTTGGGCGGACTCATCCCTCACTCGTAAGAAAGCAGTAAATGATGTTCGGATGTTGCAGTGGGACGTGCAACTTCCGCATACTCTGAACAACTCCAGGAGTGCTGAATGTCCAAGGATAATCGGGTTTATACCTTCCTGATATCTCCGAGTCGCACATCAAAAGTCAGACAACTTAGTATTCATCGCAATCTTCTCCGTGCAGTTGCCGCGTGTCTCGTCATCTCTGTTGCGCTGATTATCTATGGAGCGGTGAGGCTCGGCCAGCACGAAGCGCTCAATCTGAAATACCTTTCCGTCAAGTCGGAAAACGAGACCCTAAAGCAAACCAACGACGCCTATCAGAATTCCTACGCCAGACTCAAAGGTCAGATATCCTACGTCCAGGATATGTCAAAGGAACTGGCACGAAAGGCCCGGATGGAGCGCTCCCCTGAAATTGACGAACTAGTGGGCATCGGCGGCCCTGAGACGGTTGTGGCCCTCGACAAAGCGGCCGATCACCTCGAGCGCGAGGTGCGGCACATCAACGACCGTTTGCGTTCTGTCATTCTTCGGTTGGCCTCGATCCCCAGGGGGCTACCCGTGAATGGCTACGTGACGGACGGGTTCGGCATGAGGCGCAATCCCTTTAACGGTGAAGGGCGCGAGGTACACGAGGGCCTCGATATAGCCGTAGACTTCGGCACGCCGGTGACGGCAACTGCTGACGGACTGGTAATCTATGCTGCTCCTCACGCGGGCTACGGTAACCTGGTCATCGTCTATCACAGCAATGGGATCACGACTCGTTACGGACATCTCTCGCGAATTTCGATCGAAGCCGGACAGCGAGTGAAACGCAGCGATCAGATCGGTAACGCTGGAAGCACTGGCCGCTCAACCGGTCCGCACGTTCATTACGAGATAAGAGAGAATGATCAACCGGTTGATCCGCTTCGGTATGCCGGACAGAATCAGCCTTAAGCGCATCTCAGCATCCGATCCCCTCAAGTTTGGTTCAGAGTCTTCAGGTTGGGTTTAAGCGTACAAGCTTCAGGTTAGCCGAAGTTCACAGGCTAGCACGTGCCGTAAACCCCGATCGCTAGCGGAAAAGGTCGATCAGGCTGGTGATGTCAACCGGGCCGACCGCCGAAGAAGAACGGCCCCGCTCGTGCCGCGCGGTTTGGCGAATAAGCTCATCCACCTTGCGACGCAGCTCGGTCTTCTCTTCACCTCCACCCACTTCCGTGATCCGCTTCAGATCCGATTCACGAGCCTCAATGTATTCGTCCGGCAGGCGGCGCCCGCAGTAGTTGCAAGCCGGGCTGGCGAGTGCAAGAAGTCTGCGATGGCACGTCGGACAAGAACGGAAGTCCGGTAAACCAGAGCCGTCATGAACGATCGGAGCGCCGCAATTTGCGCACTTCATCTCACCTTCAATCATCGAACTGTTACAGTATTCGCAAGTCACGGTAGTTGGTTCCAATTCACAAGTCAGCTAAAGCTGGAACTCCAAACTCGAGTTCCTCACGATGTTAGTCGAAGCTCCGAGCAGCAACAATACTTTTCTTTTTCGCGTGATATGTTCAATGCAAGGCCGCAGCTTCGCTTGCTTGACACTAAAATTCGGCGAGCGATAAGATGCCTACTCATTTGTGGCGGCTAATTTCGGGGCACCGAGCCGTCGCATCGAATCGCAGCAGTTGATAAAGACGAGCCGGGTAAAATGGTCAACTACGTTCCCGTCCTCCTGATTCTGATAATCGCGATCGGCATGGCCGCGGTCATCATCATTCTTTCGCGGTTCGCAAAGAAGAGGCGGCCGACCCACGAGAAACTAATGCCTTACGAGTGCGGCGTTGAGCCGGTTGGCACCGCTCGCGAGCGTCAGTCGGTCAAGTTCTACCTCGTCGCGATGGCTTTTTTGCTGTTCGACATCGAAGCCGTGTTTCTGGTGCCGTGGGCGGTAGTCTTTCGGGGTGTCGTGCAGTCCCAGGTGTATCGGCATTTGAAGTTCGTCTTCTACGGAGAGATGATGGTTTTCATGGTGGTCCTCTTCGTCGGATTAGTGTACGTCTGGCGCAAGGGCATCCTCGAGTGGAACAGATGATGTGAGTTTGAGCTCGCCACTGGTCAATCATATCTTATGACTAACCTCCTGCTTGAGTGGGTAATCAAGACCATCGTAATACTCCTGATACTAGTCACCGCAGTCGCATACGTGACGCTCATGGAACGCAAGGTCATGGCCTGGATACAGATGCGTGTCGGGCCGAACCGTGTGGGCCTGGGCAAGTTCCGCCTGTGGGGGTTAATGCAGCCGTTGGCCGATGGACTCAAGATGATCTTCAAAGAAGACATCATCCCGCTTCAAGCAAACCAGTGGCTGTACGTGCTGGCTCCGGCGCTGTCCCTAATCCCCGCGTTGATGACCTTCATCGTGATTCCATACGGAAGCCAGATCACTCTGTTCAACTACGCGATCGAGCTGCACGTCACACGAATGAACGTCGGACTGCTCTATGTGCTTGCGCTGACATCAGTGGGCGTCTACGGCATCGTGCTGGCAGGGTGGTCGTCGAACAACAAGTATTCACTGATGGGAGGCTTGAGGTCGAGCGCGCAGATGATAAGTTATGAGCTTGCGTTGGGTCTGTCGATCGTCAGCGTCCTGCTTTACACCGGCACGCTGGACCTGGTCGAGATCGTCGATGCACAGCAAGGCTTCCACGGATTGGCCTGGAACATCTTCCATTACCCGCTGTTGATTCTGGTCTTCATCATCTTCTACATCGCGTCGCTTGCCGAGACGAATCGCACTCCTTTTGACTTGCCCGAGGCGGACTCCGAGCTCGTAGCCGGATATCACACTGAATACTCCTCGATGAAGTTCGTGATGTTTCAGATGGCGGAGTATTTGAATCTCATAACCGCGTCCTCGATATCGACGACGCTCTTTTTCGGGGGCTGGAACGGCCCGTTCGTTGGGAGGTTGCCGTATCTCGGGCCCGTTTATTTCACAGTCAAAGTGTTCGTGTTGATTTTCATGGCTATGTGGATTCGTTACACGGTGCCGCGCTTCCGGTACGATCAACTTATGCGGTTCGGCTGGAAATTTCTGCTGCCGGCGTCGATCGTAAACATCATCATTTCGTCAACAGTGATCTTGTTCATGCGCTAGACCCCTGACATGTGGCACGAAAAAGTTCTATTCATAATCTTCGCTGTTATCGCGATCGCGAGCGCGTTGAACATTCTTCTTCAACGGAGCCCGCTCTACAGCGCGTTGTCGCTGATCGGAACGCTGTTATCTCTGTCTGCCCTTTACTTGACGGTACACGCGCAGTTCATCGCTGCGGTTCAAATAGTCGTCTACGCGGGCGCAATAATGGTGCTCTTCATATTCGTCATAATGCTCTTGAACGTGCCGAAGGACCAGCCTCAAATCGAAAAACAAAAGGGGTTGCGTTATCTTGCGATCCCTTTTGCGGGGCTGATGATCGCTGAAATGTTCTACGTTCTTCGACCGATTCGTCTTACCACACTGCCGATCCAACCGGGAAATCCCGAGCAGGCGGTGGGTACAACATGGAGCATTGGCACGGCGTTGTTCACAGATTACCTGCTTCCGTTCGAGGTGACTTCAGTTTTGATCCTGATGGCGCTGGTGGGAGCGATGGTGTTGGCAAGACGCGAGGGAGACTAGGAATTCATTATGGTTCCGTTATCGTGGTATTTGGGACTCTCAGCTATGCTCTTCACAATAGGGGCAGTCGGGGTCTTCATCAAGCGCAACGCCATCACGATATTCTTGTGTATCGAGCTGATGTTGAACGCAGTCAACCTCACGCTTGTTTCGTTGTCTGGTTTTTTCGGCGACGTCGGAGGTCAACTTTTTGTCTTCATCGTGATGACTGTAGCGGCAGCCGAAGCGGCAGTAGGGCTCGCGATCATTATTTCAATCTTCCGCAATCGCGAGTCGCTTAACGTCGATGAAGTGGACACGCTTAAGCTGTAAGCCCTTGGAACAGCTTATTCACAGATGAAGAGTTCGCGGCGCCGAGGACACTGACGTAAGATGAACTTCTTTCATACGGAACCGCTACTGGCCATTATCATCATGGCGCCTCTCATTGGCGCGGCAATCCTTGGCTTGTTAGGCAAGCGAATGGGCGAGCGCCTGATTGGGCTGATCGCCTGCTCGACAGTCGCTATGTCGGCAATACTCTCGTTCTACCTCTTCTTCAAGCATCACGCCGAGTTGGAACAAGGACAGAAGTTCTACGACTATCTCTTCACCTGGATCAGCGTCGGTACATTCAGGGCCGATGCTTCCCTGCTATTAGACTCGTTGTCCGCGATCTACATCCTGTTCATCACGTTCGTGGCGTTCTGGATTCACGTATTCGCGACCGGCTATATGCGTGGCGACAAGGGCTACTGGCGATTCTTCGCGTACATGAACCTGTTCATGTTCTCGATGCTGACGCTGGTGCTCGCCGACAACTTCCTGCTGATGTTTGTAGGATGGGAAGGAGTGGGTCTGTGCTCGTATTTGCTGATCGGCTATTACTTCACAAAGGACTTCGCAAACGACGCCGCAAAGAAAGCGTTTATCGTCAATCGAATCGGCGACTTCGGATTTGCGCTTGGAGTGATGCTTCTATTTCTGAAAGCTGGTTCGATTTTTTACTTTGACGATCCGGCGCGGGGAATTCACGGCGCGTTCAATTGGGCCTTCTCACAAGTCCACGACCCGTTAGCTTTGTCGGCGATCTTCGCTGGAGGCATAACGACCATCGCGGTGTTGCTTTTTGTCGGCGCGACCGGCAAGAGCGCGCAGTTACCGCTTTACGTCTGGCTGCCGGACGCGATGGCGGGACCCACACCGGTGAGCGCGTTGATACACGCCGCGACGATGGTGACCGCTGGCGTCTACATGGTTGCGCGCGCAAGTTCGATTTACTCTCACGCACCGACGGCGATGATGATCATGGCGATCATCGGAGCCGCGACTGCGCTGTTCGCAGCGACGATCGGACTGGCGCAGTGGGACATCAAGAAGGTGCTGGCGTATTCGACGATTTCGCAGCTCGGCTACATGTTTTTGGCGTGCGGCGTAGGTGCTTTTGGCGCAGGGATCTTTCATGTCTTTACGCACGCGTTCTTCAAGGCGCTGCTGTTTCTCGGCGCGGGCTCGGTGATCATCGGTATGCATCACGAGCAGGACATGAGACGAATGGGCGGCTTGAAGAAGTATATGCGAATAACCTGTTTGACGATGCTAGCGGGTTGGCTCGCGATCTCAGGATTTCCGCTTCTCTCCGGCTTCTTCAGCAAGGATGAGATCCTCTTCAAGACTTTTACCAGTGTGGTCCTTCCAGCGCCGTGGCCGCGGATTCTATGGTTCATTGCGGCAGTAACCGCGCTGCTGACTGCTGTTTATATGACTCGACTGATCGTGCTCACGTTCTGGGGTGATGAACGGTTCATGGACGCCGACAGCGCTTCCTCGCATTCAAACGAAGGACACGGACATGCAGGCAAACCGCACGAGTCACCCATGTCTATGCTCGTACCATTGATTGTGCTTGGCGCAGGCGCGATCTTGGTTGGGTTCGTCGGAGTACCAGAGATCCTCTCCGTAGGTCAGACTGGGAATTACTTTGAGCATTTCATTCACCAGTCCGTAGAAGGTCCCACGACCCAATTCGATGCAGCGGATGCCGGCGGCGATTGGTACAGGCAGTTCATTGAAGAGCAACGAGTCGAATGGATCCTGCTAATAGTATCGACTGCTATAGCGCTCATTGGAATGGGTTTCGGTTGGGTGTGGTTCAAACGCAAGCCTCTTTGGGAGCCGCCGAGTTTACTCGAACACAAATACTACGTGGACGAAGTGTACGATGCGGCAGTCGTGCAGCCTATCAAACAGGGTTCGATCAACGTCCTGTGGAAGTTCATCGATGTTCGCATCATCGACGGCGCAGTGAACGGCGCGGGCCAGCTAGCCGATCTTTTCGGAGGGACCTTGCGTTACTTGCAGTCGGGGCTCGCGCGAAGCTACGTCGCGCTCGTAGTACTCGGCGCGCTGCTGATAATCGGTTATTTCGTGATCAGGTGAGCATATAGGGGCGGCCCTCCGTAACCGCCCCTCATTCGCATACCACTCTCTCGGAAGTTAGGGAGCGAGGGGCGGCCACGGGGGGCCGCCCGTACAGGTCGAGATGGACGAGTACCTACTAACAATCATTATTCTGCTGCCGCTTGCCGGCGCGATTGCGTTGCTGCTAATCGGGCGGGGCGACAAATCCAACGAAAACGTCCTCAAATGGACGGCGCTTCTCTTCTCTCTCGCGACGTTCCTAGTCTCGCTCGCGCTGCCGATCGGTTTCAGCAAAGGCGCCGGCCTTCAGTTTGAAACGAACGTCGAGTGGATCAATGCGTTCAACCTGGGCGTGCGCTATCACGTCGCAATTGATGGCTTGAGCTTGTGGCTCGTCATCCTCACGACGTTACTGGTACCGCTCGCACTGCTGTCGTCGTGGAACTCGATCCACAAACGCCTTCGCGAGTTTCTCGTCGCAATGCTTGCGTTGGAAACCGGAATGCTCGGCGTGTTCGTCGCGATGGATATGTTCCTGTTCTACCTATTCTGGGAAGTTATGCTGGTGCCGATGTACTTCCTGATCGGAGTGTGGGGCGGCGAGCGGCGCATCTACGCGGCGGTGAAGTTCGTCATCTACACCGTTGTAGGTTCCCTGCTTATGCTTGCCGGAATCATCGCGCTCTACTACTTGCACGGAAGCGCCACGCTCAACTTCACGTTCGATATCGCGACGATAACCAACGACGTAAGGACGCACGCGTTGGTTTTGGACCCGGAGACGCAGAGCTGGCTGTTCTGGGCGTTCGCGCTGGCGTTCTTGATCAAGGTGCCTCTCTTCCCATTTCACACCTGGCTGCCGGACGCGCACGTCGAAGCTCCAACCGCCGGCTCGGTGCTTCTGGCCGGCGTGCTGCTCAAAATGGGGACCTATGGTTTGATGCGATTTAACCTGCCGATCTTCCCCGACGCGGCGCATCAGTGGGCGGTGTTGATCTCGTCACTGGCCGTGGTAGGGATCATCTACGGTGCGCTGGTCGCGATGGTCCAGCCTGATTTGAAGAAGCTCGTCGCTTATTCATCCGTGAGCCATCTCGGCTTCGTCGTGCTGGGCATCTTTTCTTTCACCGACCAGGGCATGCAGGGCGCGTTGTATCAGATGCTCAATCACGGAGTCTCGAGCGGTGCGTTGTTCCTCATCGTCGGGATGATCTATGACCGGCGGCACACGCGTTTGATAGCCGAGTTCGGCGGACTGGCCAACGTTATGCCTGTTTTCTCGACTTTCTTTATGATCGTGACGTTGTCGTCAATCGCGCTTCCGTTGCTCAACGGCTTCGTCGGTGAGTTCCTGATACTGATCGGCACGTTCACGTCGACTCTGCTTCCGCACGCGAAGCTATTCGCGTCGCTCGCCGCGCTCGGGATGATTCTTTCGGCGGTCTACATGCTGTGGATGTATCAGCGAGTCATCTTCGGCGAGGTGCGCAATACCTCCAACCTGAATCTCGCCGATTTGAACTTCAGAGAGAAGCTTGTGCTCGCCCCGATTGCCGTTTTGGTTCTGGTGATGGGTGTTTATCCGAGCCTTTTCCTTTCACGCACTGATCAGACCATTCAATCCATCAAGGCGCGCCTGGGAGGACAGGCATCCCTGCCTGCATCTTCTGGCTCAATAACCAGCCAGGCAGGGCTGCCTGCGCCCCCAGGTCAGCCGTAGAAGAACGCTAAATGGAAAGCCTTAGAATAAACTATCACGCGATCCTGCCTGAGACGATAACGGCCTCGGTTGCGGTGCTCATAATGATGATCGACGCAATGGCGCGCAAGATCGAACGCCGAGTCGCAGGGACCGTGTCGCTGCTTGGATTGATTGCAGCCGCCGTTGCAGTCGCAAGCCTCTGGGGACGACCCGTTGAAACCTACTTCAAGGGCATGATTATCACCGATGATTTTCGGCTCTTCTTCGCAATGATCTTTCTGATAGTGACGTTCCTGACCGTTCTGATTTCGCTTCGCTGGGTAGAAGACGAATCGCTGCCGACTGGCGAGTACTTTGCGCTGCTGATGTTTGCAACGACCGGGATGCTTTTCATGTCGGCGGCGAACGATCTGGTGATGATCTTCCTGGGGCTCGAGATCACTTCGATATCGACTTATGTGTTGTGCGGATATCGGCGGCGCGACCTGCGCTCGAACGAGTCGGCGATGAAATACTTCATCCTCGGCTCTTTCTCGACTGCTTTCCTGCTGTACGGAATCGCGTTCGTCTACGGCGCGACGTTCAATCCTGCTGCCAACCCCGTTGCTACCACGAATCTACAACTTATCAGGGAGCGGATAGCAGCGCCCGGACAGCTATTCTCAGGGCCGATGCTCCTGGCGGGAGCGGCGATGATGATTGTCGGTTTCGGCTTCAAAATCGCGAGCGCTCCATTCCATGTATGGTCGCCGGATGTGTACGAAGGGGCGCCGACCCCGGTAACCGCGTTCCTCTCGACTGGTTCGAAGGCCGCCGCGTTTTCGTCTTTCTCTCGCGTGTTTATACTGACCTTCGCGGCCATGCCGTTCGCGCTGAGCACTGGTGCGGCGCACACGTTGCAGTCAGCCGTGACGGACACGCTGGTCGTAATGGCGATCCTGACGATGACCATTGGCAATCTGGTCGCGATCGTACAGAGCAACATCAAGCGCATGCTCGCCTACTCTTCAATCGCGCACGCGGGTTACGCACTCATCGGGATTGTCGCCGGGGATTGGCGAGCGGTAGCGTTTTACCTGTTGAGCTACGTACTGATCAACATCGGTGCGTTCGGAGTCATTGAACTGATCGCGCGCCGCGGCGACAAACGGGTCGAGATTACCGACTATGCCGGGATCGGATTTCAGTCGCTGGGCTTGTCAAGCGCACTGTCGCTGTTTCTGTTGAGTCTCGCCGGCATCCCTCTTACCGGCGGATTCGTGGCAAAACTCCTCGTCTTCAAGTCGGCGTGGGCTGGAGGCTTCCATGTGCTCGTGGTGATAGCAGTGATCAACAGCGCGATCTCGTGGTACTACTATCTGCGCGTGATTGTAGCAATGTTCTTCGCCGAGGCCGCAACCGGGTTCAAAGCGCCGGCGGTAGCACGTTCGATGGCTGCGGCGATCGTGTTGGCGCTGCTCGGGACTCTTTACCTTGGTATTCTGCCTGGGCGAGTGCTGGACACGCTCGAGAGCGCGCGCGATCAGATGACGCAAACGCGGAAGTGATATAGTCGCGCGGCTTTCTGACAAGCGGATCTTTGAGTTCACCTCGCCACAAGCAATGCAACTCACAACTCATTCGATGAAGACTGAACGGCAGAAGATAGAATCAATCGAGCGCCACCTCTCCCGCGGTATTCGCCCCGTTAAAGCCGAAGACATCGCCGCCGAGGTTTCGCAGCAACTGGGTGACGTGTCCATCACCGCCATCTATCGGGACAAGATTCGCTCACAGAGAACGCGCCAGTACGAGCTTCGCGCACCCGCAAAGAAATCGTCGGTAGAGGTCCTGCACACGCTGCTGGGCATCGAGCTGAAGGTCGGCAACCGCAGACTCCTGTGCCCCGATCTGGCGACGGCGAGGTATTTGTCGGTGTTCGCGAGGCTCGGCTGCAACCTCATCGCCGTGCCTTACGATATCACTCAGATATCGTCGATCGCCGATGAGCTTGAATCAAGCTGGCATCGAATGATGCTGCTAATCGATCACCTGACCGAAGGGCGAAGCGAACGCCTCCGCGCAGTCGTGCGAAAACGGCTAATTAGCGAGGCTCGAGCCGCCATCGATTCTCTTGGGGCCGGGTCAAGGTTCCCAGAGTTCAATCAACCTGCGCGTCGACCTCCCAGACGTTGACGACGCCGAACTTTGAGCCAATTCACTCGAGACTTCGCCGGCGATGTCGAAGCAAATCCGAATTGGCAGTCGGGGCTATAGAGTTGGGGGCCAAGCCCTCATTCACCCCCCGGTTGGAATTGGAAAATGTGCGCAAACCACTTGCAAGGTCGAGCCACAAGGAGGATTTTGTGAGTGATTTACACCATTGCCGCCTTGGAATCTCGCTTTGAGATTCCCCTTTTCGCGAGGCTCGACGTGGAGCAAGTATGGACGACAAGCGTAAGACAAAAGCGCAGCTCATAAGCGAGTTGGAAGAGTTGCGGCGGCGGGTTGCTCAAATGGAGCACGCAGAGCATCCGCAAACCAACCACCATCCACCAATCAGCAAGATTATCGAAACAGCTCTGGAAGCCATATGGATGGTCGATGCGCAAGCCAACACAACGTATGTGAACCAACACCTGGCGGAGATGTTGGGATACACAACCGAGGAAATGGTTGGCCGGTCTGTGTTCGACTTCGTGGACAAGGCGGACCGCCTTGAGGCAGGACAATATCTTGAACGCGGCAAAAGCGGAATCAAGGAGCAGCGTGATTTCCGCTTCCGCCGCAGAGACGGTTCGGAGCTTTGGACTATGGTTTCGACCACACCCTTATTCGACGGCGAGGGTGTCTTCGTGGGGGGCCTCGCCATGCTCATCGACATAACCGAGCGGAAGAGGACGGAGCGGGCGTTGAAGGAAAGCGAAGCGCGTCTGGAGGCGGCGATCGAGAACTTGCCGTTTGAATTATGGGCCCGCGACAAGGATGGACGATGCATCATACAAAATCCGTATTCGATTTTGCAGTGGGGAGATTTTATCGGAACGCTCCCTGAGGATATAGCGCCGGACAGCGAAACCCTGGCCTTGTGGAAGACTATCAACAGGCGGGCTTATGCCGGCGAAGTGGTGAAGGGCGAGTCTAAAATCACCGAGGGCGAGCAAGCAGGACACTACTACCACGTAACTGGTCCGATATGCGTCGATGGAGAAGTCCGCGGCATTCTGGGCGTCAACATTGACATCACCGAACGCAGGCGAGCGGAAGAGGCCCTTCGACAGAGCGAAGCGAAATTTCGGCTGCTGGCCCAGACCGTACCGTCGGCAATCGTCATCTTCCAGGACTCCAAACTCGTGTACGTCAATTCGCATTCAGAATCCCATACCGGGTATTCGGAGCAGGAGCTCCTTTCGATGGACTTTTGGGAGATGGTCCATCCCGATCATCGTCAGATGGCCAAAGAACGAGGGCTGGCGCGGCTTCGAGGCGAGAGGGTTCCCTCGCGTTATGAGTTGAAGCTCATCACCAAAAGCGGCGAGGAGCGTTGGGTCGATTTCGCGGCCGCTTCTATGAAGTTTGAAGGCAAGCCCGCCGTGTTGGGGACCGCTTTCGACATAACCGAGCGAAAGCTGGCGGAAGAGGCTCTGCGTGAGACTCAAGAGCGGTTGCAACACGTGCTCTTGTGTAGCCCGACAACGATCTATGTGCGCCGGATCGAAACCGAGCACTTCACCGCGGAATGGGTGAGTGAGGGTGTAACCAGGCTGACCGGCTATGAGCAGAGCGAGGCACTCTGTGAGGGGTGGTGGGCTGATCATTTGCACCCTGAGGACCGGGAGCGCGTGCTTGCGTGCTTGCCCCGTCTGCTGACTGATAACCACCTGGTTCTAGAATACCGCTTCGAACATAAGCACGGCGGATACCTGTGGGTACATGATGAATCAAGACTGCTGCGAGACGAGTCAGGCAAACCGGTAGAGACCATAGGCTCGTGGACAGATGTGACCGAGCGCCGCGAGGCGGAAGGGGCCTTGCGCGACAGCGAGGAGCGGTTCCGCACTCTCGTTGGCTCAATGGACGACATAGTGTTTACGCTGGATCGGCATCAACGGCACACAGGTGTTTTCGGCCGCTGGATTGAGAGGTTCGGCATTGAACGCGAGGTCTTCATCGGGAAGACTGCAAGCGAGATTCACGGCGTCGAAGCGGCACATATTGACGATGGGGCAATCGCACGCGCCTTGAAGGGCGAACAGGTCGTCTATGAGTGGTCAATGGCGAATGATCAGGGCGCATTTCATTTTCAAACCTCGTTGTCTCCCATTCGAGATCAGACTGGCGCCGTGACCGGGCTGGTTGGCGTGGGACGTGATGTCACCGCGAGCAAGCAGGCGGATGAGGCGTTGCGTGCGAGCGAGGAGCGCTACCGGGATCTGGTGGAGAATGCCCAGGACATCATTTACACGCATGACCTGAAGGGCAACTACACATCGGTTAACCAGGCAGTCGAGCGGATAACCGGCTATACCCGCGAAGAAGCTCTCGCGCTGAACTTTGAACAGTCCGTCGCGCCCGAATATCTCGAGACGGCGCGCAAGATGATCGCCGCCAAGCTCGCCGGTCAGAAAGAAACAGTGTACGACCTGGAGATCATCGCGAAAGATGGGCGACGGATCACAGTTGAGGTCAATACAAGACTCGTCCTTCAAGACGGTGTTCCCATCGGGATACAGGGCATCGCCCGTGATGTCACTGAGCGCAAGCGCGCGGAAGAAGCGCTGCGGCAGAGCGAGGAAAGATTCCGCCGATACTTCGAGCTCGGGCTAATCGGAATGTCGATCACGTCGCCGGCCAAAGGGTTTATCGAAGTCAACGATAAGATGTGCGAAATCCTGGGGTACGAACGGACCGAACTGCTGCAGTTGACCTGGGCGGAGTTAACCCACGCCGATGATCTGGCTGCAAACATCGCCAGTTTCGAGCGCGCGCTATCCGGGGAGTCCGAAGGCTACTCGATGGACAAGCGATTCATCAGAAAGGACGGAGGGGTGATCAACGCGACCATCTCTGTGAGTTGCGTGCGGCGCTCGGATCGTTCAGTCGATTACTTTATCGCGCTATTGGAGGACGTCACTGAGCGCAAACGCGCGGAGGAAGCGCTGCGCGAAAGCCGGTCGCGTCTGCGGGCGATTCTGGACAACTGTCCATCAATGATATTTCTGAAGGACTCGGACGGTCGCTATCTGCAAGTGAATCGACAATTCGAACTTACTTTCAACCTTACGCCCCAACAGGTTTTTATGAAAACGGACGCCGAACTCTTCCCGCCGCAACTGGCCGCCGCCTTTCGGGCTACAGACCGCAGTGTGCTCGAGGCCGGCCACTCTTTGGAGTTTGAAGAATCGGCCGCCTACGCAAACGGCCTCCATACTTACATTGTCCATAAGTTCCCACTCCTTGACGCGGCCGGAAAGGCTTACGCCGTGGGCGGCATTTCCACTGACATAACGGAGCGCAAGCGCACAGAAGATGATCTAGGAAAGCAGAAGGAGATTCTGCAGAGCATCTTCGACCATGTTCCGGTAATGATCGGTTTCTTCGGCGCGGATGGGCGCCCCAAGCTTCTTAATCGAGAATGGGAGCGCTGGCGGGGGTGGACTCTCGAAGAAATACGGAAGCAAAACGTTGATTTATTGGCCGATGGCTACCCAGATCCACAATATCGCCAAAAGGTTCTGGATTTCTTTGCCACATCGAATGGTGAGTGGGCCGACTTAAAAACCAAAGTGCGGGATGGGCGTGCCGTCGAAGCAACTTGGGCCATCGTACATCTTTCGGATGGGAATAGTATCGGCATCGGGCAAGACATAACCGAGCGCAAACGCGTGGACCAGTTGCTCCGGCGGCAGACTGCTCAGCTCGCTGCGCTTCACGAAATCGAGTTGGAGATCAGCGCCGAGAGCGAGTTGTCGCGCGTTCTGGACGTCATCACCCGCCGCGCCTCTGAACTGCTGAACGCTTATCACTGCAGCGCCTATATACGCGACCGGGAACAAGGTGATCTGAATCTTGTCGCATCGCTTGACGCTGAGGTGATCGGTCTGCGCTTGAAGGAGGGCGAGGGGCTCGCCGGTCGAGTTGCGGTCTCGGGCGCTGAGGCAATCGACGATTATGGCGCGTGGGAAGGGCGGACCTCGACGTTGGAAGCCAAAGACTTCGGCCCGGTACTTGGCGCCCCTCTCAAATGGCAACAGACGGTGATTGGCGCGATTTGCCTGGCTCGCAGGCGGGGCGAGGAGCGGTTCACCGATGATGACATAAGGTTCATGGAGCAGATAGCCGGCGACGCCGCAATTGCCATTCACCAGGCCACCCTGCTGGAGGAGGTAAAGCAAGGTCAACAGCGTTTACAGGTGCTTTCGCACCGATTGATAGATGCGCAGGAAGCTGAACGCAAGCGCCTCTCCCGCGAGTTGCATGACCAGATCGGCCAGGCGCTGACGGCAGTGCAGATCAGCCTACAATCTCTACAGTCTTCGCCGGCGACCAGTGTCCCCGACGACAGACTGAGCGAAACTCTCACCCTGATCGACGACGCGCTTGAGCAAGTGCATGATCTATCGCTCGACCTCCGCCCCTCGTTGCTCGACGACCTTGGACTCGTAGCGGCGCTTCGTTGGTACGTCGATCGAGTCGCAAGCCGGACGGGGCTGGTCAGGCGCTTCGAAGCCGATGTGCTCGAAGAACGCCTCGCTCCACAGATCGAGACCGCTTGCTTTCGGATTGCGCAGGAAGCGTTGACGAATGTATTGCGGCACGCTCACGCCGCGACCGTAAGGGTTCAGGTCAAGCACTTGAAATCTGGACTACAACTCGTGGTGCAAGATGATGGAGTGGGATTCGACGTGCGCGCCGCGCTGAGCCAGACCGGAGTGAACACGAGCCTGGGCTTGCAGGGCATGCAGGAACGTGCGGCCGCGCTCGGTGGAATTGTTGACATAAAGTCACAACGCGGGAATGGCGTCGAGGTTCTGGCCAGTTTTCCGCTGGCGCAAGCTTCTTCCCCTTGAAATGAAAGCCACACTAACATTTGAGGCTATCAGGGTTTTCCTGATTGCCCGATCAGGTTAGTTTTTCGTAATATCAGACATGACCGTAGGCGGATGGTATTTTTTGCGGCGGCCAGTGTAGCTGCCGGATCGACCTCGACGGCCGCCGAGGTTTACTTCTGTAACTAGCCTCCCCAAGGAAACGCCGAAATCAGTTCGAGTCCGTGGCGCCGGAGGCCAGACTCGTCTGAGCCAGAAAGCACCGTGTCCGACAACCAGAGGAGTCATCGCACGTGGAGCCGATAAGCATACTGCTTGCGGATGATCATACCCTTGTACGGGCCGGGATTCGCGCGCTTATCGAGCAGCTTCCCGCCGTCAAGGTCGTCGGCGAGGCCAAGGACGGCCGCGAAGCGCTGCGCATGGTGAAAGAGCGCAAACCCGATTTGATCTTGATGGACGTCGCAATGCCCGGGCTAAACGGACTGGAGGCGACGGCGCGCGTCTCCAGAGATTTTCCCGATGTCAGGGTCATCATTCTCTCGATGTACGCGAATGAGGAATATGTGCGGGAAGCAATCAATGCCGGAGCAGCCGGCTATCTGGTGAAACGCAGCGCCGCCACCGAGTTGGAGCGCGCAATCACAGCCGTCGCCAGGGGCGAGAAGTACTTCAGTCCGCTGGTCTCCACACACGTCAACAAGGACCGGGCCGGACGCCTCAGCGTTGACCGCGCCTGGATCGAGCGGCTGACTCCTCGTCAACGTGAAATCTTGCAGTTGATTGCAGAACGCCACAGCACTAAGGATATTGCCGGCATTCTGAGCATTAGCATCAAGACAGTCGAGACCCACCGAGCCCAGTTGATGGAGCGATTGGATATTCACGACGTGCCCGGGCTGGTAAGATTCGCCATCAGGGCCGGACTCGTATCGCTCGACGAGTGAAGAGAAGTGAACTACCCCCATTTGCATCGGAAGATTCGCCCGCATCGATATTGCTCAGCAGTTTCTAACTTTGGTGTGATCGTTCTTCGGGTTAACACTTCATATCTCGGCTGCCTACCTTTCAAAACCTGATTGCTCCGGGCCCTCACATTTGATACATTCGCCGGCGACTACCCTTCTGAC
Source organism: Blastocatellia bacterium (assembly GCA_035576605.1). Classification (GTDB taxonomy): domain Bacteria; phylum Acidobacteriota; class Blastocatellia; order UBA7656; family UBA7656; genus Onstottus_A. Next base: position 4,044 of record DATLWF010000369.1, on the reverse strand, counting down.
CACTTGTTAAGCCAGTAGAGTACGCTGTACCAGGCGACCTCGAGGGGGACCTATGGCGGAACCAGTGCATGGAGATCGCATCATCACACCTAAAGTCAACGGATGAAGCCACCAGGAAAGCTCTGCGCCAAATTTGGCTAAGCAACCGTGCCAGCCGGACACTTTGGAGGTGACAATGGCAACCGAGTTACGGAAGACCGGAATCAGCGTTGTCGGCGACGTACCCTGGGGCACACACTTCTGTTACTTCTACGAGACAACCCAGGACCTGCTCGACACTCTAGTGCCGTACTTCATGGCCGGATTGAAAAGTAAAGAGTTTTGCCTGTGGATAATCTCGAACTCCGAACAACTAACGGTGGCGGAAGCCGAAGAGGCGCTGGGACAAGCCCTGCCCGACCTTCAACGATACCTAACGGAGGGCAGCATAGAAATCGTTACCCATGACGAGTGGTTTCAAAGCGGCGGGGCTTTCGATCTTCACAGAGTCGCCAATCAATTTGAAGGGAAACTTGATGAAGCATTAGCCAGAGGTTATGTCGGACTGAGAGTTAACGGAAGCCCGGCCTGGATTGCGACAGAAGACAGGAGACAGTTTTGCGAATTCGAACAACAACTCGACAATTTGTTTCCCCATAAACGCGTAATCGCGTCATGCACCTACCCCCTCGCGTCGGTCGGGGCTTATGAGATCTTTGATGTTACGCGGAGGCACCAGTTCGCCATCGCCAAGCGGTGCGGGGAGTGGGAGGTAATCGAAACTCCAGAGCTTAAGCAGGCCAAGGCCGAAATAGCGAGACTCAATAGAGATCTGGAGCAACGAGTCGCTGAGCGAACCAGAGAACTTGTCGCCGCCAATGAAGCGCTGAAAAGCGAGATCGACGAGCGCAGGCGCACGGAGGAGGAACTGCGAGAGCGCGCGGCGGATCTCGCCGAAGCACAGCGGGTGGCAAAAATCGGAAATTGGATTCTTAACCTGCGCACAAACAAGGTTACATGGTCGGAGGAGCTCTATCGGATTTTTGAGATTGAAAAGCCAGACTTTGATGGCCGCTATGAATCATTTGTGAGTCGTATCCATCCGGACGATCAACAACGAGTTCTTCGGACAAACGCTCAGACAAGAATCGAGGCGTCGCCATTCGATATCGAATACCGCATCATCACTCTAAACGGCCAGGTCAGGTTCATCCGCGAAGTCGGATACGCCGCCCAGGATGAGGCCGGCATTCGGCTCTTCGGCACGGCTCAAGACATCACCGAACGCAAGCGGGCGGAAGATAAGCTCAGACGGCAGAAGGAAATTCTCCAACAGATCTTCGATCATATTCCGGTCATGATCAACTTCGTTGACGCGGATGGCCGCATCAAGCTGGTCAATGGTGAATGGGAGCGCACACTGGGCTGGTCGCTGGAGGAGATCCAGCAGCAGAACCTTGATATCTTTGTCGAGTGCTATCCTGACCCGCAGTATCGCCAACAGGTCCTGAAGTTCTTAGCCGAAGCCGAAGGTGAGTGGGCCGATTTCAAAACCCGAGTGAGGGATGGGCATGTGATCGATACGAGCTGGGTCATTGTCCACCTGTCAGATCGGACGAGCATTGGCATCGGGCAAGACATCACCGAACGCAAGCGGGCGGAAGAGAAGCTCAAAGCAACAAGCGAGCAGTTACGCGCTCTCTCTGCCAGCCTGAGTTCTGCACGTGAGCAAGAAGGGACACGAATCGCTCGCGAGCTTCACGATGAGCTGGGATCTGCGCTAACAAGTTTGAAGTGGGACCTTGAGGGCATTGACAAGCTTTGTTCCGAAGCGGGAAATCAGGCAGACGTTTCAAAGGTCCGTGAAAAGACGAAAGAAATGATTGGGGTGATAGATGCCACCCTCAATGCGGTCTTGAGGATTTCCTCTGAACTGCGTCCGACCATCCTGGATGACCTCGGCTTACTTGAAGCCATCGAATGGCAGGCGCAACAGTTTGAAGCACGTACAGGAATCACCTGCCAGATCGACTCCTTTGTAGAAAAGGTTGATTTGAGCCAGGACAAAGCAACGGCTGTCTTTCGCATCCTTCAAGAAGCCCTGACCAATGTTCTCCGTCATGCTCACGCAACCAGAGTAAACATCACGATCGCAGAGGAAGAGGGAGAATTCGCTTTCGAAATCAGAGATAACGGGAGAGGAATTACAGAAGATGAGAGAACCGGTTCGCGGTCTCTTGGTCTGATTGGGATGCGAGAACGGGCACATCTCGTAGGGGGGAGAATCGAAATAATCGGGGTTGGAGAGAGAGGAACGGCGCTCACCTTGCGAGTGCCCATCCACCGGCATGTTGATTAGGAAGCGGCCCTTCGCACTAAGTTAACAATGCCCGAGCGCCGGGCACTGGTGAAACAAGGGGAATCCAAGGTCACCAAAAGTCCAGAGCCAATAGAAGCGAAGGCCGAAATTAAGAGACTCAATTGACTGTCCAAATCAGGGAGATACTGCACCCTATCATTTTGGCGGTGGCATTGGTTTCGCCCCGAGGCGTGGAGCAGACTGCTCTCGAGACGCCGCCACCCATCCGGGTCGTGATGGACAACAGTTACGCGCCCTTCGCGTTTCAATCGGACGAAGGCAAGTCGCAGGGGATTTTGATCGATCAATGGCAAGCGTGGGAGGAGAAGACTGGGATCAAGGTCGAAATCCGCGCGATGGACTGGGGCGAAGCGTTGCGGCGAATGCGCGCGGGCGAGTACGACGTGATTGACTGCATCGTCGAGACGGCCGAGCGCCGGGATTACTTTGATTTCACTCCGGCATATGCCACGATCGAAGCATCGATTTACTTTCGCGCGGATATTTCCGGGATCACGGACCTTGCGTCGTTAAAGGGATTTCCGGTCGGGGTCAAAACGGGCGACCAACACATTAACCAACTCACAACGAACGGGGTGACGACGGTGATACCGTTTGAGAATAACGAGGCGATCATCGAGGCAGCCAGGCAGCATAAAATCAACGTCTTTGTGGTCGATGACCCGTCGGCGCTTTATCTTTTGAACAAAGTGGGCATCGAGGAGGAATTTCGGCATTCGGCCCCCATATTCCGGGACGAACTCCGACGCGCGGTGCTCAAAGGGAATGCGAAGCTGCTGCGTACGGTGGCGGACGGTTTCGCAGCAATTGAACCAGACAAGTTGAAGCGAATCGACGAGAAATGGTTTGGCAGCACTATCAATAGGTATGGGCGTTACGTCACCTATGCGAGCTATGCGGGGGTGATAGCGATCCTGCTCATGGCGGGCCTGGTCGGGTGGAATCGCACACTCAGAATAAGGATCCTGCACCGGACCGCGGCATTGGGTGAGAGCGAACAGCGCTTCCGTCAGATCGCCGAGAACATCCATGAGGTCTTCTGGCTGATCGATATGGTGAAACAGACGATTCTTTACGTCAGCCCTGCTTACGAGGCTATCTGGGGCCGAACCTGCGAGAGTTTGTATCAAGCCCCGCGCTCCTTTATCGCTGCAATTCACCCTGAAGACCGCGCCCGCGTGGTTGACGCGATTGAGACGGATCGTGAGAACGGCTTTGAAGTTGAGTATCGAGTAGTGCGGCCGGACGGATCGATCCGCTGGATCTGGGATCGTGGATTCCCCATTAGAGATGAGTTAGGCCGGTTCTATCGGATCGCTGGAATTGCCGAAGATATTACCGAACGCAAGAAGGCCGAGCAGCAACTCAAATCAACAAGCGAACAGTTGCGCGCTCTGTCTGCGAGCCTAAGTTCTGCACGCGAGGAGGAAGGGACACGCATCGCCCGCGAGCTTCACGACGAGATGGGATCTGCGTTAACAAGTTTGAAGTGGGAGCTTGAGAGCGTTGAGAAACTCAGTTCCGAAGCCGGAAGTCAAGCAGGGTCTTCAAACGTCCGTGAAAAGATAAAGGGTATGATGGAGGTGATAGATGCCTCACTCAATGCGGTCTTGAGGATTTCCTCTGAACTGCGTCCGATTATCCTGGATGACCTCGGCCTGCTTGAAGCCATCGAATGGCAGGCG
>DATLWF010000368.1:0-3392 GCA_035576605.1 Blastocatellia bacterium | reverse complement strand
CATTTCTTAAATCCAATCTCTCTTCCTTCGGTAACGATAGGGCACTCGCCGTGCCAGCGCGGCGCCGCTAAACATAGCGTTGCCTGCTTGGCCCGTAAGTCACTGATCGATCACACTAAACCAGGCAATCGCTAAAACGGGCGACAAAGTCTTGGAGATTCGCCGGTTTAGAATTACTATCGCATAAGCTATCTTCTTAGAGATTATTCTATGGATAAGAAACACGTCGTAATTGGTTTGCTGGGCGCGACACTCGACAACGGCAGGGGACCCGAACGCTGGGAGCGTTGGCGCCCGACCGTTGCACTGTGCCAGCACGAGGACTTGCTGATTCACCGATTCGAGCTGCTTTACCAGAAGAAGTTCGCCGGGCTCGCGCGCGCGGTGATCGACGATATCGGAACCGTTTCGCCTGAAACCGACGTTAGGTCCGGCGAGATCGAGCTCGCCGACCCTTGGGACTTCGAAGAAGTCTATGGTGCGTTGCACGATTTCTCGGCCGGCTACGAGTTCGACACCGATCGTGAGGAATACCTGATTCACATCACGACCGGCACTCACGTCGAGCAGATATGCCTGTTTCTGCTGACCGAGTCGCGTTACCTTCCAGCGACACTGGTTCAAAGCTCGCCGCCGTCCGCGAGAAAACGAGGCGGGCCGGGCACGTACGAAATCATTGACCTTGATCTGTCGCGTTACGACCGCATAGCTTCGCGCTTTCAGCAGGAACAGAAGGAAGCCGCGTCCTTCTTGAAGTCGGGCATCGACACTCGTAACGCTGCATTCAACCGTCTGATCGACAAGATCGAGCAGGTAGCCATCGCTTCCAGAGATCCGCTGTTGCTGATGGGTCCAACCGGGGCTGGAAAATCGCGGCTTGCGAAACGCATCTACGAGTTGAAGCGAACGCGGCATCAGGTGAAAGGTGACTTCATCGAAGTGAACTGCGCCACGATTCGAGGTGACGCCGCGATGTCCGCGTTGTTCGGGCATGTGAAGGGCGCGTTCACCGGGGCCATCAATGCGAGGCCCGGTCTGTTGCGCGCGGCGGACGGCGGGATCCTGTTCCTGGATGAGATCGGCGAGCTTGGCTCGGACGAACAGGCGATGCTTCTGCGGGCGCTCGAGGATAAGGTGTTTCTGCCTATGGGAAGCGACCGCGAGGTGAACAGCGACTTTCAACTCGTTGCGGGAACCAATCGCGATCTGGTTGCGCTGGCTCGAGAGGGAAGGTTCCGCGAAGACTTGTTTGCGCGAATCAACCTCTGGACGTTCCACATGCCCGGTCTGAGAGACCGCCTCGAAGATATCGAGCCAAATCTGAAATACGAACTTGAACAGTACGCCCGACGCGCCGGTAAGCGAGTCACGTTCAGTAAAGAAGCGCGCGAACGTTTCCTGAAGTTCGCCGTTTCGCACGAAGCGCGCTGGGAGGGAAACTTCCGCGACCTGAACGGCGCTATAGTGCGAATGGCGACGCTCGCGCCGGGCGGGAGGATTACGACCGACGTGGTTCGCGAGGAGATCGAACGACTAAGCGCCGGCTGGCAGGCACCGAACGGCGGCGAGGGCGAGGAACTGCTCGAGGCACTGCTTGGCAAGGAAAGATTGAATGCGCTTGATCTGTTTGATCGGCATCAACTCGCGAGCGTGATAAAAGTATGCCGCGAGTCGCACACCTTGTCCGAAGCAGGCAGGATCTTGTTCGGCACTTCACGCGAGAAGAAGAAAACGGTCAACGACGCGGACCGTTTGAGAAAGTACCTTGGGCGGTTTGGGCTCGACTGGGGGGAGATCAGGTAGGGCGTGAGCCAGTTTCGCGCAAAGCCGCCAAGCCGCGCAAAGCCGCAAAGCGATCTCACTTGAACTGGCCGAATCGCTTCATCAATCTGTAAATATCAACCGCCGTGGTAAACAGCCCCAGGACGAGTCCGATGATGAACCACCACGGCGTCGTCGCGTACTTCTTGTCCAGCCACAACCCGATCAGCGTCGGCACTCCTATCATCCACGGGATAGCCAGGGCCAGTCCTACGGTTCCCATCGCCTGACGCCAGCTTATACCGCCATCAGGCTTGTTGTTCGACCTGTCGCGCTCGTCGGGATTGTCAACTTCGGAAGGCATGAGATCAACGAGGCGGAGTGACTGGCTCGTCGTCGGGCTCGCCCGACATGCCGCGCGGCGGAGCTCCTGATTTGTCCGACTTGCCCGCGCCTTGCTCGTAGGAGTAAGTCTTCAGCCCCGGACTCATACCGGCCTTTTGCGTGAAGCTGATCAGACGTTGCGGAAATACGCCAATGTAGATCACCAGGAACGCGGCGGCTACAAGCGCGACTCGAAGCGAAGGCGCAAGCGTCACCGGTTGAGGGTCGGTCTCGCCTTCGATGTACATTGCGCGGATGAACCGGAGATAGTAGTAAAGCGAAACGACGGTCATCACTACTGCCAGTATTGCCAATCGAACGAGCCATGGGTTGCCCGTCTCAATCAGACCGGCGAACAGGTAAAACTTGCCGATGAATCCGGCCGTCGGAGGAATGCCTCCAAGCGATAGCAGGAAGATCGTCATCATCACCGTCAGCCACGGCGCTTTCTTCATCAACCCGTTCAGGTCTTCAATGCGGTCGCCGACGATGCCTCGCCTCCTTAACGCTATGATGCAGCCGAATACGCCGAGGTTCATGATCGTGTAGATGAACAGATAAATGACGAAGCCAGTGTAGCCGGTTTGATTTCCGGCGATGAGCCCCAACAGCGTATAGCCTGCGTGCGAGATCGATGAGTAAGCCAGCAACCGCTTCATGTTCGGCTGAGTCAACGCGCCCAGATTTCCCCAGACCATCGTTATCGCCGACACTACTCCTAACAAGACGGCCCAGCCAGGCAACCCCAAAACGCCATGCGCCGGATCCCCGGCAATTGTCGCGCGCATATCGGGCAGACCGTAGAGAAACAAGCGCCCGAACATTGCAAAGCTCGCAGCCTTCACGCCGACTGACATAAACGCGGTGATCGAGGTAGGTGCACCCTCGTAGGCATCGGGCGCCCACATGTGAAACGGAACCGCCGCCACCTTGAAGAACATGCCGGCGGCCATCAGGATCATCGACATCAACAACAAATAGCGTTGATCGATTATGGTTTCGCTGCCATTGGCATTCCTGACCACCTCGAGGGCCATAACCTTCGGCAGCGCTCCCGCAATGGTAGCCAGATTTGTTGAACCGGTAAGGCCGTACACCATCGAAATTCCGTACAGCAACACGCCCGACGAAAACGCGCCAAGAAGAAAGTACTTCATCGACGCTTCGTTCGACTTCTGATCGCGGCGGAAGTAGCCGACAAGTATGTAGACCGAGACGGCCATCAACTCGAGCGAGATGAACAGCGT
>DATLWF010000367.1:0-17241 GCA_035576605.1 Blastocatellia bacterium | reverse complement strand
CGCGAGCTTTCGCTGTTGCGAATCACTCTGCTCGATTATCTGATGGATATTTCGTCAGACGACTCTCGCGGTGTCGATGTAAAAGACCGCCACGAGGCGGCCACTATACTCAATCTCTATCTTGATGAAGAAATGCGCTACGCAATAACCGTCTACTGCAGCCCTTCCAGCGCCGCCCGCGAAGAATCCAGCGTGGGCGACAGTACGGTGTAGCGATCATGTTGAATTCCTGCGGCGGTAGCGTGAATGAAAACCAGGACGCCACCTGAGGGGTCAATCGAAACGGCTCGGGTCTTCGTCGGCACGTCTGGCTTCGCGTACAAAGAGTGGAAGGGAAGCTTCTACCCCGAGGATCTTTCAGCTAAGAAATACCTGTCCTATTACGCCGAACATTTTCGCACGACCGAGATCAACAACACGTTTTACCGAATGCCGACTGCAAAGCTCTGCGAAGGCTGGTACGCAGAAGTCCCCGACGGGTTTTCGTTCACGCTCAAGGTCAGTCAGCGGATCACTCACTTCAAGAGACTGAAGAACGTCGATGACGAAATGAACTTCTTTTTGGAGAGCGCCGCGGGTTTGAAAGAGAAGCTCGGACCGATCCTCGTCCAGTTGCCGCCGAACTACAAGAAGGACGTCGAAGTGCTCGATGCCTTTTTAACCACCTTCGCGACCAAAGGGAAACTTGCGTTCGAGTTCAGACACGAGTCGTGGTTCGCCGACGATGTCTACGATCTGCTTCGAAAGCACAAGACGACTTTGGGCGTGGTCGAAAAAGAAGAAGGCGAAGGTCCTGACACTCCGCGCGAAGTTACCGGCTCGTTCGTGTACATGAGACTGCGCAAAGGCGACTACACGAAAGACGAAACGCTCGACTGGGCGAGGTGGATTCGGAGTCAGAGTGTGCCGGTCTATTGCTACTTGAAACACGACGAGCGCGCGCCAATTCTCGCGAAGGAGTTGCTCGCCGCGCTCGATTCCGTGCGCTAAGGGCGTCGCTAAGGCATGCGCTTCGCTAGTGAAGGAGCGTATCCGCGCAAATCCGTCAAAGCAGTCTCATCCGTGGTCTATTGAGGTTGCATGAATCGCATCGCCGGCGCCTCATAGACCACGGATGAGATGGATTTGGCAGATTTGCACGGATCTTGGCGCCCATTGGTCCCGAGCGAAACGGCTGTTACGGGTCACCCCCCGGCGACGTCAGAATCACATTTTGTGAATTATTGACCGGATGTCGGAAACTTGAACGGGAGCACATCGGGGACTACGCTCACCTCACTCGTGAACTTGAACGGGTACTTCCCGCCGCTGTCGTAGACCAATTCAACAAAAAACGCTGTGAAGCCAGTCACGGGCTTGCTCACCCGAGCCACGTAAACACCAGGCTTTTCTTCCTTCAGAGTGGTGCTCGTGTAAGCGTTGCCGATCGTGTCCACACGGAAGTCGCGAGCCTTCGGGTTGGTCGCTTGCCAGACATTCACCTCGCGCGGTTTGTCTTTCACTGTCACGATCAACGTGCCGTCCTTCTCCTTCTTCCACGAAAACTGCGGGCGCGGTTTGTTGTTGAGAATCGCTTGATAGAACGCGAGCAAGCTTTCACGAGCGTCCGTGCCCGCCAGGTTGTGCTTCGAGTTCGGCGTATAGCGAAGATACTTCTCGCCCTGAAGCTCGCTGAAATAGAACTGCGAGTTGTCGGGTAAGAAGAACTGATCGCCCGACGCGTTTACCAGATACTTCGGGATCTTGAGCCGATCGCGGGTGCGATAGTTGTACGGGTCTTCGATCGCCAGGATGTGTTGATACTCGGGCGTTCCGATCTTGTCGGGAAAGAGCTTGTGATTGACGTAGTCGTTGAGCGCCGACGAGAAGAAACCGTAGGCTTCGAAATGATGCCGAGTGATCATCTCTGAGTTCAGCGCGTCGATCACCGTCGGCATGATGGCGATGACTCGTTTGTCGACCGCTCCGACGAGCCATGTGGTCCAGCCGCGCTTTGATCCGCCCGAGACGACAAACTGATCGACCTTGAGCTTGCCCCCCGCATCGCTGGCGAGGAACTCCTGCATTGCATCCAGCGCGCGCACGCCGCTCTTGACCATTGCCAGCCGCACGAGCCATGTGTCATCGCCGGTCTGCATCTGCTTCACGCGGCTGTAGGCGATGAGGTCGTCTTCCGATCGGCCTTTGTCTTTCGAGTCGGAGAAGAACAGCGGTTGATTCGGAACCATGCCAAGCTCGGCGACCGCGGTATTAGCCTCCATGGCGAAGCTTATGAGTCGATCGGAGATCTTGGCCGGCGCGGCATCGCGGTTACTGCCTCCGCCGATAAACAGGAGCGCCTTGTTCGAAGTGGTCTTGTCGGGTTTGACGATTGTGAGCCAATGCTTCCAAACAGGGCGGTCCACTTCGGCGCCGCTTCGCCAGGTCTGCGACGAAAGATCGAGGACGTAGCCCTTGAAACCTTCGCCCGCAATCGTGTTCACGAGTTTCCATGAGTAGCTCGCGTCGGGCTTGGCGATATAGCGGTCGAGCGCGGTTTCCTGAGCGGACGCCGGACTCACGAGAATTGCCGGGGCAGCCGTGAGCAGGGAAGAGAACGAGGCGAGAGCTGCCAGGGCCGTGATGGCGAGAGCACGAATGCGCTTCATAGACACCTCCGATTGGAAACCAGATCGAGAGTCGAACCTCCGGCAAAAGATGGTACCGCCAGAGGCTCGAAGATAGTTGTTACAATCCAGAACTGCAAGCGATTCGGGGCTTCGGTAGTGACGTGATCTTCTGTTGGCTCGCCTGAAAAAAGTTATCCTGTCCGAGTGATGGTGATTGCACCCTTTCGGATGCGCCGGTCCGTATATTCCGTCGTATGTCGACGACGGTGGGGCGTTCAAACGCCAGTGACTCGCCTAAGCCAGGAAAGAAAATCGACACGCTCGCAGCCCTGTGCGCGACGGCCTTCATCGTTATCCTTGGAATAGCTGCCTACTGGGATCGCACCATTCGAGTGCTCCATTTGTTCGAGTCGCTACCGTATGTCGTGACCGCGGCGCTCTGTCTTCGCCATCGCAAGTTCGGATATATGCTCGGCGCTTCTGCCGGCGCCTTCTGGCTGTGGACGGCGGGGACACTTACCACCTTTGTCCGCAACGGGTTTGAGCGCGTTTCAATGCTGCTTCGTACAGGTCATGTGGACCGTCCCGATGTCTTCATCGCTGCACCTGCAGCGGTCGTTACGGGCGGTCTCGTGATTTTCGCGGTTTGGGGTTATTCCCGTCTTCGAAACAAATCATGGAGCGACCTCTTCCTGTTCCTGGCGGCAATGGGCCTGGTGGCTGGCTTCTTCTTGGCGATCTTCGCAGCCTTTGCTCCGCAATACCTCAACATGTTCAAACCCATCTTAGGTAACTAGAAGAGCGCGCTACGTTGAGTCCGCAGTGAGGCTTTCAGACGGCGAGAAAATCTGCTGGACATCAACGCACATCTGGACGCTACCCGCGCCTCGGGAGCGAAGCGATACCTCGCCGATCAACTCGATCTCCTTGACCGAAACACCCTCGCAGAATAGGCTAGGGTCATAACAGCCAATTGAAAGAGGAACAGTCATGAAGAAAGCACTGCTGGTGATGATGTTCGGAATCGTTGCGGTCGCGGTCGCCTGGGTTATTGGGAACCGCTTCACGGAAGCCGCCGCGAGCGCGCACGGGCCAGGCGAAGACGAAACAAGCGTGGCGCTCGGCAAAGGGAAAGTGACGATTCACTACGGCACACCCAAGCTCGCGGACAGAAACCTGGACGAGATGATCAAGCCGGGACTGGCGTGGTTCATGGGAATGAACAACCCGACAACTCTTGAGACGACCGTAGCTTTGGACTTCGACGGCAAGAAGCTTCCGCCGGGAAAGTACGCGATCTTCTCGCGCCCCGACGAACAGAAGAATTGGACCCTGCTTGTGTCGTCTGCAATTGAGCGGCCGCTTAAGTCGGGGTCCGTCGTGCTCGAAGCGCCGCTGCGGTTTGCGAAAGACGGCGCGCCGCAGGACCTGCTCAAGATCACGCTGGAGAAGGCCGGTGATGGAGCGTCGCTTATGGTGGCGTGGGGCACTTACCGATTGCAGGGCGCCTTCAAAGCGGCTTCCTGAGCCAGTCCTGTGCCGCGAGTGAAGGGTGATGCGTGAAACGTGATATATGAAAGGCGGGTCAAGGACCGCGTTAGGGCTGACGTTTCACGTACCACTCATCACTTCCTCCTATTTATTGCAGCGTCACTGAATCCAGCTTTAGCAACGTGTGAAGCAGAACGTTCGCGCCGTTGGCGATGTCTTCGGGACGAGAATACTCTTTCGGCGAATGGCTGATCCCGCCGACGCTCGGGATGAAGATCATTCCCACCGGGCAGAGCCGCGCAATTTCCTGCGCGTCGTGACCAGCGCCGCTTGGCAACCATTTGGTCGACAGGGCGAGCGACCTGGCGGTCTCATCAATCAACTTGCGGATGCGCTCGTCTGTGGGCGCCGGGACGATGTTGTTGGTTTCGATAAAGTCAAATGTCGTACCGCTTGACTTACTGATCTGCGACGCCTCGTCGCGAATCTTCTGATACAACATCTGAACCTTTGCTGCATCGAGGTCTCGCAATTCGAGGCCGAGAACTACCTTGCCAGGGATCACGTTGTAAGCGCCCGGCCACGCTTGAAGCTTGCCCACGGTGCCGACCTGCCGGCCGGGTAAGCTGGTTACGATGCGATTGACTGCTTCAATAAACTTCGCCGCGGCAAGCATCGCATCGCGGCGCTGGTTCATCGGTGTGGTGCCCGCGTGATTGGCGAAGCCTTCGATCTTCACCTCCCACTGGGTGATGCCGACGATGCCTTCGACGACGCCGATGTTGATCTTTTCGGTGTCGAGGATGCCGCCTTGCTCGATGTGCAGCTCGAGGTACGCGGCAATGTCACCGCGCTTGCGGCGGACGCTTACGAGCTTATCAGGGTCACCGCCTATGAACTTGACTCCGTCGCGAACCGTCTTGCCGCTGTTACTAACGAGGTTGAGTTGTTTGTCAGTGATCTCGCCGCCGAGGGCATGACTGCCGATCGTACCGCCCTCTTCGTCCGCGAAGATGATAACTTCCAGCGGGTGGCGAATCGTGAGTTTGTGTTCCCTCAGCGTCTGCGCAACTTCGATCGCACTTAGCGAGCCAACATCGCCGTCGAAGTTGCCGCCCTCGGGCACCGAGTCGATGTGCGAGCCCATCACCAGGGGCTTCAAAGTCGAATCGCTCCCGCCACGCCGTCCCACTATGTTGCCCGCGGCGTCGGTGCTCACGTCGAGCCCAGCCGCGCGCATCAAGCCCACCACATACTCGCGCCCCTGGCGATCGGCTTCGCTGAAGGCAACTCGGCTGACGCCGCCCTGAGGGTTCTTGCCAAATTGTGAAAGAGCGGTGAGATGTTCGACTATTCGCTGGCCGTCGACTCGCAGACTAGCCTGAGAACGCCATCGAGGGAGGGCAATCGCCGCGGCGCCGCAAAGCAGACTAAGATTGAATTGTCGACGGTTCATTGACTCACGCGACGGAAGACAGGCGACGGACCGCGAATGCTGGAAGCTGAGGCCGGATGAACTCGAAGCTCGTCTGTGCAGACATGAGAGTAACGCTATTCTTGCTTCCCGCTAAATACCGATCTTTGACAATGCATCAAAGACCTGGCCCATCAGCATTGTTGCACGAGGGTGTGACGCTTCAAACAGTTCTATGCCCTCCTTCAATCCTTCGCCAAGCCGATCAGATACATGATGATGATCGCTCTCGCCCGCTTCGATTAGGGCCTTGATATCGCTCATCAACTTCTGAAGAAGTTGCTGCTCGCCCTCACCGACGGACTCGATCTGTTGAAGCTCGCGGTGCAATTGCTCAAGCCTGTTGTGAAGCTGCTGCTTATCCATTCTAAAGACCCCTATGAGAGCGGAAACCCCGCCAGACAAATCCAGCCTGCGACAGAACGATACTTCTGATGTGCTGAATGAGTCAAAGCGGTACTTCCAGCTCTCATTCTTCGAGCTTCTCGGTCGGCGGGAACGTATCGTCTTCCGGTGGCAGCGTAGTTTCTTCTTCGTCGTCCAGTAAGCCGTGATCGATGTGATATGGAAGGTCCGGATTTCGCGGGAGGGTTTCGGCGCCCCATCTTTCCAGCCATCTCTGTTGCTGCCCGGAGTCGCTGATCAATGAATTCTGGCCGGAGTCGCTGATCAACGAAGGCTGGCCAGAGTCGGTGGTCAAGAAATGCTGCCCAGAGTCGCTGGTCAACAAAGCGGTAGTCCTCCGCCCTTCAGCCGGCGTGAGCCGGCCGCCGCTCACTTGCGCGATCAGCACGGTGATGTTGTCCTCGCCCCCTCGCTCGTTCGCCAGGTTGATGAGCGATTCACAAGCCTCTTTCAACGAACCAGTTTTATCGATGATCGATTTCATTTCGTCCGGGCGCACCTTGTTGGATAGACCGTCGCTGCACAACGCAAAGGTGTCCATGTCGCGTATCGGCAATCGGTCTATCACGACGTTCAGGTTGGGCGACGCACCGAGCGCTTGCAGTATCACGTTGCGATAAGAGTGCCGCTCGGCCTCTTCCTCGGTGAGATGGCCGGCCTCAACTAACTGCCCGACCAGCGATTGGTCTCGGGTGACCTGTTGAATGTGCCTGTCCCGAATCAGGTAGGCGCGGCTGTCGCCCACTTGCCCAAAGTAAGCGTCCGTGCCGGACAATCCTACTGCGGTGAAGGTGGCGCCCATGCCGTTGTACTCGGCTCGCTTGGCGCTCATCTGGTAGACGTAGAGATTGGCCAGCTCGATCGACAAGCGCAGCCGCTCGGGGAAGGAAAACTTTGAGTACGACGGGCTGGCTTGAAGCTCGAGCATTCGGTCGCGCACGCACTCGACAGCGAGCCGGCTTGCGACTTCGCCTGCCAGTGCGCCACCCATCCCGTCGGTCACGGCGATTAGCGAGCCGTAGTGACTCTGGGTAAAGCTGGTGAGGCTTACGGGAGGATTGTCGTCCGGGCCTTCGGGCTTCCAGGTGTCGGCGGTAGAGAGGTTTAACACAAGAAAGTTGTCTTCGTTGCCGGACCGAACCACGCCCACGTCGCTCTTCGCGTATACGGAGATTTTAAATGCGATCTCTTCCACCATAAAATTACATCAATAAACCAGCGGGACGCAGGCGCTCAAGCAACGCGAACTCTTTGGTAAAACGGTACGCCCTTGGGTTGCGGCTGATTATGATAGATTTCGGTTTGGATGGCAATGTCCGTAACGGATCTGTAACGCATCGTCCGTAGTAGTCCGTAGTAGTCCGTAGTCAGTAGTCCGTAGTCCGTAGCTGTCCACCAACTCACCGGAAAAGAGCTACGGACTACGGACTACGGGCTACTGACTACTGACCACTACGAACTCCCATCAATCTTGCCCAGCGCCTGATCCAAATCCGCGATTATGTCTTCCACATCTTCGATCCCCACCGACACGCGCACCAGCCCGTCCGTGATTCCAAGGCGATTTCGCTCGGTCTCCGGGACCGATGCGTGGGTCATGGTCGCCGGATGCGAGATCAACGTCTCGACTCCTCCGAGCGACTCGCCAAGCGTGCATAGCCTCACCGATTCAAGCACCCGCTTCGCGTTTTCAAGCGACCCGGTCTCGAACGAAATCATCCCGCCAAAGCCGGACATCTGACGCCCGGCAAGCTCGTGCTGGGGATGCGACTTCAGGCCGGGATAATAGACCTTTTGGATCTTCGGGTGTTCCGCAAGAAACTGAGCAACGATGCGTCCATTCTCGTCGTGCTGCCGCATGCGCACCGCCAGCGTCTTCGTTCCGCGCATCACCAGCCAGGAATCCATCGGCGAGAGGATCGCCCCAGCCGCGTTTTGGATGAAAGCCATCCTGGCAGTGTCTTCTTCATCGTTCAGAATCACCGCGCCGCCCACACCGTCGCTGTGACCGTTCAAGTATTTGGTGGTCGAGTGAACGACGATGTCCGCGCCAAGCTCGAGTGGCCGCTGAAAGAACGGGCTCATAAAAGTATTGTCGACTACCAGCCGAATACCACGTCGCCTGGTGATTTCGGACACCGCTCGAATGTCTACCAAAGACATTACCGGATTGGTCGGCGTTTCGATGAACACCATGCGAGTCTCCGCTCTCGTTGCTTCTTCAACATTGGAGGGCTCGCGCGCATCCACGTAGCTGAACTCGAGGCCAAAGTTCCTCAGCACCTTGTCGAACAACCTGAACGTGCCGCCGTAGGTATTGTCGCTTACGATCACGTGATCGCCGGCCTTGAGCAGGGTCATCACCGCATTCGTGGCCGCCATTCCTGATGCAAATGCAAAGCAGGTTCGGCCACCTTCGAGCGCGGCCAGGTTCTGCTCGAGCGCCATCCTGGTCGGGTTTTGAGTCCGGGCGTACTCGAAGCCTTTGTGTTTGCCCAACCCTTCCTGAGCATAGGTTGATGTCTGATAAATCGGTACGCTGACGGCTCCGGTTGTCGGATCGGGTTCTTGCCCAGCGTGTATCGCCTTGGTGGAAAACTTCATCCGTTAATCTCCGTCGGGTTCAATCGTTTGTTAATCTAGCATCTTTCAATCGTCTTTTGCATGTCCGACAAACTTCAGATGTCCGACAAACGTCAGTTTGTCGTAATAGCCCGCAAATGTCGACAAACTGAAGTTTGTCGGACAATCGCTGCCGCTCTTTCTGTTTGTTGAACAGTGTGTCTGAAAGATTGTATAGTCTCAGTCACTGACAATCTGGACGGTCTATTTGAGCATCAACCTTCACTCCAGTTCGGCGAGCGGTGTCGATTCAGTATCGCGGACACGCTCTCGAGTATTGAGGCCAGGGCGCGCCGTAATCTTCGTTTTTGTCACCGCCTGCATCCTCGCCGCAAGCATCACGCGCCAGGCTCGCGCACAAGAGAACGGCGCCGCTGAAACGGGGGTTGCGCGCACCGAGAATCTCGAGATGATTGTGCGCGCCGGGTTCGGGCGGCTCGAGGTCAGCAACTGGACGGGAAGCTGGGTGCCGTTCAGGGTAAGCCTTGCGAATCAGGGGCCGGCGATCACCGGCCGGCTGATCGTTCATTGCGAGTCCTCACCAAGTCCGAATCCACAGGTGCGCGAGTATGTGAAGGAGATTCAACTGCCAACCGGCTCGCGGCAGCTTCACGAGATCGCAGCGTTTCTCAATTCAGGTGAGAGCGCGATCGTTCGTCTCCAATCGGAAGATCGCGTCATTGCCGAAACGCGAGTCAATGTCGAGAGAAGTTACGGGATGAGCGATCAGTTGGAGATTGCCGTAGTCGATACCGATTCGACCACTCTCAATAACATTTCCTCAGCGGAAGTCATTCGAGCGTCAAACCGCACGCCCTTCAAGAGCGCGCCTCGCGTCGGGGGGCAGCTACTGCAACCGGACCCTCAAGCAGCGCTTCCTAATCCGCCTTCCTCGCCGCCTGCGTCTTTACAGGCCCCACAGAACCGGCGGGGCAGGTTTGGCGGCACGGGCTTCGGCCGTCCCATCTTTCTCGCGCATCCGACGGTGATCGCTGCCGAAGACCTCCCGCGCGAGTTCATCTCGTACGATCAGCTAGACGCGGTGGTAATCGGCGATGCGCCGCTGAATCAGTTGGCTGAAGAGCAAGCGCGGGCGCTCAGATTGTGGGTGGCTTCCGGGGGCCTGCTCATCGTGACTGGCGTTGCGGATGTTGCCGGTCTGCGCGCAATCGGTCTGGAATCGATTTTGCCGGTACAGGCACAAGCAACAACAACAATCGCTTCGCTTCCGGAGTTGAGCGAAGTGTACGGGTCTTTTGATTCGACTGATCGCCTTTCTCTGATGACCGCTCGGTTGAAGCTCGACGCTCATGCGCTGGTGGGCGCTGATGACAGGCCGATCGTCGCCGAGAAGAGTTACGGAAGCGGACTCGTGCGCTTTGTTGCGATAAACCCGAAGCTGAATCCTTACCGGGCGTGGAGCGCCGCAAAGGACCTGTGGACGGACTTGCTTTTGCCTTCGGCTGAGACAAAGCCGAAGCACACCAACTGGATTACGTTTGGACGGAGAGGCAACTCATCGTCAAACAGGTGGGGCGTGCAAGGTTTCTTGTTTCATCTGGCGGAGATCGCGCCCCCATCACCGAAGTACGTGCTGCTCTTCTTGCTTGCATACGTGCTGACGCTTGGCCCGCTCAACTATCTTGTGCTGCGATGGAGGCGTAAGACCGACCTCGCCTGGCTGACGATTCCGGCGGTGGTTATTACGTTTGCGGTAGTCAGCGTGACGGTAGCGCAAATCGGCCGCGGCGCGGACTCGATAGTCGCCGACTCGTCACTCGTTGAGCTTCATCAGCGCGACGGTATCTCGCGCGTGGCTAGCGGGCTGCTGATGATGCCGGCAACGAAGCGCACTCAAGAGGTCACGTTCGAGGGCCGCGACACATATGTGAACGACGTATACAACGGGAATCAAACCTCAAGCGCTTCGGCTATCGGCGACATTGAGTGCGAGCGCGGGCCAAAAGCGTTCACCCTGCGAGTGCCGATGACGACCTGGACCTCTGGTCTCTTTGAGGTGAGATCTATGAAGGAAGACGTTCCGCCGATGGTGTCGGTCTCGGCGAGCGAATCGTCAGTCGCAATCAGGAATCTCGGCGACGCGCAAATCAGCAAGGCGGTCTATTTGAGCTCCGAAGGAATATCGGACCTGTTTGACGTCGCCCCCGGGCGCGAACAGCGAGTTTCAGTGTCGGCGCCGCAGCCGTCGGCGTTCAACAGTTGGTATCTGACGCAGTTTGAGAAAGGGAGCGACGAGGCGGAACTCTTCCAGGAGCTTGGGGCTCTGCTCGATCGCGAGGTCGGCGGCGACCGGGCGTTCACGCAAGGATTTTTCAATACTCAATTGATGCCGGAAGCCATCAAGCGGCTCGAGCGGCCGCTGCTGATCGGGTTCGTGGATAAAGGCGCAACGGGCATCGGATTTCAAGGTTCGTTCAAGCGGCACAGCAAGGCGCTGTACATCGTGCATCTGTGAACAGTCGAAGCCCGGTCTCTGGTTTCGAGTTTCTGGTTTCTGATCGGCGGAGCAATCGAAGTTGAAACGGCAAACGGATCCACAAACCAGAAACCAAAACCAGGAACCAAAAACCAGAATGGCTGATGAGGCAACAACAAATGCGAGCATGATCAAGCTCGAAAACGTGTCGAAGTACTACAAGAACTTTCCTGCGGTGCTCGACGTCACCTTCGAGATTGGGAGAGGCGAGGTCTTCGGGTTCATCGGCCCAAACGGTGCGGGGAAGACCACCACCATCAAGATGCTCGCGACTCTTATGCTCCCAACCGAAGGCAAGCTGAGCGTTGGAGGATTCGATGTCTTGACCGAGCCTGGCGAAGTGCGCCGCCTGATCGGCTACATGCCCGACAGCTTTGGCGTGTATGACGATCTGCTGGTTTGGGAGTATCTCGATTACTTCGCCGCGCTGTACAAGCTCAGCCCCGCCGGGCGCAAGCGAGCCATATCGGACGTGCTCGAACTGACGGATCTCACAGTCAAGCGCGGCGCGCAGGTTATGAGCCTTTCGCGCGGAATGAAGCAGCGGCTCTGCCTTGCCAAAACCTTGCTGCACGATCCGGCGGTGTTGCTGCTGGATGAGCCGGCATCGGGGCTCGATCCTCACGCCCGAATCGAGATACGCGAGCTGATTCGCGAGCTATGCAGGATGGGGAAGACCGTGCTGGTTTCATCACACATCCTCACGGAGCTTGCTGATTTTTGCACTTCAATTGGAATCATTGAAGCCGGGCGGCTGCTGGCGGCCGGACGAATAGACGAGATAACCGCAAGGCTGGCTGGCAACGTCATCGTCGATATCACGGTGAAGGGCGATCCAGTGATTGCGCTCGGAGTGCTCGCGGAACGCACGGACATTTCGCGCGTCACCTGTGACGGACGAGTGATTCGCCTGGAGTACGGAGGCGAGCCTGACGACCTGGACGAATTGCTGGAGTATTTGGTGAACCGAGGTGTTCGCGTGCTGGGGTTCACTCGAAGCGAGGCTAACCTTGAGGACATATTCTTGAAGGTGACGCGAGGCGTGGTAGCGTGATTGGTTTGGCGCATACGGACGTCGTGACGAGGCTGTGTGAAAAATCCCCGGAATACCACCCACGGCAGTGGGTGGATGGTTCAGCGACAGCCTACACCAGGGAAGCGCTCGGGATTCCAGGTTTTCCTTCTCCCCTCGCGGCGCGAGTGGAGAAAGATATAACACAAAAGGGCGGGCCGCTCTCTTTGTAGGCTGGCCTTGAACTATCCACTCACTGGCGTGGGTGGTATTCCGGAGTTTTACACAGTCTCTGACGGGCGGGTAAGCGCGAGATGCCGGCGCTCCTGTATGGACTTCTCAAATCCAATCTTGATCAAAGAAATGCGCACCCGGATGCGCGGCAAACGCGCCTTCCTGGTGCTCACCGGTTATGTCGTCACACTGAGCCTGATCATCAGCTTGATTTACATAGTCTTGCACAAGAACGCGCCGACAACGATCGTCAATCAAGCCGGCTCGGTGCTGACTCCGGTGCTGATCTATGTGCAGATGGGGTTGATCTGCCTGATCGCGCCGACCTTTTCAGCGAGCGCTATCTCGTCAGAACGCGAACAGCAGACATTCGATTTGTTGATCGCTTCGCTTGCGCAGCCGTCCACAATTCTGTTTGGCAAAGTCGGAGCCGCCCTGTCGTATCTCTTTCTCACCCTGTTCGGTTCGCTGCCTTTGATCGCGCTCACGTATTCGCTGGGCGGAGTAGCGCTGCGCGACATTGCAATCGCCTACCTGGTAATGGTCGTATCCGGCGTGACGTTCTGCTCGATGAGTTTTCTCTGGTCGACGATGATTCGACGAGGCGTGCTGGCGCAACTGACCAGTTTGATCGCGGTGATTTTTCTCGTCGCGGCGATGCCCGCGCTGGCGCTGTTCTTTTCAGCACTGGCAGGCAACTTCAACGGCCCTCCGTCGCAGGCTTTCATGAACATTGTGTTCCTGCTCTTGCGGACGAACCCGTTCGCCGCCATCGCCTCGCAGATTCCCGGGATTCCTATCCCCGCCAACGTGTGGCTTCACAGCGTTCCGGTCTGGGTGACCCAGGTGATATTCTATCTACTCCTGACTGCGGCCAGCTTGCTGTTGAGTTTGAGGCGGCTGCAGCGAGTGAGAAGCTGGATATGAGCGGAGCCGAAGCAAAAATCATTCGACTCGAACGCCGCGTGATGTGGCGCAAGCGTTTGCTGTCGCTTCAAGATGGGCTTGTGCTGGCGGTGATGATGGGAGGGCTGATCGCTACAGCTCTCGTGCTGCTGGTGCGGCTTCGACCGATTGGGTTGCCGTCGTGGATTGTTATCGTCGGCGCAATGAGTCTCGCATTCGCGGCGGCGCTGATCCGCTCCTTCTTAACTCGCGCGAGCGTGAGCGACGCGGCTTTTCAAATTGATGAATCACTCAAGCTGGATGACAGAGTGGCCACGTCGCACTTGATCATCGAACACGGCGGCCCCAGGCGCGGGCTTGAGGAGGCGCTGATTGAAGACGCCGCCGACCGTGTGGGTAATCAGCGCGCCGCATCGGTTGTGCCATTTAGAATTCGCCGCTGGTACACGCTGTCGCTGGTTTCGCTGGTTGGACTCGTGGCTGCGCTCATGATTCCCACGCGCTCACTTCCAGTCGCCGAAGCATTGGCTGCAGAGCGCGCTGACATTGAAAATGCGGGTGAGCATCTGGAGCAGACTTCCGCAGATGTCGAGCAGGCGGTGCCGCCTGGAACCGAGACCGCAACATTGGCGAAAGAACAAGCTGAGCTTGGACGAGGATTCCGGCGTTCGCCCGCGACTCGCGCGGAGGCCTTGAGGAGGTTGAGCTCGCTTGAGGGGCGCATACGACGGAGGCATGATGATCTTGCGAGCACGCGCGCGGATGAGATCGTCAGCCTCGCGGACCGTCGACTCGGCGCCGCGCTCTCGACATTAGCGACACCCCAACGCAAAAGACTCGAGGCGGATGAAAGCCGACTCGCTTCGCCGGCTGATGAGCTGGCCGCCGCTTCGAAACGAGAGCCCAACAACGAAACCCGAGCGGCGCCTCCGAGCGACGGACAAAAGCCTTCTGATTCCTCTCCGGAGAAAGCGCTCAAATCGCGACCCTCCGGTTCCCGGACCGAGGCGCCAACCAAAGGCGATCAACCTAAGACCGGGAGGGCGAAGACCAAAGGACAGTCAGGAGCAGAGCCCCAGAACCGGCCACAGGAGCCAGTTCCAGGGAAGCATCTGAAGGCCGATTCAGTTGGAACTGATTCTATCAGGCATGATCCGAACGTTGCGAAAGAAACCGCCGGCGAACCCGGGGCTTCCGGTGATCAGAAGCCGGCTGAGCAGAAGACTTCCGACCTGAAGGCTGACGGACCGAAGAATGGTGACCTGAACACCGGTGAGCGGAAGGCTGACGATAAACAGCCGAGTGAACAACCAGCAGGTTCATTGGATGTGCTTAAAACTGTGCCAAACTCGTTGGCGGAGCAAGCGGCGAAGGCGCTGCCGAGAATATCTTCGGAGTTATTGAAGAAGGCCGCGGAGCTTCGCGCGAACGAACTAAGTCCGGCGGATATCGAGAAGCTTCGAAAAGCTGCCGAGTCCCTTTCTCGCGATTTGGCGCCGCTCGCACAGTCGAAGGAGCTGCAGCAAGCGCTTGAGAAAATGGCCCGTCAGATCCGTCCTGAGCAGATCGAGCAGGTGGCACGTGAGCTCGGAAACCAGGAGAAGCTCAAACAAGAGCTCGACGCGGCGGCCCGCTTGTTGATGGAGAACCAGCAAGCGAAGGAGATGGTTGCGGGGCTAGCTGGGCAGTTCGCGCGTGTGCGAGACGAGAAGCGTCGGCAGGACGACGGCCAACCGAGCGGTAGATCAGGGATGCGAGACGAAGAGACTCGCGCGCGCAATCAGGACGCGCCCAGCAATCGAGCTAACACGGGCGGAGCTCCCGAGAAGTCGGAGACAGCCGCCGATCGACGGTTCGCAAGGCAGGGAAGAGAATCGAGCTTGAAGGGTAAGCTTCAGCAGGGTTCTGGCGGCGAGTACTTGTACCTCCAGACGAAAGCGGCGGTCGGAGCTGTGCGCACGCCGTATTCGTCGGCTTATCCGCAGTATCGCCGCGAGGCCGAGCGGTCGGTTCAACGAAGTCAAGTGCCGCCCAACTTGCGATCGGTGGTTCGCAAGTATTTCGATGCGATCAATCCCGATGCGAAGAAATGAAAGTCGACCCGCTTTGGGAAGGATCACAAGTCGGGAAGGTGGTCAGCCCCGCTGTTGTTCGATGTCCTGGGTTCATCAACGAGGGCGAGGGCGCCCTTCCCGACCTGTGATCCTTTTATTCACTAGAAACGGCAAGGCTCCGACAGCCTGAACTGCGCCGATGCGAATTATCAGTTGAGGAGAACAAGATGGATCAGAGAGACAAAGACCGGTTGTTAAGCAACCTCAAATCACTTCCAAACGAGCTCGAGGATTTGCTCAAGGACCTCGACGAAGAGACGTTGAGGTGGCGACCGATCCCGAACAAATGGTCGGTCAAAGAAATCATGTGTCACCTTCGCGATATGGAGCGATTGGCATACCTAGCGCGCTATCGGAGAATCCTCACCGAGGAGAATCCGCTGCTCGTGAGTGTGGATCAGGACAAAATCGCAATCGAAACCGACTACATCAATCAGGATGCGAAGGCCGCTCTGGAAGAGTTCAAGCGGCTTCGATGGGAGACCATTCAGACTCTGGAAGGCGCTCCGACGGACGCCTGGTCTCGTGGCGGCACACACTCGACCGATGGCCCGATGACGGTCGAGCAACTCGTCGTGCGACAGATCAAAGGCAACGACCTCAACCACCTTGTTCAGATGAAGGACATCGTCAGGCTTCGGATGCCGTGGTGAAAAGAGTTCGTAGTCCGTGGTCAACAGTCCGTAGTTCTTGGCGGACTCGCTTTTGGTTTTGAGCCACCAACTACGAACTACGGACTACGGATTACGGACTACGGACCAATTTCGTATGCAGACTCTTGGTGAAATAAAAGAAAGGGTCCAGGATTACGTCGGCAAGTTCGGCGCGCTTCGGTCTGAGATCGCCCGCGTGATCGTTGGTCAGCAAGAGATCGTCGAAGGTGTTCTGCTTGCGTTGATGGCAGGCGGGCACGTTCTGCTGGAAGGTGTTCCCGGACTTGGAAAGACACTGCTGGTGCGAACCCTCGGCGAAACGATGGGTCTCGACTTCGCGCGCGTGCAATTCACGCCTGACCTTATGCCCGCCGACATCGTGGGCACCAATATCATCATTGAAGACGAGACCGGCGAGAAGATGTTTCGATTTCAGCCCGGTCCCGTATTCACCAACCTCCTGTTAGCCGACGAAGTAAACCGCGCAACACCAAAGACACAATCAGCTCTGCTTGAAGCAATGCAGGAAAGACAAGTTACGGTCGGTGGGACTACATATCCGCTTGACGGAGTGTTCTTTGTTTTGGCGACTCAGAACCCGCTCGAAATGGAGGGCACCTATCCGCTGCCGGAAGCCCAGCTCGATCGGTTCATCTACAAACTGGTCATCGATTACCCGACGCGCTCGGACCTGATTGAAGTGCTGCGGCGCACGACGGCCGAAGACTTACCGCACGCGGAGAACATTCTCACGCCGGATGAACTGACTGGGATGCGGAGGCTTGTTCGACAGGTGATCATTGCCCCTCACGTGGAAGAACTGGCGGCCGACCTGCTCCTGAGGACGCATCCCGATGGCGAAGACGCGCCGGAGTCGGTGCGCAAGTACGTCCGATACGGAGCGAGCCCGCGCGGCGCGCAGGCGATGGTGCTTACGGCGAAGGCGCGTGCGTTGTTGGCGGGCCGCTACAACGTAAGCACCGCGGATATTATCACCGTCGCGAAGCCGTCCTTGCGTCACCGGATCATCTTGAACTTTGAAGGCGAGGCTGACGGTCTGAGCACGGACTCGATCCTCGATGATGTGCTTGAGTCCCTCGCAAGCGTGCAGAAGCAAACCAGGACACGAGAAGGGGTGTGAGGGCGCGAGAATTCAAAACCGAAAACAATTGAAAGTTGAAAATTGAAAACTGCAAATTGAAAATTGAAGATTGCAAGTTGCAG
>DATLWF010000366.1:0-26249 GCA_035576605.1 Blastocatellia bacterium | reverse complement strand
TTTTCAACACCTGAGACAAAGGATACGCAGAGCGACGTTGTGATCACGGTCACTCCTCACATACTTCGTCGAGCCGACATAACCGAACGAGATCATCTGGCGAGGCTCGCTGGCGATCAGCAGAACTCAAGCAATCAGTTGAAAATCGAGCAGATTCTTTATCTTGCGGATCAGGAAGACGTGCAGCCAAATCAGGTGGCCGAGAACCCGACCCCGGCGCCGACTGAACCAAAGACTCAGACTCAACCAGTCAGCGCGCCGCCGATCGTTAACACAAGCTCCCCGGGCGTCGTAGTGACTCCGCCGCCGGGTCAGGCCCTGAAGCCAAACGTAATAAAAAGTCAGGTTTCCAGACCGGGTGTCCCGGTCTCCAATCCGGGAGCCGATTCTGTCCAGGTGAATAAAGCTAACAAGCCACTGGATGATGATGACGACGATGATGACGACACCACGGCCGCGAACCAGAAGTCGACAGCTCCGTTGATGGTTTACGTGAGGCCTACGTCGGCCGTCGCCACCAAGGGGCAGGCCCTCTACGCCGCCATATTCGTCAATGGCAACGGTGAAGTGTCCTCGGCGCACATCACCCTTAGTTATGACGGATCGCTGTTGGAGGTAAAGGGCGTGCGCGACAGCGGAATGTTGAGCGCGGGCGCGCGAGCCGAGCTTCAGTTTACGGCCGAGGGAGGAGTGGTCAATATCCAGATGGACAGACCGCAAGGTACGCCCGCCGTTCCGGCGCGAGGTCAGTTATGCCTGGTGGAGTTTATTGTTAAGGGAACGGGTCAATCGCCGCTGGTGCTCAACGAGCAGCAGACGCAATTCCGCAACTCCAGCGGACAACCGGTTCCTATCAAGGTACAATCGTCGCAGGTTGATATTCGATGAGCAGCACGGAATGTCGAATTTCGAATCTCGGATCTCGAATTGATGGAGCGGTGAACTGCGGCGCAATTCGCAATTCGCAATTAGCGATTCAAAACTCCGCTCGCGGCTTCACCCTCCTCGAGATAATAATAGTCATGATTATCCTATCTGTGTTGACTGCCGCCGCGGTCCCCATGGTGCGCAACACAGTGAGGCGCGAACGTGAGGCCGACTTGAGGCTCGCGCTTCGGCAATTGCGGCAGGCCATCGATCGATACAAGGTCTACAACGACCAAAGTAACGGCACCGCAATCCCAATCGAGTGGAAGACACCGACCGGCTTTCCGAAGGAACTAAAACTGTTGGTTGATGGGTTTACGCCCGCGAACGTTGTGGGCACAAGCGAAGCTCGAGTGCGGTTTTTGCGCCGGCTTCCGATTGATCCGCTGACCGGGACCACCGAATGGGGCCTGAGGTCCTACAAAGACAAACCAGATTCGACGTCCTGGGGAGGCGAAGACGTATTCGATGTCTACACCAAGAGCGACGGCGTCGCGCTCAACGGAACTAAGTACAAGGATTGGTAATGAGAAACGAAACTGAACCGCGAATTGCGAATTGCGAATTTCGGATTGGCGCAGGGGAATCGCCCGCCCCAGGTCGCAATTCGCAATTCGCAATTCGCAATTCCTCTGGGTTCACGCTGCTCGAACTGGTTATGGTCATGACCATCATCGTCGTGCTCGCTGCAGTGAGCGTCGTCGCTTACCAGAAAATCCAAATCAAAGCACGCGAAACGATACTGAAAGAAGACCTTCGGACCATGCGCAAGATGATAGACCAGTACGCGGCTGATAAAGAAAAGCTTCCCCAGGCGCTCGAAGATCTCGTGAGCGCGAATTACATGCGTGACGTGCCGCCGGATCCCATCACCGGAGAAAAGGACTGGGTCGTCGATATGGGCGAGGACACGGTCTCGCGCGACGGCGGTACAGGCGTAGTCGATGTTCACAGCGCTGCCGGCGGTGAAGGTACCGACGGCATCGCTTACAAGGATTACTAAGAAAGGGAGAAAGGCAGAAGCAGAAAAGTTAAAAGTAAGGTAATGAAATTGGGTGCCTGCTTTTTTCCTGTTGCTCTGTTGCGATGTCAGTCCTACGCAGATTCTTCCTTGCGCCTCCCGCGCCCAGTACAGCGGCCGGTTTCGTGGATGACAACTTCGCGGTAGTCGATCTGCGCCGTGGACGGCACGGTTTCTCGCTCGCCTCGAGCGCCGTCACCCAGCTTCCTTCCGGACTGATCACTCCGGCCTTTGACACCTTGAACATTCAAGACACGGGTGAGCTGGCTCAGACCATTGCCCAAACCGCCGAAGCCGCCGGACTCTTAAACAAGAAGCGCTGGTCGGTCGCCTTGCCCGACGCTACCGCACGAACGCTTGTCGTCGCCCTGGAGAGCAGGCCCTCCAGCCGTCGCGAGTTGAATGAGGTCATTTCATGGAAGATTGAGCGCGTGATCGCCACGCCTGCAAAGGAGCTG
Source organism: Blastocatellia bacterium (assembly GCA_035576605.1). Taxonomy (GTDB): domain Bacteria; phylum Acidobacteriota; class Blastocatellia; order UBA7656; family UBA7656; genus Onstottus_A. The sequence goes on along the minus strand of DATLWF010000366.1, from coordinate 23,843 downwards.
CGCATTTCGCGCCAGCGGATGAACCCGGCGGGCGGCCAGGACCGATACGTGGTGACAGTCGCCCACAATGAAGTCCTTTCGCAGTACGAGTCTGTATTTGCCGGGATGGGATGGAGCGCGGGGCTGATATTGCCGCGCCACATGGGCGAAGCGCAGTGGCTGATTTGGGACGACGCGCCCGGCGACAAGATTCTGGTGTCGGCAAATCGGAGCGGCTTCACTTCCCTGATTGTGCGAAACGGTGATCCGGTTCTCGTGCGAACATTTGTGTGTGAGCCAGAGTCGATCGCCGATGAGTTGCATCGCTTTGCGTTGTACTATCGCGACAGGTTGGTTGACGGAAGCGGAGCAACGAACACGTTAACGCGGATCCTGGTGCTGGGTGGGATTGATTTGGCGGAAGCCCGGCGCGCCGTCGCCGACGCGCTCGACAGTGAGCCTCGCGCGGTGGACCCGGCGGAATTTGGAATGGACCTTACAGGCGAAGCAATACGATTCGACCACCTCGCCGCTGCTGCGGGCTTGGCAACCGTCGCGTGGCAGTAACGAACTATTTTCTATTTTCTATTTTCTATTTTTCATCGTCACTCGCAACTCGACTCCTTTTGCCGATGACAAATAGAAAATAGAAAATAGAAAATATAGAAAATGAATCTTGACTCTTACTCGTGGGCCTTATCTTTATCTGGTTCGCGGCTTCCCGCTCCATACGTTGACCGCGCTGGCGGGAACGATCGGTACACCTGGCACACCGTACATCTCCACCGAGAGGAAGAATTTCTTTGCCGCAAGCAAACCCACTACCAGACGGACGTCCGCGGCCTCTCCGGGCGAGAGCGTGTTGTCGCTACCGGCGTCAACATTCAGGCGAGCTCCCTCAGTCCAGTTTGATTTCGGCTCGCGAGTCAGCAGGACGTTGCGGGTTAGCTCGGCGACTCGCAGGAAGGGACTCACGATCGGCGTGTTGCCCCGGTTAACGATTCTCAAGTTCACAATCAATCGTGAGGCTCCACTCGCCGTATTCGGCGGCTCATCCGAAGACGTGGCGGACCAGTTAAGATCCACCCGCTCAGAAGAGACAAAACTGATGTCAACGTTTGAACCAACGTTCAAGCCGATGGAAAAGTCTGCCTCGCTTACCGCCGCCGTCGGATTGTGAAAGACGGGTTCAACCGCCAGCAGGCCAATGCGCGCTCGAGAGGTAGCCACTCGAGGCATGGTGACCCGGAAACGCTGGGCATCCGAGGGGATGTTCTGAGCCAGGGGAGCAAAGCTCACGCCGCCGTCGGTGGAAAGCGTCAGCAACTGCGGGTAACCAGGGGCATTTGGCGCCGTCCAACCAACTATGTAGTCGTCACCGCCCGCCAGGCGCTCGCCGGCACCCGGCGATCCGATGAGAAAGCTCGGGAAATCCCCGCGCACACCGGGCGCCATCGTGTGCAGCGTATCAACGCCGCCGTTGTTGCCTTCGCCGGTCGAGTCTTCGTAGTTCTCCCAGTGACTCAAGCCTGCCGTGTAGCTTGCAATCGTGCCCGGCACCGCATCGAGCATTGAACCCAGTGAGTCAGTAGCCGATACCGCAAGCCGCCACGGGCTGATCAGGTTCCCGTCGTCAATCAACACGGTTTCGCCGACCCAGGTGTCGTTCGCGTAAGCGGTCCTCTGCCACCCCTCGTCTTCGCTAACCGCCGACAGCGTCACTTCGTCGAGATGCGCGTCGCGACCGAGTGTGGCGCGAGGGGTCAGCGACGTATTCATGGGCCTCGAGAACTGGAGACGGACTTGCAGGCGGCTGGGATCGATCCCGGGGAACCGCGTGTCGACGCTCATTTGTCGCTGAGTGGCATTGTCAGGTGACGAGATCCAACGTGCCGAATATACCAACCTTGAGAAAGCGCCGTCGGCTCCCGGCGTGTATGCTTTGACCGATTCGAGTATCGGCGGACCGGTCGCCCAGTTCAGCAGCCCTTGCGCACCCGCCCAGTTCTCCTGGTTAACCACCGGTATTTGGCTCTCGGATACGCTGAAGTTGCAGCAGTCGGGCCGCATCTCGACGACGAACGGCGCGGGAACGTGATTGGCCCCGTAAGCATAGTCAATCGACGAACCGGTCAGGGCGTAAAGATCAACCGCCTGCTCAGGGCGATAGCGCTGCCGGTCTACGCTGAAGACCGCATCCGACATCTGCTGTGCGAGTTGAGAAAGCGTATTACTGTCATCTGTGCCAAAAGGCGCATATCCCCAGGGATAGAGAATCAGTTGGGCAAAATTATGATAATCGAGTTGAGCCCGGAAATGGCGATTGGGATCATCTACCAGCGATTTGATTGCTTTAACTTCAAGCTCGCTCTCCGCCTTGGGCCCGCGATAAATTTCGCTTGTTGGATCGTCGCTCCCGCCAATATCGTCGTTCAGACAGCTTCGATCAGTGCAATAGTCGTCACAGGGAGCGTCGTCTCGTGTTCTCCACTGATAGCTATAGTTGCGATTCAGGTCCACGCCTATCGCTGAAGGACAACTCCCGGTCGGAATCGGCCGCCGATTCTTCCGCCATAACCGAATCTGGTCCATCTGGTCGTTAGGCGAGTTCTGAGTGTAGGTGAGGCCATCCGGGTTCATTATAGGAACGATCCATATTTGAAGATGGTCGACCAGGTACTTGACCGAGTCATCAGTCGTATATCCACTCACGAGTCGGTTTGCGAAGTAGACCGGGGATTCGACGGATATCCACTCGCGCGCATGGTGCAGTCCGGTGATCAACACATCCGGCTTGCTGACGTCGTCCACCGAAGCATCCTTGCTGATCTTGAGCGCGAAGATTTCTCTGCCTTCGAAACTGGAGCCCAGTCTGGAATACCGCGCCAGGTCGGGATGCGCGGTGGCAAGTGACTTGAACTCGGCGAGCGTCTCATCGTAGCTATGGAACTTTCCGTTCGCCAGCGCGATGCTGACCCCGCCGGCTGGCGCCGGTTTCGGTCGGCGGCCGGCGTCGAAGCTCTTACCCGGGAACAGCTTTGGCGCACGATCGGCAAACTCTTCGGGAGTATAGAATCCCTCCAGCTTATATCCGCGACGAATGTACTGCTCGGCGATGTGAGAGTCGATCGAAGCCGGCGAGCCGTCTGAGAGAAAAATATCCAGATAAGCCAGGCGAGACCCGTCGCGCATGAGGATGTTTTCGCCGTCGCCCAGCCAGTCCGAGTAGCCCGCCGCGGCTGCACCGCGATTGGCAAGATCGATCACGGCAACGCGTATCTGAGACGCCGAGTCAGCGCCGGTTGACAGGTATTGAGGTGTGATCGCCTGGGCGGCCGAATCACCGTTTGCGCGAGCCCTTTGCCACGCGGCTACTGAATCGTAGATGACGTCGATCCCGATGCCTTCGTTTCGTAAGCGCTCAATCAAATAAGGAGGCACGGCGGCGATCGTTTGAACGTCGCCGGTGGACCAGATCGTCACATCCAGGCCACTCGACTTTGCGAGGCGTGACACCTCGGCGGAGGGCGCATTGATGCGCGCGATCTGCGGCACGAATTCCTTTCGCGAGAGCTCTGATTGAACCTCGCGATACCTGATCCAGGCCTGCCGCCGAAGTCGTGGGTCGGCATTGCTCAGGGCGATCCGCCAAACGTCGAGCGCCCCCTGCTCATCCAGCCGAGCGAGGACGGTTAGCGAATCTTGAAACTCAGTCGCATGGATCGAAGCAAGATGAAGCTTCAGGGCGGCGTGTTTCCCCCGACGTTCGTCATCAAGTCCAATCGAGTGCGTGTTGGATCGAGTTGCGCGAGCGGAGACTAATGCGTGCGGAATTCCGCTGGCCAACAGCAGCGCAGAAGCGGCCAGCACCATGCAAGCTACCGCAAGTCCCCGATGTAGCGCACTCTCTTTCATCCGCTCTCTGGTCTGCCTTCGATAAACATGGGATGTATCAGAAGGCCGCAATGAGGTCAAGACTCTTGCAGGCGAGCCGGCCACTTAATAAAGTCGGCGCAACTTCATACCTGCCTGGGGGAGAAACTACGAGGGTTGGTTCGTGAGGAAGAGCCACGGTGGCGTGGCTCTTCCTCAAACTTACTGCGTCAAAGCAATGTGTTATGGCTTCTTACGCCCCTTTGCCGGAGCGGCGGGCTTCTCGGCTTCTATCTTCAAACCGTTCTTTAGCTCCTCAAGCGAACTCTTGACGATGGGCACACGCTTGTCGGTAGCGGGCGCTTTGGCGAGAAACTCTGCAAGCGCATTCGCCCCTTCCTGAATCTGTGCCCGTTCACTACTGCCGATAAGCGTGAGCCCCAAGCCGTAAATCGCATCGGCGTAGTTGGGATCAGCAGCCAAAACCTTTTTGTACGCCGCGACTGCTTCGTCAGTCCGGCCTCCAGATCGATACAAGTCGGCCTTCAACACTCCCCACTTGTTCTTATTAGCGGCGTCGATCGTTTCTGCCTTGTCAAGATCCTTAACCGTAGCGTCAACAAGATTGGCCTGGCCGTAGTTCTCGACAAGGATTTGAGCGTTCTTATCGAGAATGCTGTAGTAAGTGATCAAGTCAGCGGTCACCGTCGGGTCGTCTGTAGCAGTGGACGCCACAGCAATGGCCTTGTTAATTGACGTCACCGCTTGTTCAAAATGGGGCTTGGCGCCGTCTCGATCCTTCTTGTTGAATTTGTCGGCCCCAATCTGGTAGTGAGTTTCCGCTACCTGAGCATTTGCCCGGTGCCCGATCTCGATAAAATTTTTGTTCTTGCTTGGATCGAGCTTGGTCGACTCTTCGAATTCACTGAGGGCTGCTTCATAGTTGCTAGCCGCCTTCAGTTTCACGCCTTCATTGAAGTGCTTGACGGCAGAATCAAAGCTCGCCTGGAGTTCTTTGCCTTCTTTGGCATTCGCCTCCATTTCCTTTTGAGCCGCTTCCATCTTCGCCTTGTCCGCGGGAGATAACGCCTTAGGCGCGGCTGGGGCTCCTCCCCCTCCTCCGCCGCCTCCTGACTTCTGCTGCGCTATTTGCTTCTGGATTTCTTCGAGCGTCAGCGTGCGCCCGTCCCCGGGATCCAGTGTAGTGTCAACAACCGGCATCTGCGCTATGCGAACGTTGTTCATCCAGGTTGGCGACGCCCCGGGCCCCGAGAAGACAAACAGGTACGTTCCCTGGATCGGCAAACCCAGCCGTACGAAGTGACCGTTCTTATCGGTCTTAACATCGTAGTGCCCCTTTATGTCGATGCGGTAGATGTCAATCAGCACTCCAGGGGCAGGCTTTAACGAGCCGTCCGCCCCTTTGAGCTTGACGGTTCCTTCAACCTGGGAGGTCTGCGCGAGGACAACCGTCGACAGCAACACGACCGCTGCAGCAAGGCCGGCCGCTCTAACTAGACTCATGCGAAACATTGAATTTCCCTCCAATCGCTTGCGGGCTACGTGCGACCCAGTGACAATGATGCCTTCCGATCGTTCGTTGGCACCGGAGCATGATGCAAGCCCCCAGCGTTTGATGACTTTCTGCTCAAAACTCAGAGTATTTGCAGTTTATCTCAGCCCTCTATCAGTGTCAACGCAGCAGCCAATTCGCAGTCGGGATCATCCTTTTCGAACCCCCATCAGTGCCCCGACGGGATCAGGATCCGCAGATCCCCGAACAACAGCAAGACTTCTCTGACTGCTTCGGTGTGCGCTCTACCGCGTGTTGTAGTACGATAGCGCCTGGCATTTCCGAACCCTTTCGGTTCATGTTGCAGTGGGGAAAGCTGAAGTGATCGCCTCCCCTTTGAATGTGTGATGTCGCTGACCGATTGATTCGACCGGCCCGGCTGATTCGCTTATGCAGCCCCAGCTTTTTTTGAAAACCAAACTTCTGCCGCCTCGACTTGGAAGGCACGTGTTGCCTCGACCGCGGTTGGTGGCGCGAATGAAGTCCTACCTCGACGGTCCGGCGACTATAGTCTGCGCGAACGCAGGCTGCGGCAAGACGACTCTAGTAGCTGAGTTCGTTCCATCGTGCCATATACCGTTTGTCTGGTATCAGATTGACCCGTCAGACGAAGACCTCGGCGTTTTCTTCGGCTATTTGGTCTACGGGCTGCGGCGCCTCTACCCTGAATTCGGCCAGGCGGTGCTGGGCTTTATGAGAGAGACCGAGGATCTCTCATCGAAAGCCGATCAGCTCGCGGATGTCTTTGTTACCGAAGTCAGCGAACAAATCGAGCAAAAGACAATCCTTGTGATGGATGATTTCCACCACGCCGACAAATCTACTCCAATCGGAATAGCGGTGGACCGGCTGGTTCAGTATTTACCCGATGTATTGCACATCATCTTGATGAGCCGGACGATGCCGAACCTCTCAGTGAGCCGGCTGAGAAGCAAAGGCCTGGTTGGGATCATCGAGCGCCAGGACCTGTTGTTTGTGCCCGAAGAGGTCAGTAAGCTCTTCGTGGAAACGTTTCGGCGAACACTTCCACCCGACCTGATTACGCAGTTCTACGAGAAGACCGAAGGATGGATCACCGGCCTCCAATTGATTCAGCAGTCGATCGAGCGGGTGACCGACCACGATCCGGCCCTCATCAGCAAAGCGGAGGCGGTGAGCGCGCTGCAACAATCAGAGATTGATATATTCGACTATTTTGCTGAAGAAGTGCTTCAGTCAGAGCCTGCCGAGACGCGACTGACGTTAGCGCGGCTGTCAATGTTCGAGCGGATTTCGCCGGAAGTGTGCGAGGCGATCTTCGGCGCCACCGATTACCGAACCAGGTTGCGCGAGCTTGCCAGGCAGAATGTCTTTGTCACACACACCTATGCATCGGGGAGCGAAGAAGAGTATCGGTTGCACCCGCTGTTTCGCAGCTTCCTTAGGCGTTGGCTTTCCAATGAGATGGGGGGCGACGAAATCAAGCAGCTCCACCGGCAGTGCGCCGACTATTTTGCGAGCGTTTTGCAGTGGGATCTTGCGGTGCACCACTACTCCGAAGCCTCGGCGACCGCCGCTCTGGCGGACCTGCTTGCCGAGGAAGGGCCGGAATTGGTCAGGCTTGGACGATTCGAAGTGATAAAGCGTGCGTTCGAGCGCGTGCCGCCAGAATCATTCATTAGCCGGCCTCGAGCGCTTATCGCCCCCGCTGACGTGGCTATGATCGAGGGTGACCGCGCGCTTGCGCTCGCGCTGTACGACAGGGCGGCGCCCCTGGCCAGGGAGTTGGGTGACCGCGACGTTGAAGCCGAGTCTCTTCGAGGCAAAGCATACATAGCTCGCCGCGCGGGTGACTTTGACCAGGCCGTCGAACTGGCGTCGGCGGCAATTGAGATTGCTCCGGATCTTCATTCCCTGCGCGCGCGCTGCTTCAACATCATCGGGCTTTGTCGTTTCATGTCGGCGCAGGACAGCAATGGCGCAACTGAAATCTGGCGGTCGGCTCTCGACGAGGCGCGGCAGGCGGGTGATGATCGATTCGCTCGAATAGTCCTGCACAACCTTGGACTCCCATACTTCATGGAAGGCGACGTGAACGAAGCAATACACTGGATCAGCCAGATGATCGAAACTCGCCCGAGTGTCGTGCAACAAGCCAACCATCAAGAACCGGGCGCGCCTTTTCCACAGGAAGCGATAGCACACCTGAACCTCGCGCGGCTCAAGATCGTTCAGGGCCGGCTGGATGAAGCGGAGGTGCACCTGGAGCTCGCGCTCGAACGTTGCCGAATGTTTAACCTGCTAACATCAACCGCCGAAACTCTCGAGGCATTCGGCAACCTCTATCGAGAGCGAGGTGATTTCAGCAAGTCGCTTGATTTTTACGATGAAGCCGCTCGTTCATACCGTGAAGCAGGGCTGTCGCTTAGTGATCGAGAGTTGCTCGACGAGCGCGCCACTCTGTTTCTTCAAATGGGCCAAATCTCCGCGGCCGAACGCGATGCCGAGATGTACTATCAGGCGCGTCGCGAAGGTTCGGCCTCAGAGCGTGTGACGGCGCTTATTACCCGCGGACGGATCGAGATGGCCGCGGGACGAACTGATGCCGCCGAAGCCTCGCTTGTGGAAGCTGCCGCGCTCACCAAGGCCCACAATCTTCATTACTATGAAGCGCGCGCGACCACGTCGCTGGCTCGGTTGTTCTGGGAGATGGGCAGGCGGGATGAATCGATTGCAAAGCTTGCGATTGCCGTCGAGTTGTCGCTTCGCTTCGATTATTCGCACTGGCTGTCTTCGGAGGCTGCACAGTCGCCGGCGCTATTCCATGCGGCGATCGCCGCGGGATGTGCTCGAGATTACCTCGGGCGACTGGCGCCTAAAGACCCGGCGACAACGGAACCAGGAACCGCGGTTCCTGCGCAAAGCATCGCCGCGACAACCGCTCAACCTCAATTCAAAACCATAATTGAGCGCCCCAATTTCGACCTCACTGTAAACATGCTTGGGCCAATCGAGGTCTACCGCAACCAGGCAGCACCATCGCCCGAAGACGCATGGCGATTATCGAAGTCGTTGCACATACTCTGCTATGTCGCCTCGCGTCGCAACCACCGGGCAACTAAGGAGTCGCTGGTGGAGCTCTTCTGGCCCGATGCCGACGCTGATACGATCGCGAAGAATTTCCATCCAATGATTTCGCACGCGAGGAAGGCACTCAATCTTGGTCAGGTCATCAAGAAGGACTTCATCCAGTATCGTGAGGGAGCATATCTGCTGAATCCCCAATACCGTTACCAGATTGACATTGAGTCATTCGAGCTCTTGCTAGCTGACGCCAGAAAGAAGCGACAGAGTGGGGACAGTGACGGCGCCGCACAGACGACGGTCGAAGCGGTTTCACTCTACCGGGGTGATTATCTTGAGGAACTCTACAGCGACTGGGCGGAGGAGCTTCGAAACCACTACCGCGATCTCTATCTGGAAGCACTCAAGGAGCTTGCCGCTTTTTATGGCGGTCGCGGCAACCACGAACTGGTGATCAGATATGCGCAGAAGATCCTGCAGCGCGATCCTTATCGAGAAGACGCACATTGCCAGGTTATGGAGGCTTACGTGGGAATGGGCAACCGAGCAGCAGCGATCGAACAGTTTGACCGGCTACGCAAGCTGCTTCGAAGCGAGTTGGGGGTCGCGCCGCTTCCCGCAACAATCACAAAGTATGAGGCGCTGATCAAGTAATTCATGCCAAAAGATCAATTTCAGATAGATCTCAATGAGCCAATTATTGACACGGAACTAATTGGCCATGGCACCGAGTTTGCTCCAACGGCATTCCGTGACTTTGTCACGCTTGACAATGAGCCGATTCTTGCAAATTTGCACTCGCTGGAAGTGGCATTTGCGCCATCCTCACGAACCTTTTTACTTGGCTCTCTGCCGTCCGTGTAACATTCCAAGTCACGTATCACCCGGAAGTCACTTTTTTCCGGTCCTTCTCATCCGGGTTAATCCCAGTGCATTCATCAGGTTCATAGATGTTGGCAGCCCTGTGCGTGCCATGCGCAATGATGACCGTGGGGCGGTGAAAACGCGGGAAGGATTTACACGGTTGGGGTTCAAGTTTTTTTCAAGGTGGGGCCACTATACTCTCCGCGGTTATAAACAAAGAACAAAAAGCGTAGCGATGGAGCTCAAAAAATGAGACGAATCACCTCCCCAGGCTTCGCCGTCGCATTGTCACTGCTTCTAATAATAAGCTCTGAAATCTCAGTGTTTGCGGGGATCACTTTCGTTCCAGGGCAGGGCGTGGTCCTGACCGGAGCCGACGGCGTCGTGTTGACCGGGGCCGACGGCGTCGTGCTGACTGGCGCTGAGGGAGTCGTGCTGACCGGGGCCGATGGGGTCGTGCTGACCGGAGCCGACGGCGTCGTGCTCACGGGAGCTGATTCGCTCACATACACAGGCGCCGAAGGCGTAGTCCTGACCGGAGCGGACGCAGTCGGGCTTCAGGGATTCGACCCCGAGCTGGCTGTCGTGCTGAACTTGTTGCCCGATTCGAGCGCCGTCAACGTTGTTGTGGTCTTCCATCATATGCCCGCCGACGCTGATCTGGATGACCTCCGCGCCGCCGGAGTCGTTGGAGGTACCAGGTTCCACAACCTGCCAATGGTAATGATCAACGCGACGAAGAGTCAGATCGCGGCGATATCGGCTCTTCCTTCGGTTCGTTCTCTCTATTCAAATAAGACTTTTGAATTCTTTACCCATGACACGCGAGTGCTTACGGGTCAGGCAAGAGTAACCACGGATACATCTTTGACCGCGCGCAACAACGGTCTGCCGCTTTCCGGCAGAGGCGTCACGGTGGCCGTGCTCGACACTGGAATTGATGCTACTCATCCGGATCTGGCCTTCGGCGCGCAAGTGATTGAAAACGTCAGAACGATGGACTTTCAGGGAAGCGCGCCCGGCTTCCTGTATGCGGCGGTAGCTGAAGGGCTGCTCAACAGCGATCTCACCATGGGTCACGGAACATTTGTCGCCGGCGTGTTGGCGGGCACCGGCGTAGCCTCGGGCGGCTACTACGGCGGGATGGCCCCGGGCGCAAGGCTGCTTGGTGTGGGGGTCGGCGACGCCAGCCTGTTTTATGTGCTGTCAGGGATCGACTACATTCTGTCGCACCGCGTCGATAAAAATGTTCGCGTAGTTAATTGCAGCTTCGGCATCAGTGGCCTTTTCGATGTGCACGATCCGGTTAACATCGCGACCAGTGTAATGCACGACTCCGGCATTTCGGTGGTCTTCTCGGCGGGAAATCGGGGCGACCAGCCTAACTCGCTTAACCCTTACTCAGTAGCGGATTGGGTGATCGGCGTCGGGTCCGGGACGAAGGATAGGACGCTATCGGAATTCTCGTCGCGCGGCGCGGCAGGCTACGGGACGTTCTATCCGACTCTCATCGCACCCGGCGAGAACGTAGTGTCGACGCGGGCTACTGGCATCAATGTAGTTGGTACGGCCGGGCTTGCAGGCGCACTGGTTTCACCCGAGGGTGACATAACGCACATTGCTCCTTTAAACCTGCCGCGTTACACAATGAGTTCGGGTACGAGCTTCGCCGCGCCTCACGTCGCGGGTACGATCGCGTTGATGCTCGAGGCGGCTCCGCAACTCACGCCTGACCAGATCAAGCAAATCCTCCAGCTTACTGCGACGCCCATGCTCGCTTACTCTCGCTATGAAGTCGGAGCCGGCTACCTGAACACATATGCGGCGGTTCGCAAGGCTGCGACGAGCGCGCGGTTCGGAAACTTCCGCAGCGGCCTGGCTAACCAGGGGGTTAGTTACTCGCGAAGTTCGCTCAGTGGATTCAACGGAGTGGTCGCTCCGGGAGCAAGCTACTCAACTACTTTCCAGATGCCCGAGGACTCCGTCTTCTCCACAGTGCAAGTCGCCTGGATCAACGCGGACCTGGTTGGCAATAATCTCAGCGTATCGGTTGCGCGGGGCAGTCAGACGGTGACATCCAAGCCCGCTGCGTTGCTTGCGGGACAAGGGGTACAGAAGACTGGAGTGTCCCTCAACGATCCCGCCCCCGGCTCCTGGACCATCACCGTAAGAAACACCGGCAGCCCGACAAGCCCGCCGCAGAGATTTGTCGGTGCCATTGAAGTCATCGGCGCGCAGTACGGCAATTTGTCGGACATAGGTCAGCTCCCGACGGCCGACCAGCAAGCAATCAAGCGGGCGTTGCGGACTGGACTGGTGACCGCATGTTCGGGAGGCTTCGGCGCCAATGCGACTGTAACGCGACTCGATGTAGCGCGTGCGGTGATGCTGGGCTCAGGCGCGCTCGTGCCTCAATACTTACCGTCCTCGCCTTCTTTTGTGGACGTTCCCGCCGATGACAACGCGGTGTTTGTCGAGAGCGTTGTGAACTCGCCAAGCGGCAATCTTATGCCCGCAACCGGATTGTATTTCAATCCGCAAAACGCGTGTGATCGCCTGACAGTCGCCATAGCTGTGGTGAAGGTGCTCGGGCTTGAGCAGATGGCTCAGTCGTGGACCGGCACAAACCCCGGATTTGCGGACTGGGCCCTTGTGCCCGCCTCTGCACGCGGTTACGCTGCGGTTGCTCTGAGTCGCAACTTGATGAGAATCACAACGACTGGAACCTTCCGCCTGTTCGATTCGATGACCCGATCGGAGCTTGCCTGGACTGCTTCAACTCTTCAACAAACGGCGCGATAGCCAGGGCGAGTCACGCCCGTTCAAGTATTTTTCAAGTGCCTGGAGTTAATCTTACTGTGAAGCGCGAATTTAGACGTGCTTGCGGCCGCGACCGCGGTCATTAAGAAAGAGCGCAGCGTTAACCTGGGGAGGAACGCTGCGCTCTATTTGTCCGCGGGGCTCGATTCACCGGTTCAAGATTAGTTCAAGAATCCGTCAATCGCGCACCTATAAACTGAACCGTGGCAGGGGGATAAAACACTCAACCTGCCAAACCATCAAGCGTTTGTCTCGACGCAGTCCAACGGATTGCATCGGGAATTGGCACCGCCGGTCGGCGCGACCTTGCCAAATCAATGTATCGCCGTACGAGGGACTCAACAATGAAACCGAGTGTGAGAAAACTTCTTACCATTGGAGAGAAGAGTCTCCACAACCTCCTCTCCAGGCACGATGCGAATAGAAAACCGCGATTGGCTTCCAGAACCTGGCCCTCTTCTTCAAGCTCATTGAGCTATCTTATCGCGTTAATCTTTGCGTTAAGCGTACTATTTGCCCCGCTGCCCTCGTCACAAGCGGCCAATCCTACGTCTGGCACAATCGGACCAGCAGGACCGGCACTGGCTTGGAATGGAAATGCGGTAGGCGGCGCAAGCGCAGGCGAGGACACTTGCCTGGACGGAGTCAATTGCGATCTCTACACGCTGACTGTTTCCGGTCTGCCAACTGATTGGACCGGTAAAATCGTAGCCATAAAAATCGCGTGGATGATTCCGACCAACGATTACGATCTCTATGTACATTACGACGCTAACAATAATGGAGTATTGGACTCCGCCGATCCTGTGGTTGCGTCATCCGGTAACGGGGCTCCGGGCACAGAAGAAGCAACGTCTATCGATCCCAGCTCTACAGGCACCGGCAGTTACTTCGTTCACGTCGTCGATTTCACAGTTGTGCCGGACCAATATCACGGGACTGCGACAGTGGAGAATAAGCCGGTGTCGCGCACTGCAACCTATCTGAAAGGCGGAATCACATTCAGCCCGAACGTCACCGTTAAAGCTCCGGTTGCGACGCGTGACGGCGAGCCGAGCAGCCGCACAGACAACCGCGGTAATCATTATGTGTCGGGCATTCGCGGCGTGCCGGCCGGCGTCGATCTCTGGTATTTCGACCTGCGGCCGGATAGTTCGACGTACGATCCGCTGATGCGCCATCCGGTTTATCGAGGACAACCGGATTCGTTCACAATGGACGATGCCACGTCTGTTGGCGCGGACGGTGGCGGCGACGTGGATCTCGCGGTCGGTATGAACGCATCAGGTCCCGCGACTCTCGCCTATTCGAGCCTCGTGGCTGCCAACATCTCGACCGGAAAATCAACCGATCGCGGAGTAACTTTCCAGTTAAATCCTTTAGGTAACGCAACCGGTGGTGCGCCAGGGGACGATCGGCAATGGCTCGAGTTCCAGGGCAGTAACAACGTTTACCTTCTATATCGCACACTCGAGCCGGCCGTAACCATGATCCAACGGTCTACTGACGGTGGGTTCATGTTTGGTCCCGCGCAAACTGCGGGAGCGATCGGCCAGGTCGGCTACATCGACGTCCATCAGGCTACTGGAACTGTGTACATCAGCGGGAGCACCGGGCAGGTCTGCCATAGCACCACAACCCTACCGATCACAATGGAGGCGGCGTCGTACGAGTGCCACCAGGCAGCGCCCGAACCCGGGGTCGCGAACATCTTCTTTCCTGTCAAGGTGGCAGACGATGGAACGCCTAATGGAACGGTGTACGTCGCTTATTCGGACGGCCACGACATCTACCTCAGACATTCAAGCGACAAGGGAGTCACGTGGAGTGATCGGGTTCGCGTCAGTGACGGCGCGGAAACAAAGACGAGTATGTTGCCGTGGTTGGAGACGGGACCGACGCCTGGCTCAGTTGGCATCGCATGGTACGGAACCACAGAGCTGTCTAACAACGACAATGCCAATTGGCAGGTCTTCTTTGCTCAGAGTTTCAATGCGACCTCCGCTTCTCCAACCTTCCGTCAGGTTGTTGCCAGCGATCACTTCATTCACGGCAGCAATATCTCAACGGGAGGAACCCTGGGGACCGCGAATAGGAATCTGCTCGACTACTTCCAGATCTCATTCGATCCTAAAGGCGCAGCGGTAATCGACTACACGGATGACCATAATGACTTCGATGGTTACACCTATGTGGCGCGTCAGATCAGTGGACCGAGCATCATCAAAAACACCACCGTTCCGGCGCCCGTTCCCGGCGGAGGGCCATTTGACCCGGGTGTCTCGCCACCACCGGCGCAACCTGGTCCAGGCGGTGAGCAGGTTACCGACTATGCGCATGACGTGTCGATTGGACTCCTTGGAACAGTTGATGTCGATGATCCGCTCGACATTCTCACGATCAAGTATTCGTGTGAAGACACAACAAGTGGATCCATGCTCGTGGCGACGATGAAGGTTTCGGATCTTATAACCGCGCCTCTGTCAAACTGGCGGATGAGCTTCACCGCCAACGCGCCGAACAGCACGCTGAGTACAACCGGAGACTACACATTTGGACTCTCCGATCGTGGTGACCAGTTTTTCGTGCGTGCTTCTACCGACGCGGCAGGCGCACCCTCTTATACATTTGGCACGACCGTAAGAAACTCCGACGGTACGTTAACCTACACGACGCGTGGAGCAGCAGACGTTGGCTCGTTTGACACCACGGCCGACACAATCACCGTGAAAGTGTTGGTCAGCAGACTGAACCCGTTTGTTACTCACGGCCCGGTTATTGGGCCGGGTTCGGTGTTGGTCGGCCTGCGCGGGCAGACTTTCACGTCCAATGTTAACGCTAAGCGGGATGTGACTCGGGGCGGTACGCAGTTTGTCTTTGGAAGTTGCTCAAGCGGGCCGCCGCCGCCGCCGCCACCACCGCCGCCGCCAGGCCCGATAGTAAAGGTGACCGGAGGCGGAAGCATTCTCGCAAAGGTGGTCAACTTCGGCTTCAATGCTGACAACTCGTTGAGTGGTCACCTGAATTATCAGGACAAGGAGCAGAACATTAACCTGGTTTCGACGAAGATTCTGACTTTCGTCGAGACTGGACCCAACGAGGTCACATTCAGCGGAACAGGCATGGTGGGAAGGGATCCAGTGAATTTCGAGGTGACCGTTCGAGATAACGGCGATCCGGGCAGAAACGACTTCTTCCGGATCGAGATAACTGGTTCCCACAACTCCAGCCGTGCCGGGAATTTGTCCCAGGGAAATATTCAGGTCCATCGCTAAACGGAGGCTGAATCATAATGATGAATCTTCTTTGTCACATTCGTCGGGCCAGTCCCAGCTCAGGGCTGGCCCCTGCTTTGTTCCTCCTCGTTCTGTTTATTCTCTCGCCGATTGTTTCAGCACAGACAGGCAAACGCCCGCGGGTTACCGACTCAATCCTGGGTGTGGGCATTGGAGTGAGTCTCGAAGCCGTGCGTGAAAAGCTGGAGCGGCTCAGCGTCGCTATCGACGACCCGACAAACAAGGATGAGGACAAGGATGAGGGTGGACACAAACAAGTATGGAAACTGAAGGGAACGAACTATACCTACATCGCTTTGAAGACCAACGACAGGGGACGCGTAGTCTGGGTAACCGGGTTTGTGCGTCCGAGCAAAGAGCTTCCGTTCTCTGCATTGGGAGACACCTCGCTGGCTCTGCGCGCCACAGACTCGCAGGCGATCTGGAATGTCGCGACCCCCAGTGGAGGTTATCGTCTGGTTGCCAAGGGCCAGAATGGCAGAGCCCGAGTGATCTACCTCCTGTCTTTGGCAACCCCGGCTCGGTAGTAAGAAGCTGGCGTTGGAATAAAAGGTGATTTGCTCACAAAGCGTGACGCCCTTTGTTTACCATAGCCCCACAGAGAATCACATAGGGTTTCAGTTTCCCCAGGCATTTCGTTTCAAGCTCAGTTCAAGAATAGGTCAATAACTCAGAGCTATCGTTGCGGATGAGAACATCAGTTCCCTGCTCGGGTCCGCCGATAAGGCGCGCGTTGACTGCCGCTGGTGGCGGCAGATTCGTCGCCCTCACCTGACCCGGGCAGGATACCGAAGCACCCCGGTGTGTACGCCGCTCCAGTCGAAGCGACCGTAGCAGAACTTTGATTCGTAAGCGCGCTTGCTTGATCACCCGGTCAGTACTGTCCCATACCTCAGATCATCACGGTACTCCTCTTTTGCTGCTTAGATTGACAATAGTTTCAACGCCATGCTAAAAGCATTTCTCGATCATAAGCTTAGGTTTGACCGGCAGCACTTCTTTTCAAAGCAGTCACAGCCGTCCTGTTACGAGTTGAAGCGCGCGGCAAACGTCTGCGCACGGTTCCCGGGTGAGCATGGAAGACGAGACCAATCAAGGCGCTGACAAAGGGCCCCCAGTCGAAAAGGAAGATGCCGCCAAGCCGGACATCTCCTTAACCAAACCGGCAATCGAAGGCGCCGAGACTGGACAGTCAGCGCCCGCCGCGAGTGAGAAGGCCCAGCGAGAAGAATCCGGCGCCGCGAAGCCATCACCTCCTGCCGCTGCCGAGAAGCCTGCTCCCCCGAAAGCGGTTCCTGCCGCAGGTCACAAGCCGGCGGCGCCTCCTGCGAAGAAGGGTCCCGTAATCACCGTCGACATCACCGATGATGCTCTGATCAACCGGATCAGGGAGCGCTTTGGCGATGCGATCACCGAAGCGGTCGCGACGCTCGGCCAGCAAATCCTTCGTGTAAAGAAGGAGTCTTACCTGGAGCTCTGCGGCTTTCTGCACGATGATGAAGAGGCTTTGTTCGATATGTGCACCGATCTGACTGCGATTCACTGGCCGGAGCGCGCGGGCCAGGAGTTCGAGGTCGTTATACTTCTATATTCGGTGCCAAAGAATCGAAGGCTCCGAGTGAAGGCTTCACTTTCTGACGGTGAAGCCTGCCCGAGCGTTACGCCGATATGGGCTGGAGCGAATTGGATGGAGCGCGAGGTCTTCGACATGTTCGGAATCCGGTTCGAAGGCCACCCGGACCTGAGACGAATTCTTCTGCCCTCGGATTGGCCGGGCCATCCGCTCCGCAAGGAGTATCCGATCGAGTATCGCGACAACGAATGGACTGACAAGCACCTCGATTACCGGGAGATCGAATACGACACGAGTCTTATCGACGTGAAATACGCAGAAAGACGATAGAGGATGGACAGTCGCGGTGAGCTGACCCAACGGCTCAACGCCTTATCCGGACGATATGCAAGATCAGCAACTAGCGAAAGGTCAGGAAACGCTCTTCGATGCCGAAGAGATGGTGCTCAACATGGGCCCGCAGCATCCTTCCACGCACGGGGTGCTGCGAGTGATATTGAAGCTCGACGGTGAAACCGTTGTTGGTCTCGACTGTGATATCGGCTTCCTCCATCGCGGCGTTGAGAAGATCGGCGAGCACGACACCTATGCGATGATCACCCCTTACTGGGACCGGCTCGATTACGTGGCCGCGGTTTCCAACGACCTTTGCTACGTTGAAGGCGTCGAGAAGATGCTTCAGGTCGAAGTGCCCAAGCGAGCCGAGTACCTGCGGGTCATCCTGACGGAGCTTCAGCGCATCGCGTCGCATCTCCTGTGGCTGGGCACTCACGCGATGGACATCGGAGCGGTCACCGTGCTGCTGTACTGCTTCCGCGAGCGCGAAGAAATACTCAAAATATTCGAAGACTTCATAGGCGCGCGGCTCACGGCGCACGCTTTTCGCATTGGCGGGCTGTGGTGGGATGCATACCCGGAGTTCGAGGCTCGCGTCCGTGATTTCCTAAAGATCCTTCCCTCGCGGATCGATGAATACGAGACGCTGCTGAACGCCAACCGAATCTGGCTGCAGCGAACTGTCGGCATAGGCATCCTTCCGGCCGAAGAAGCTATCAATCTCAGCTTGACCGGGCCGGCGCTGCGCGGATCCGGAGTCAAATATGACGTTCGCAAAGCGCAGCCCTATTCGGCATATCCGGACTTCAATTTTGAGATCCCGATCGGCGAGAACGGCGATACGTACGATCGCTACCTCGTCCGCATGGAAGAGATGAAACAGTCGGCGGTGATCATCGAGCAAGCCCTCGACGGATTGCCCGAGGGTCCGGTGATGGCCAAGGTGCCGAAGATAATCAAACCTCCGGTCGGCGAAATATATCACTCGATCGAGGGACCCAAAGGCGAGCTCGGGGTGTTCATGGTGAGCGATGGAACGGGCAAGCCTTATCGTATGCGTATTCGTCCGCCGTCCTACATTAATTTGCAATCGCTTAAGCGAATGTCGATCGGGCATCTTGTGGCCGACGTGGTCGCGCTGATCGGAACGCTGGACATCGTTCTTGGGGAAGTGGATAGATGAGCGTGAAGAGTGATTCGTGAAACGTGGTCTGTGATGTGACGCCTCACGCATCACGATTCACATCTGTTTGATATGCAAGCAATCTTAGCTATCCTGCTGCTGGTCGCCCCCGATTGGGTCGTGAGCTTGACTCGCGAACGGCGGCCGAACACGTTCTGGGCCGAATACATACTGTGGCCCGTCATCCAGATTCTCGTCGTTCTGTTCATCGTCCTGACGCTGGTCGCTTATCTCGTCTATCTAGAGCGAAAAGTATCGGCCTTCATGCAAGCGCGGCTCGGCCCGATGCGCGTTGGACCGTGGGGTTTGCTTCAGCCGCTCGCGGATGGAATCAAGCTTCTGCTCAAGGAAGACATCATTCCGATCAAAGCGGATCGCGCGGTGTTCATAATCGCTCCGATCGTGTCCGTTGTGGCCGCGCTGGTTGTGCTGGCGGTGATCCCCTGGGGTGCGACGTGGGCGACGATTGCGAACGTCAACATCGGACTTCTATTCATACTCGCCGTCTCATCGGTCGGCGTGTTAGGTCTCGTGCTTGCCGGTTGGGGATCGAACTCGAAGTATTCGCTGCTTGGCGCTCTTCGTTCGTCGGCCCAGATGGTGAGTTACGAAATCGGAATGGGATTGTCGATCATCGGCGCGTTGATGTTCGCAAAAACGCTTTCGATGTCGGGCATTATCGAGGCTCAACGAGCCGACGGCATGTGGTACATCTTATTTCAACCGCTGGGGTTCCTTGTCTACGCTATCAGCGCGTTGGGCGAGACCAACCGGGCCCCGTTCGATCTGCCCGAAGCCGAATCCGAGCTGGTGGCCGGTTATCATACTGAATATTCGGGCTTCAGATGGGCCCTGTTTTTCATGGCTGAGTATTCCGGGATGATCGTGACGTCGGCGGTCGCGGTGACTGTCTTTCTGGGCGGGTGGATGCTGCCGGGTGTCACGGGCACTTCGCTATTCGGTATCGGGCCTATTTCGAATCCGAGCTTGCACACCTTCCTCAGTATCATTGTTTTCGCCGGGAAGATCATGCTCTTGATCTACGCGTACATGTGGTTCCGCTGGACGTGGCCGCGTTATCGGTACGACCAACTTATGGAGCTTGGGTGGAAGTGGATGATACCCGCCGGGCTTGCCAACATCGTGTTGACCGGGATCTGGTACGTGCTGGCGCTGCCGAAAGCGCAGGGTGGCCTGCTGGGGTTTATGCGCGAAGTAAACAAGCGACTCGTACCGACCGGGTGGGGCATGGTTTATTTCATCGGAACCGCATTCATCGTTACAATTCCAATCGTGTGGGGGCTGCTGGTTACGATCAACCGCCGATCGCGCGACTTCAACTTGCACGATCAGCGCCAGCTTCAGATGCAGCTTCGCCGCGAGCGGCTCGAGAAGATGTTGCAGGAGCAGCCTCGTCCGGCAGAAATCGCAGGGCAGTAGCAATTTTTTCAAGCAGGTAATTTTTATGTCAGCAGCAAAGACACCACCAGCGAAACGAACAATCGGCCAGTTGATCAAGCGGCTTTTGTTGCTCGATCTATTCAAGGGGCTGATGGTCACCTTCAGGTACAATGCGCGAGCGTTGTACGAGCCGCGCGATGGCGGCAACCCGAATCAAGCCATCTACACTGAGCAGTATCCGCTCGAAGCGGCGCGCGTATCCGAGAGATTCCGCGGCGCGCCCCGGTTGAATCTGGATCCCGAAAACGGGAGCACCCTGTGCATCGCATGCGATCTTTGCGCGCTGGCCTGCCCGGTCGATTGCATCGACGTCGGGTCGATACGGCGCGAAGTTCGCGAAGGCGAAAAGGTAAACAAGAAGAAGGTGCTCACTACTTTCACCTTCGACACGTCGCGCTGCATGTTTTGCAACCTGTGCGTGGAAGCTTGTCCGACAGATTGCCTCGAGTTGACGCAGAGCTTCGAGCTCGCGGTGTACCACCGCGCAGGCTTCCGGTGGGACCGTGAGATGCTTGAGAAGGGCATTAACTACGTCCGGTATGCGAAATAATCATCGGCTATTGGTCATATTTTTCATATTGGTCATATTGGTCACATAGGTCCTATATGCAATTACACGGGTGGGAAGCTGCGCTGTTCTATGTTCTGGCGATCATGACATTGTTCATGGCTGTCTTTGTCGTGACCGCTCGAGTGGCGGTTCACTCGGCTCTGTTTCTCATTTCAACACTAGTCAACGTTGCGCTGCTGTTCATACTTCTGCGCGCCGAGTTCGTGGCCGGAGTCCAGATACTCGTATACGTCGGCGGCGTGATGGTCCTGTTCCTGTTCGTGATCATGCTCGTCCAGACTCGCGCTGAAGAAGAAGCGCGGGTCAGGCTGTACACGGGACAGACCTGGCCCGCAGTCATCATCGCGTTGCTGCTTGCAGTTTCGTTCTATTTCGCAATGAATCCGGCGCAAGCGGCTTTCAGGCCACCTGAGAGCGCGACAACCGCCCCGGTGGTGGCAGAAAGCACCGAACGAGCGACCGCCGGCGCCGGGTTGAATATTTCCAAAGACACTCAGGAAGTCGGCGAACAACTTTACCGCCAGGCGGCTTTGCCTTTCGAAGTTGCATCACTCCTGTTGCTGGTCGCGATGGTAGGCGCGGTATTGCTCGCGCGCGGAACAAAACAAGAGAAGTACTATGAATAGCGGACTGCGAATTGCGGATTGCGGATTGCGAATTAATCTTGCCGCAAGGGCCAATCCGCAATTCGCAATCCGCAATTCGCAATCCGAGGAGGGGACGCTGTGATCAGTATCATCATAGGCGCGCTTGCCTATGTGGCCCCGGTGCTCTTACAGGCTCAGCAGCCTTTTCTCAAGCGATTCGAACCTACGCTCATCAACTTTCTGATGCTGAGCTTTCTGCTTTTTGTCGTAGGGGTGGCGGGAGTGTTGTCGCGCCGCAACATCATCATCATTTTCATGTCGATCGAGCTGATTCTGAACGCGGTCAACCTGAACCTGATCGCGTTCTCGCGCTACCTTGAACTGAACAAGGACGCGCTGATGGCGAAAGGCCTGGCGGTGAATCCGCTTGCTGGGCCCGTGTTCACTATCTTTATCATCGTCGTAGCTGCGGCAGAAGCGGCGGTCGGGCTTGGCATCGTCATCGCGATGTTCCGCAACCGCGAGACCGTCGCGATCGATGAGATAGATTTATTGAAATGGTAGAAATGAGAAGCGCGTGAAACGAGAAACCGTGAAACGTGATGCGTGAAACGTGATCCGTGACCGGACCTGGATACGTCACGGATCACGTTTCACGGATCACGTTTCACGGATCGCGAGTCCTTATGCTCAAACTCGTCTGGCTTATCCCTGTTCTTCCGCTGTTCGGCTTCCTGTTCAATTTTTTGCTGGGCCGCAAGCTCCGTCTCAGCGAGCGTACAGTCTCTCTCATCGCGTGCGGGGTGATCCTTGCTTCGATGCTGCTCACGCTCGGGGCGTTCTACAAATATCACTGGAGCTTCAACCCCGCGAACGAGGACAAGCCGTTTATTACCAGCCAGGATAACGCCGGGTTTCCTCATTCGTTCACCTGGCTGCCTGGCGGCGCCGCGCACAACACTCAAGGCCAAAAAGCAGGCGCGCTGACGAATTTCAACATTGAGTGGAGCTACCAGATAGACCAGCTCTCGCTGGTGATGATGTTCATCGTCACTTTCGTAGGTTTCTGGATTCACGTCTTCGCCACCGGCTATATGCACGGCGACAAGGGCTATTATCGATTCTTCGCTTATCTCAATCTGTTCATGTTCATGATGCTGCTGCTGGTGATGGGCTCGAACTTCATGATCATGTTCATCGGTTGGGAAGGCGTCGGGCTTTGCTCATACTTACTCATCGGCTACTACTTCGACAGACAAGAGGCAGCCGACGCGTCGAAGAAGGCGTTCGTCGTCAACCGAATTGGCGATTTCGGAATGGTGTTGGCCATCGCCGGCGTCTTCGCGACGTTCGGCACGCTGCAGTTTCACGACGTAGCGAACCTTTCGGCTGCTTATCCCAAAGAGAATCTCTGGCAATTCGGATTGATGTCGTGGCTTGCGCTTGGCCTTTTTATCGGCGCCACGGGCAAGAGCGCACAGATACCGCTTTTTATCTGGCTGCCGGACGCAATGGCTGGGCCTACGCCGGTATCCGCGTTGATCCACGCCGCGACGATGGTTACCGCAGGCGTGTTCATGGTGACCCGCACAAACTTCATCTTCCAGCGCTCGGTCACGATGATGATGATTGTCGCGCTGGTCGGATGCCTGACCGCGTTCATCGCCGCGACGATCGGTATCACCCAGACCGACATCAAGAAGGTCCTGGCTTATTCGACGGTGTCGCAACTCGGATACATGTTTTTGGGCGCCGGAGTTGGCGCGTTCATCGGGGCGATCTTCCATGTGTTCACGCACGCGTTCTTCAAAGCGCTGCTCTTCCTCGGATCGGGCTCGGTCATTCACGGCATGCATCACGAGCAGGAGATGCCGCGAATGGGCGGGTTGAAAAAGTATCTGCCGACTACGTACAAGACGATGCTCATGGGCTGGCTTGCGATTTGCGGCATCATCCCGTTCGCCGGGTTTTTCTCCAAAGACGAGATTCTGTGGAGGACCTTTTCCACGAGCGTGTTCGGCGGCGGCTGGATTTTGTGGGTCGTTGGATTCATCACCGCGGGAATAACCGCTTTCTACATGACTCGCCTGATGGGCCTGACGTTCTGGGGAGACGAGCGATTCCGCAAGGTTCACGCTGGAGGTGAGGCTGATGAAGCTTACGCCTCAGCGCATGACAAAGGCTTGGCGCCTCACGACGCGACGGTTGCAGCTGCCGACGATCGCCCATACCACCAGCCGGGTGAGCACGTCGGTGCGCACGATACGACAGACCGCCTGGACGCAGTCGCCGCACCGCACCGGCACTTCGAGCCGCACGAATCGCCGCGAAGCATGACCCTCCCGCTTATTGTGTTGGCGGTGGGCTCGTTAGTGGTAGGGTGGGTTGGCATCCCTCACGCGTTGACCGGCGGGGCTAACATCAATATGTTCGAGCGGTGGCTTGAGCCAGTTATCGTGAAGGTGCACGAAGCGCCAGCGGCGGGGCACGCCGCTACGCAAGCAGCTTCCGGAGCCATTTCTGCGGCGCCGGCTGGCGAGACATCTGTTGCTGAATCTGCTGCCGGTCACTCCGAAGCCAGCCACGAAGCCACTGACCCGAAAGAATACCTGCTGATGCTGCTGTCGCTTGCCATCGCGGCAGGGGGCATCTATCTGGGCCGTC
>DATLWF010000365.1:0-10457 GCA_035576605.1 Blastocatellia bacterium | reverse complement strand
CCGATCGTAGGCCGCCCGAGGAAGTTCAAGAACACAGTATGATCCGAGCCGCTTCCGATGCGAGTGTTCACAAGGCTGGAATCCTTCGTCTCCTTTTCCTCGCGCGACATCGAGGCCTTCCACTCTTCGTAGAGACTCCTGCCAGACGGCGCCTCCAGCGAACGGCTCACTTCGACGATCAGCGGCGCAAGCGAGGCCACCGCGTCGGGCCGAAAGTTGGGCCCGGATGCGGATGAATCGACGTTGATATAAGCGACGGCTTTCGTTTTCAACTCGTCTGCGAATTGCTCGCCCCATTCGGTCGAGCCCGTGAGGCCTACTTCTTCGCCGTCCCAACTGCAAATGACGATCGTTCGCTTCGGTCGAATGCCTTGCTTCTTCAGCTCGCCCAGCGCTCGCGACATTTCGATCATCGAAGCAGTGCCGCTCGAGGGATCGACTCCGCCGAATTCCCAGGCATCGCGGTGATTGCCCAGCACTATCCACTCGTCGGGAAACTCCGATCCGCGAATGCGAGCTTCAACGACATAGTTTGGACGGACGCCGTTGTCCATGTCGACTTTGACGTGAGCGGTCGCCGCGCCCCCCAACCTGTACTTGATCGGCAAGGCCCCCTGCCAATCCTTCGGAGCTTCGGGGCCGCCCATGTTCTCGAGGATATGCTTCGCGTCGCGCCACGACATCGGCAGCGCGATGATCTTCGGGACTGAGACCGCTTGCTCGATTGGGATTCGTTTGGCGCCTTCGACTGAAGCCCATCCGGGAGTCAAAGGATCGCCCGGAACCATGAAGTCGTAGGTGATCGCGCCGCGCTGAATGTGGCTTTCGGGTCCCCACGGACCATCGGGGAAAACTTTGCCGCGTTTGAAGCCGTCCTCTTGCGGATCGGAATAAACGATCATCGCGGCGGCGCCTTCGCGTTCGGCGGTGAGCGCTTTGAAGCCGCGATAGCTGTAAGGGTTCGAGTAGCGGACCAGAACGATCTTACCCTTTACGTTGATGCCGTGTTTGCGCAGCAGATCGTAGTCTTCGGGGTTGCCGCTGTGCGCGTATACGACTGGTGCGGTGACTTCTCCCGAAGCCGACAGCCCTGTGTAGGCCGACTGCACGCGGGGATCTTTTGTGTCGGGATCAATGTCGTAAGGATCTTCGCGAAGGGTAGCCTTGTAGCGGACCGGACTCAGCATTTCACAAGACACGGCGCGCGGGAAGGTGTTGAGCACATCGTACCGTCGGAGAGTGACGTCTTCCCAACCTTGCTGCTTCCAGAGTTCCGCGATGTGACGAGCGAGTTCGTTGTTGCGCTCAGATCCGGCAGGATGCGGCTCGGCGGTGAGAAAGCGATGATGCTTGCGGGCTTCGTCGGGCGAAGGGATGCTCTTGAACTTTGTTTCGATCTCGGCCTGGGACTTCGACCCGGTCACCGAGAAACCGGTCATCCGCAGTTGTGCGAAAGCGCTCAGCGGTGCGCAGGCGACTGCGAGCATCGCGATCATCCACGCAATGAGCCGATGAAGCCTTCCTGAAGTGAGCATCAATCTCCTCAGTTACACAAGGTCTCGATCGTTTATTTACTCTTCGCGAGCGTGAAGATCGGTTCGATGTCGACCGGTACACCGCTAAGCTTGTCGAGCGCCTTTTGCATCGCCGGTCTGATCAACCCGTACTTGTCGAGCATCGCTTTCGCCTTATCGTAGGAGCCTTCGGCCTCGATCGTCAGTATCTCGGTTGTCAGTTTGCGCACGGCAGCTTTGATCTTCGAAGTGTCGATGCTGTATGTTCCGGCTGCGTCGTCCACCTTGATCCCGCCTTCATCGAGCAGATAATTGAACTGAATCGCCTGACCTTTGCCGTGTGCTTCGTTGACCCCAAAGCGAACCGACCGAAACGAACTGGTCAAATAAGTTGTGTACAGATCGCGCTCCATCGCCGGGTCGACTGAGCCTTTGTCGATTAAGTATTGCAAAGCCCACAGCCCGGTTATGTCCGCTTTTGCCTCCTCGATGGTCGAGTACAGTTCCTTCAACTCTTTTCTGACGTTTGTGTCGCGACCTCCGACCTTGATGTTGTGAGGACCGAGCCCGTGCATCAGCTCGTGCGCGAGTATGTGAGTGAAGAACGCGTCGAACGAAATCTGAGACTGCTGCGCCGGATCCATTACCACTTTTGAGATGGGTACCAGCACCTGTTTGAACTTAGCCTCTTGAACGTTCTTGAGCATCACCCGTTTTGAGCCTTTCTCCTTGACTACCTGTTCGTCGTTGGGGAGATTGTACGCCGCGGTCTGCACGCCGCGATTCCCATCGCCCGAACAGAAGACGTTGTCGACAACCCGAATCGGAGAGGCGGCCCCGAGCTTCGGATTGCGATAGCGCGGATCGATCGGCAGGTTGTTTTCGAGCTCCTGAAGGTAGCCGCTGAACTTGACGAGCTTCGCGGATTCAGCTTCATCGCGCAGCGTGATGAATGCTTCGAAAGCGGCTTTGTATCCGAAAAGCTCGTCTTCATATGTTTCGTACGGCCCGATGGTGACATCGATCGGGGCATCCAAATCCATCCAGGCCACGTCGCTTGCGAAGTAGTCGTCGGACAGGAACGCGTCCGCGCGCTTTGTCAGAAAGTTCTTGAGGGTCTGATTGGTGGTCAGCTCAGCTGCTTCTCTCAAGAGTTTCGCGGCGGGTTCCAGGAACTCGCGATACTCCTCGTGATAGGGAACGATCTTAAGCTTGCCGTCCGGGCCTCGCCTTATGACGGTGAAGAACCCCGTCGCGCGTAACTTGTCTTGTTCTGAGAGGCCGCTCACCCACGCGTTGAATTCATCCTTGGTCATATCGTCGGGGTAGAAGCCTGCCTGCGGCGGCTTTTCGTGCGGGACTCCATCGATGAACGGCTCGTTCTTTTCGTTACGCGACCAGGGACCCTTGTTGATCATAAAGTAGTGCAATCGCTCACGACCTTCGGGGCTCGCGTCGGATTCCAGCTTTCTCCATAACGCTTCATTTCCGCTCCAGACCTGGCGCAGGAAGAGTGGATCGAGCAGTCTCGCCGCTTCGATGAGTTTATCGAGAGCCTTGCGATCGTTCTCAGAAAGATGCGAAGTGTCCGCCGACAGCTCCGTTGGAGCGAACTGGCGGATCTTAGCGGCCAGAGGGCTGGTGGGCGCTTTTGATTCAGACACTTTCGGCTCCTCCTTCGGGGAGGTGCAAGCAACGAGTGCGACGGCAATCACCGTCGCGAGCGAACAGACCTTGATGAATGATTTCATGGTTCACCATCCGGGAGAATGTTGTGACTGCGTTTGAGCAGCGCGTCCGAAGCGTCTTCGTTCTAATGCCCGGCGACTGCGTTTGTCAACAGGCATAGGTCCTACCGGTCCATAGCTCCAATACTATTACCCCAAATAAGCCTCGACTTATCAGCATTTGTCTGTTACGATCCTACTGTTAGTTCAGCAGATCGAATGCTGCTGTTGATTTTTGTTTTGGGACCTCCCGCTGACTGTTTGGAGAGTGTTTGACTCTGCTTTCTCATCCTCTTTCCCGCAAAGCCTCGGAAGTTCCTCATAACCAGTTTTAGGAGAACTATGAGTAAGAAGATCTACGTCGGAAATCTGTCGTATCAAACGACAGAAGGCGACCTAACCACCCTGTTTGAACAGGTTGGTCAGGTTGATTCAGTTAACGTTATTACGGACCGGGACACCGGTCGCTCGAAGGGCTTTGCTTTTGTCGAGATGGGCAACGAGGATGCTGATAAGGCTATCACCCAGCTCAATGGAACAGAGGTGAATGGCCGCACGCTTACAGTCAATGAACCGCGGCCGCGCGAAGAGCGTTCAGGCAATCGTGGTGGTGGCGGCTACGGCGGAGGCCGAAGCAGCGGCGGTGGTGGTGGACGCGGTGGCTACGGCGGTGGTCGCGGTGGCGGCGGCGGCCGCTACTAATCCGGTCGATACGCAGATTGAAGGGCGATGGATGGGATCGGCGGAAGTTGCATCCTGCCCATCTCCTCTTCAGTCATTCAGCTGCTCGGAGACGATTGCACGGAACAAGTAGAACAAAACACTCCACCAATCTGCACCCTTCAGCAAACACATTTCAAGAACCACTGCTTCGTATGGATGCAACAGCAACCGCTGAAGCAGTGCACCGAAAAAGAGAGATTCATGAGTTTAAACAGTTTTAGCAAGCTCGGCCTCTGTGCCCCGCTTGCGGATGCGCTAGGAAAACTAGGCATCACCGATCCAACAGAGATTCAAACGAAAACGATACCGCACGCGCTTGCGGGACGAAACATTATGGCTTCGGCAGAGACGGGTTCCGGCAAGACGCTGGCCTTTCTCCTCCCGATCATTCAACGCCTGAGCGGTCCCGGCCTGACCCGCGCGCTTGTGCTGGCGCCAACGCGAGAGCTCGCTCTTCAAATTGAAGCAACCGCGAAGGTCTACGGCCGCACTGCCGGGCTTCGCACCGTTGCGGTGGTGGGCGGCGAGAGCCTCCCCAGACAAACCAAGGCGCTGCGCGCCGGCGTTGACATCCTAGTCGCAACCCCGGGCCGCTTGAACGATTTGATCGAGCGAGGATCAGTCCCGCTCAAGGCTATTGAGGTGCTTGTGCTCGACGAAGCGGATCGAATGCTTGATATGGGCTTTCTCCCGCAGGTCAGGCGCATCGTCAAGCACATTCCCATAAAGCGTCAGACGATGTTATTGACTGCCACGCTTTCCCGAGAGGTTGAGCGGCTGGCGCAGGAGTTGGCGACGAACTACGCCAGAGTTGAAGCAACCCGCTCGGCCAACACCGTTGCGACTCTCACTCAGAAGGCCTTCGCGGTGCTATCGCACGCCAAGACGCCAATGCTGCTCGCGCTGCTCCGTCAGCACGCGGGGGAAACGTTTCTGGTGTTTACACAGACCAGGAGAGGGGCCGACAGAGTAGCGAGGATACTTACCGCTAACAAGCACGAAGTCGTCACGCTTCATTCTGATCGGACGCAGTCGCAGCGCAACACCGCTTTGGACAGCTTTCGCTCCGGACGCGTTCGGGTGCTGGTGGCTACCGATGTTGCGGCGCGCGGCATTGATGTGGATGATATATCGTTTGTGGTCAATTACGAGGTACCTGCGACTGCTGACGATTACATACACCGCGTAGGACGAACAGCGCGGGCGGGCCGCGATGGCGCGGCGCTGACGCTGGTGAGCCCGGAAGAGGAATCCACCCTGGCATCCATCGAGCGGGTCGCCGGAATCAGGCTGGAGCGGTCAAGGCTGAAAGGGTTTACGGATGGCAGGTCCGAGGAGCAGGTAAGATTGACGACCGAGATCGGCCTTTTGCGCCGGTCGTCAACGCGCTCGTTCAGGGGGAGTCGAGCATCCCGTTGACGAGTTGTTGTTTTGAAGGGAAGTCATTTGGCTTCGAAGTCTAATTCACGTTTGCGCAAGCTGGGGGCTTGCGCAAAACGTGGAAACGAGGTGACATCATTCCAAAAGAAGACATGATCCCGGTTGATGGAACTGTAGTAGAGTGTATGGGAAATACTACATTCAAGGTGAAAATAGGCGAGGGGCATGAGGTATTGGCTCATTTGTCCGGTAAGATGCGCAAGCACTACATCAGGGTCCTGGCAGGTGACAGGGTGACCGTTGAGTTGTCGCCTTACGACCTGACAAAGGGACGTGTGACGTTCCGGCATCGGAGCTAGTCTATTTTCCATTTTCCATTTGGCATTTTTCATTTGTCATTGAAGAGAATCAGTTACTGGAAAATGGAAAATGAAAATGCCCCTGATTCAGCAGGCGACTCGATCCGCGCTCACCTTGACCATCAGGTCCGCGAAGTATAGTCTAGATGTATCTGCAATGGTGTAGAAAGCCAGCCGGTCTAAGTGGTAGCCGGCATGACTCCACGAAATGCCACTTAGTGGAGTCTCTGTGCCAGCACCATTCAATCACTTCGATGACAATCTACGAACTCTCGCCGCCATCTGCCCTGGTTCGGTCTTCGCTACGTTGCCGTCGGTTTTGACTTCTATTGATTGAAGGTAACCGGGAGCCTGGTTCCACGCGAAAGGCCGCACACCTATGATGACCAGCTTGGTTGATATCGAGGATGCCAGAGGCCGCCTCGCATCTGGCGAGCAGCCTTATGCGTTCGAGATAAGCGACCGCGTCACGATGGTTGGGCCGGCCTGCGGATTCGGAACGGATTATCTGCGCCACCTTCGGACCGAAGGGCGCTACGCGGAGAGTGTCGAAGAGGCAAATCAAATCGCCGATGCGAGAGGCGCGACAATAATCGGAATCTGGTTCGTTAAACGATAGCTGGAAGTCGATAGCGTATCCAAGACAGGTATGACAGTGAGATCAACACAACTGACAGATGAGCAACCCTGGACGCGACCCTGGTGGCAGTACTCCGAGGGGAACGGTCCCGTCTTATTCTACATAATCTCAGTCCACGTGCTTGCGGTGATTGGATTGATTCTATTCCCGCTGCCGAACTGGCGTGTGCTGGTAGCAGCCCTTGCGGTCGCTTCGATCGGCGGCGTCGGAACATCGGTGTGTTATCACCGATCACTTTCGCACCGGTCTTTGCGGCTGAATCGGGTTGTGGAGAACATTCTCATATTCTTCACCATCTTCAACGGATCGGGTGAACCGATGTCCTGGGTGGCGAACCACCGACAGCACCATTCGAAATCGGACACCGCGGAAGATGTCTCGAGCCCTCGACACGGCGGTTTCTGGTGGGCTCATATCAGATGGGTCTATCAATGGTCCGGCTCGGAGGTCAGTCGCTGGTGTCCCGATATGGACAGGCGCAAATACAGAGTGTGGCGAAGGCTGCAAATCCCCATCATTGTGCTTTCAGTAGTCCTGGGGTTCGTTTGGGGATGGCAGGCGTTTTTCTGGATTGGCGCGATCAGGTTGGTATACTCGCTTCACTTTCAGATGTTCGTCAACAGCTTGCTTCACATGACGCCGGGGCTGCCTGAGGGTGTTGACTCCAGTCGAAACATTTGGTGGCTTGGTCCATTGCAGCTCGGGGCCTGGGGCGAGAACTGGCACAGGAATCATCATTCCGATGCAAACGCGGCGCGATTCGCGCGTAAATGGTGGCAGATTGACTTCGGATGGTATGTGATCGCGGGGCTCAAAGCCGTAAGACTTGCGACCGACGTCCGGTCAACGAGAGATAGCTTTAAGAGAGAGCCGCGACCGGACGCCGCATCAGCCGGCGCTTCGGCCTTGAGTAATCACTAAGCAGCGGAAACGGAAATGAGCACGCTCGATCAACAGCTACTTCAGACCATTTTGGTTGAGATAGACAGTCATCTGAGTCAGGGAATTCTACCCGTGCACAATGGGCACCTGAAGGACCTCTCTGATGAAGCCGACGTGCTGGAATGCTTGCTGTTGATGAAGAAACAGGGACTGATTAGTGGCGATCTGGTAACCAAGGGCACCAATAGCAGGCCTTACAGGATGACTAACATCAGGCTGACATATTTAGGCATCAGAGTTCTCAGATCGTAGCCTTGAGGATGTTGGTTAGATCGAGTAGCTCTAACAGGAGGCAATGCATTTTGAGTAATAGCAGTTCAAAAGCGGATGTATCGAACCGATCGCGTGCAGCAAAAACTGCGGAGAAAGCGGTCGCGGGGCGCGCCGAAGCAGCCGATGGTTCTCGAAGCGAAAGAGACGCCGGCGATCAAGTAAATCGATTTTTGCTTTGCACACTCGTCAGCGAATCTTCAAAGCGTATAAAGGCCAGCGCCGAGAGAGCAGGTGAGTCGATGCCGCTGGCGATGATCGTCAGGGGAGTTCTGCGGGCCTATCGAGTCGCGGCGGCGGAAAAAGACGGCCCCTTGGCGGGACCGGAGTTGGATATTTCCGGCCTCGCGAGGCTGAACGACAAGGTTCTCAAGGGCGAGATCGCGCGCCACACGAGAGAGAGAGTTAAGAATAGTGAGGCGAGGCTTGCTCGCGCAGAGCGCCTCGGTGATGACTCCAGGATTAGAGCTGAAAAGGGCGAGCTCGAGCTTGCAATCGAGGTGCGAAGCCGGCTTGCTGAAGTTTATCGTTGAACCATTTCCATTCAGTTCGGAAATCGCAGTTTTCTATTGGAGGGAACATGAAAATGAAGATGGGCGACGTGCTTGCCTATAAGAATTCAGAGGTTTCTGTGCGTTATGGCACCGGCGTGGTCACTGCTATAACCAACGAGGAATATGCCATTCTGTGGTCGGGACGCGGGTTGACCAAATACAGGCGAGCGATCCTCGACGACAAATTGGACGAGATCTTTCAACGCGTAGATAAACAAGCGGGTCTTCCCAAAGAGCGCCACCTGCACCTTGGAACATCCAAGGCCGGGGTGCCTTTCAATGAGAACTATGATCGCGCCAAAGTTGAATTGTTGTGCGAGCAGTTAAAGATGTCGGGAGCGCGCAAGGCGAAGGATGTAGCCGACGGACTGGCGGCCGAGCTGTTCACCAAGAAGCTTGCGCTGCGAGGCGCTGCCAAGACTGTATTATTGCAGCTTGCCGAGCTATGTAACACTCGCAGCTCCGCCAGCGACGAAGCTCAGAACATAAGCAGAGAGCTTTTCTTCGGCTACGTGCTTCAGAAGTCGGATTTCGTGATTGTCGAAGTGGAGAAGTGATCGCTTATCGGCGTTTCGGCAGCCTTAAGACTCGTTGACTGCAAGAGAGTCGGGTTGGGGAGCGGTAACCTCCACTCGGGTATTTCCTTCCTGGGAGGCGATGGCCTTGACCTTCTTCAGTTCCGTCCCCTTGAGTCCAAAAAACGTAGCCATCTGGATGATCTGACCCGGGCTCACGAAGTCGTTTGGGTCTGAGCAGAACTTACCTATACCCGGATCAAACTCGCGGCAACCCATTCGCTTTGGTATCCTCAGGCCGAACGCGCATTCACCATTCTTTGTGTACTGCAAACAGAACTCACAGATAATCATCTTGGATCCCCCCGGTCAGGCGCAACAGAAGGCTGAAAGCGAGTGCAACAGCTACGGCGACCGCCAATGGTATCAAAACTTTGGTAGTTCTCGCCAGGATCGCGATCCAAAAACTGCAGCGGCCATTGCGGACCCAGCCGCGCGCCCCGCACCGATAACAACTAATGAGTTGATGAGCTGTCTACTTCAGGTAGTCTGGAGGATCCCAGAGAAGCTGAGAAGGGAGTTAGCCATGCTCGGTTCTCTCCAACCATAGAGCACGAGAAAGGGTTTGTCAAAGTGAGTCCCGGCTTGGCCCGGTCGTTTGGCTTGGCCGTTTGACAATCCTCGGAGCGTTGCGCTAGTGTGAAAGCCCGTGAAGGGAGAAGCAGTCGCGATCATCCCCGCGCGGTACTCCTCGACTAGATTGCCGGGTAAACCCCTCCTCCCCTTGGCAAGAATCCCGATGATAATGCACGTCGTTGAGAGAGCGTCACGTGCCTGCTTGGTTTCACGGGTGATTGTTGCGACTGACGATGAACGGATCGCTGAGGCGGTTGAGGCCCACGGTGGAGAGTCGCGAATGACTTCACCCAATCTTACGTCGGGCACCGATCGAGTCGCGGAAGTCGCGGCTCAGCTTGACTCGGAGTTCATCGTCAACGTTCAGGGAGATGAGCCGCTTATTGAACCTTCCACGATCGACGCGGCGATCGAGCCGCTCATCAAAGACCAGCAGATTCAGATAAGCACTACTTCCGAGCCTATCGATTCGCTCGAAGACCTGTTCAATCCCGGCGTCGTAAAAGTCGTTACCGATGCTCGCGGGTTTGCTCTTTATTTCTCGCGCTCCCCGATTCCTTACGCTAGACTCGCTGGGGAGCTGACGCTCGAGGATGTGTTGCGCGCCGATCCTGCGCTGCTGTCTAATTATCGCAAGCATTCGGGCCTGTACGCCTATCGCGCCGGATTTCTGCGGCAGTTCGCTCGAATGGAGCCCTCACCGCTTGAACGACTCGAAGCATTGGAACAACTTCGCGCGATCGAGAACGGATTCGAGATTCGGGTCGTGAGAGTAGAGCATCGGTCGATAGGCGTCGATACCAGGCAGGACTACGAACGAGTAAAACGGTTGATTGAGGAGATCCGATCATGACCAAGTTCATATTCGTTACCGGAGGAGTAGTTTCAAGCCTTGGCAAAGGTCTGGCCGCTGCTTCCATCGGGTGCCTGCTCGAAGCGCGCGGCTTGAGAGTTACGCTTCAGAAGCTCGACCCGTATATCAACGTCGATCCCGGGACGATGAACCCCTTCCAGCACGGCGAGGTGTTCGTCACCGACGACAAGGGCGAGACCGACCTCGACCTCGGTCACTACGAGCGCTTCGTCGACGTCCCGCTCACCCGCAACTCGAACGCGACCACCGGCTCGATCTACCAGTCGGTGCTCGGCAAGGAACGACGGGGCGCGTACCTCGGTCAGACCGTGCAGGTGATCCCG
>DATLWF010000364.1:0-5265 GCA_035576605.1 Blastocatellia bacterium | reverse complement strand
TATCGGGGAGCTGATTGCTGACGGCACGAAAGTCGATGCGATCCGCAAGATCTATCGCGAAGTGTTCAGCAGTTCCGAGTGGCAAGACAGAATCGGAGCGATGACCGATAACGAGCTGGTCGAGCATGCACGAACCATTGTCGATGGGATCCCGTACGCGTCGCCTGTGTTTGACGGCGCGCGCGAATCCGAGATCAAAAAGTTGCTCGAACTTGCCGGGCTGCCGACATCGGGCAAGACGATCCTTTACGATGGAATGAGTGGAGACGCGTTCGAGCAGAAAGTAACGGTGGGCTACATATACATGATGAAGCTTTCGCACCTGGTCGACGACAAGATTCACGCACGCTCAATCGGGCCATACTCACTGATCACGCAGCAGCCGCTTGGGGGCAAGGCTCAGTTCGGCGGCCAGCGCTTCGGAGAGATGGAAGTTTGGGCGCTGGAAGCTTACGGAGCCGCGCACATACTGCAGGAGTTGCTCACCGCGAAGTCAGACGACGTAGCCGGCCGGTCAAAGATTTATGAGGCTATAGTGAAGGGCGAGGCCGACTTCGATCCCGGCGTACCGGAGTCGTTCAACGTCTTGATCCGCGAGCTTCAATCGCTGTGTCTCGACGTTGAGTTGATGCGACGCCCCGAGGAAGTTGAAGAAATGGTAACCGAATAGGGAACCCGTTCCGGGTTCCGGGATCGAGGTTCAGGGTTGCACAACCCTGAACCTTGAACCCTGAACTCTGAACCTTTACAGAGGAAGGTAACCGAGAAATGTTTAGGACACATCAAGAGCGAACGAGCCTGGCACCTGACTTTGAAGCCATAAGGATAAGTTTGGCCTCACCGGAGAAAATCCTTGGATGGTCGCACGGCGAGGTCACTAAACCTGAGACTATCAACTACAGAACCTTCAAACCCGAGCGCGACGGCCTGTTCTGCGCGAAGATATTCGGTCCAGTGACCGACTGGGAATGCCTGTGCGGAAAATATAAGAGAATGAAACACCGCGGCGTGGTATGCGACAAGTGCGGTGTCGAAGTCACTCAATCGAAGGTGCGACGCGAGCGTCTCGGTCACATCAAGCTCGCCAGTCCGTGCTCGCACGTTTGGTTCTTTAAAGGCCTTCCTTCGCGCATCGGCCACCTGCTCGACATACCGCTTCGCGAACTGGAGAAGGTGCTCTACTTCGAGTCCTATATCGTTATCCATCCCGGCGACCATCCGGGTGATAAGCCCAACGATCCGGATAAAGAAACTGGGTTAAAAGAGAGAGAGTTGCTCCCGGATGATCGCTACCGACAGCTCATGCAGGAGATGCCCGGAAAGTTCTTCGCAAAGATGGGCGCGGAAGCGATAAAAGAGCTGCTCCATAAAGTTGACGTGGAAGCTCTGGCTATCGAGATGCGCCAGAAGATGAAGGAAGAGACTTCCCAGCAGAAGAAGCTCAAGTACTCGAAGCGACTCAAAGTCGTCGAAGCATTTCGCCGCTCGGGCAACCATCCTGACTGGATGATTCTGGACGTTATTCCGGTGATTCCCCCCGAGCTTCGTCCGTTGGTTCCATTGGACGGCGGGCGCTTTGCAACCAGCGACTTGAACGATCTGTATCGACGAGTCATCAATCGGAACAATCGCTTGTCGAAGCTCATCGAGTTGAAGGCGCCTGAAGTGATCGTGCGAAACGAGAAGCGCATGCTCCAGGAAGCCGTAGATGCACTGTTCGACAACGGTCGCCGCGGCCGCGTGCTGCGAGGCGCAAATAATCGTCCGCTCAAGTCGCTCTCGGATACGCTGAAAGGCAAGCAGGGCCGCTTCCGCCAGAACCTTCTGGGCAAGCGCGTCGACTACTCCGGCCGTTCGGTCATCGTAGTCGGGCCCGAGCTCAAGCTGCATCAATGCGGCTTGCCGAAGAAGATGGCGCTCGAGCTGTTCAAGCCATTCATCTATAACCTGCTCGAGAAGAAGCAGTACGCCGCGACAATCAAGCAAGCCAAGGAGATGGTCGAGCGGCAGGAACCGGTTGTCTGGGACATCCTGGAAGAAGTGATTCGCGAACACCCGGTTCTGTTGAACCGCGCGCCTACGTTGCACCGCCTCGGTATTCAAGCTTTTGAGCCGGTATTGGTTGAAGGCAAAGCGATCAAGATACATCCGCTCGTTTGCACAGCCTTCAATGCGGACTTCGACGGCGACCAGATGGCTGTCCACATTCCGCTCTCGCCTGAGGCTCAGGTCGAAGCGAGCGTGTTGATGCTTGCGTCCAACAATATTCTCTCGCCGGCGAACGGGCAGCCGATCGCGGTCCCGACTCAGGACATCGTACTGGGTTGCTACTATCTGACGAAAGACAAAAAGGACGACAAGTTCGCGGGCCGCAAGTTCGCGTCAGGCGACGAAGTTTTACTGGCCCTCGACGCCACAGAAGTTCACACTCAGACGCCGATCAAGCTTTTGTTTTCGGGCGACATCATCGACCTGGAGCACGAACGCGACGATCAGGATGTGATACGCGGGACCGCCCGAACGTTGAAAAACCGCGTCATCGACACAACCGTCGGTCGAGTCATCTTCAACGAGCAAATGCCTGCAGGCATGCCCTACGTCAACGGAACGCTAAAAAAGAAGGGCTTGACGTCCTTGGTCAATTATTGTCACTTGCGGCTCGGTCACGCCGAAACGGTGAAGATGCTCGATAAGGTTAAAGACCTTGGCTTCCTGTTCGCGACGAAGGCAGGAATTTCGATTGGCATTGACGATCTGGTGACGCCGCCCGCAAAGGCGGAGCTCGTTCAGCAGGCCAACCGGGACGTCGTCTCAGTCGAGAACCAGTACAAGGAAGGAATCATCACCAACGGCGAGCGCTACAACAAGGTTATTGCCATCTGGTCGGAAGTCACCGAGAAGGTCGCCGAAGCGATGTTCAAGGAGATGGACCGCAGCGAACAGGAATCCGGTGAGATGAATCCCATCCTGATCATGGCAAACTCCGGAGCGCGAGGCTCGAAGCAGCAGATTCGTCAGCTCGCGGGCATGCGCGGATTGATGGCCAAGCCTTCGGGCGAAATCATCGAGACTCCAATTCGCGCGAACTTCCGCGAGGGACTGAACGTGCTTCAATACTTCATTTCGACGCACGGCGCGCGAAAGGGACTTGCTGACACGGCGCTCAAGACCGCGGATTCCGGCTACCTCACGCGCCGTCTCGTCGACGTGGCCCAGGATGTGATCGTCAGCGAGCCCGACTGCGGAACGATCAAGGGTATTTGGGCGACCGAACTCAAAGAAGGCGGCGAAGAGATTGAATCGCTGCGTGACAGAATTATCGGGCGGGTGGCTCTTGAGGATGTTCGGGACCCCATCACCGGGGAGGTCATAGTCGAGTCCAACGAGGAGGTCACCGAAGACCTCGCGGGCATGATTCAGGCGGCCGGCGGAATCGAGCGAGTGCGCATTCGCTCGGTGTTGACTTGCGAGTCACGCCGCGGCGTGTGTATCAAGTGCTACGGTCGCAACCTGGCGACCGGCCGAATGGTTGAGCTTGGCGAGGCCGTGGGCGTAATAGCCGCTCAATCGATCGGTGAGCCCGGCACGCAGCTTACGATGAGAACCTTCCACATTGGCGGCGTCGCCGGTGGTGTCAGCGAGATCACCAAGCACGAGGCCATTGCTTCGGGTACCGTGAAGTTCGAGGACTTGAAGACGGTTCATAACCGCGAGGGCGATCTGGTGGCGATGAACCGCAACGGTATCGTCGCCTTGATCGACGAGCGCGGTCGCGAGCTCAAGCGCTATCAAATCAATTACGGCGCTACGCTCAAGGTTACTGATGGCCAGCGAGTCGAAGAGGGGCAGGAGCTCGCGGAGTGGGATCCGTTCACGTTTGCGATCCTCACTGAGGCGGCAGGCACTGTAACTTTCAAGGACTTGATCGAAGGCGTAACGGTCCGCGAAGAGGTGGACGAGGTGACCGGTCTGTCGCACCTGGTGGTCATCGATTCGCCCGATGAGAAGCGTCAGCCGAGGATCGAGATCCGCGATGAAAAGAACAAGGTGTTGAAGACCTATCAGATGCCTGTGCGAGCCAACCTGCTGGTCGTGGATTACGAGGAATGGAAGAAAAAGCGAGGCGCTGGTGCTTCCAAGAGTCAGGAGGAGAAGGAGCATCTGCGTGTGGCGCCGGGCGACATCATCGCCAAGATCCCGCGCGAGACTACGAAGACCAAAGACATCACCGGGGGTTTGCCGCGAGTTGTCGAGTTGTTCGAAGCTCGCAAACCGCGCGAGACTGCGGTGATGACCGAGATCGACGGTGTGGTGAAGTTTGGCCCCATTTTGAAGGGCCTGCGGCGCGTCATCGTTGAAGCGCCGGACGGTGAAAAGCGTGAGTACTCGATTCCTCGCGGCGTGCACATAAACGTGCAGGAGGAAGACTGGGTGAGGGCAGGCGAACCGCTCATGGACGGTCCGCTCAACCCGCACGACATCCTTTCGGTGCGTGGCATCGAGGAACTGCAGCGTTACCTTGTGAACGAGATTCAAGAGGTCTACCGTCTTCAAGGCGTCAACATCAATGACAAGCACATCGAAGTCATCGTCCGGCAAATGCTGCGATGGGTACGCGTCAAGGATGTAGGTGACACAGAGTTTCTGCTCGAAGACATGGTCGACCGCTTCCGCTTCCAGGACGAGAACGAGCGCGTGGTCGCGGAGGACGGCACGCCGGCATCGATGGAGCCGCTGCTACTGGGAATCACGAAAGCATCGTTGTCAACCGAGTCGTTCATCTCAGCCGCGTCCTTCCAGGAGACTACTCGAGTGCTGACTGAAGCCGCGATAAGCGGCAAGGTCGACTACCTGCGCGGGCTGAAGGAGAACGTGATCATGGGCCGGTTGATTCCTGCCGGGACGGGTATGGAGTACTACAGGAACATCAAGCTCGAACCGGACCAGACGGTAGAGGAAGAGGAAGAGTTGGAAGCGGGAGAGATTCCTGCGGCCGATGACATCAAGGCTGAAGCTAAGGAAGTGGGAGACTGAGACCCACAGAAGAGCTAAAGCGGAAGCAAAAGATTGAGGGATGGAGAGACCTGGTAAGAATGGTTTCTCCATCCCTCACTTTTTACAGGATCGCCGGTTGCGCTTAGCTCCGCGTGTTATCTGTGCGGTGCTCCTCGGTCGCGAACGACGGCTCAATTGGAAGGTGCAACAAACCAACCCAAGCGGATATCAGTTGCACGCCGTGGCGCTCATTCCTTAGCGTGGACGGCT
>DATLWF010000363.1:0-8500 GCA_035576605.1 Blastocatellia bacterium | reverse complement strand
CCAGGTTGGCTCCGGCGCGCTCGGCGATCTTGATCATCGTGGCGCGAGTGAGTATTGCCGTCGGCGGCAAGCCCTCCTGTTTAAAGGCGACGTTGCGCTCGTCGGGTCTGATCGCGACCAGCCCGGGCTTGTCGAACAGGTCGGCCAGCGCCGCGGCAAAGCTCTCGCCAACCCAGTTGTATTCAGCGCGGCCGGATAAGTTCTCGAACGGCATCGTCACGATCGTGTCGGTCGATGCTGCGCGGACCGCCGGCGATGACGCCAGAATGAGGATGGAAAGTAGTATTGCTCTTCTGGTCATTCTAAAATTAAGCGGGCCGTCAGCTCGGCGCCTCAATGCTGGACGGCCCGAAAATCTGTGCGTGATTTGTTGACCATCACACTCTGCCATTGTCCCCGTCTCTCACAGAGGCTGTCAACTGAAGCCTCTGTTAACCACTGACTTGCAACGTATCTAGGCGTATGTTAGACATTCCTTGTATCAGATTCTATTCTTAAACTAATGGATCAAAGAGGTATTATGAGGGGAAAGATAACGATTTTTATTGATGGGAATAATCTGTTTCATGCGGCCAGGTCGGTTGGGGTTGAAATTGACTACGCAAAGTTCTTGAACTTTCTTCGCGGCGATGCTCCGCTTCTCCGGGCGTTTTTCTACACTGGAGTCGACGAAAAGGCCGAGCGCCAGCAGGGTTTCCTGCTCTGGATGCGCAGAAACGGCTATCGAGTAGTCGAAAAGGAATTGAAGACCTATGCAGACGGGACCAAGAAGGCCAATCTCGACGTCGAAATCGCGGTTGACATGCTTTCGCTCGCCGACAAGTACGATACCGCCGTGCTGGTCTCAGGCGATGAGGATTTCTCCTATGCGATAAATGCCGTCGCTTACAAAGGTGTACGAGTCGAGCTGGCGGGTTTTCGCAGCAATACCAGCCCGCGGTTGATTGACGTCGCCGATCAATTCATCGAGCTTGATTCCCACCTGGACGAGATCACTAAGGCCGATAGCCGCTACAACCACAACCACCACTCGGGGAGCCACTACATTGCAACCCGAAACAGCGGCGCTTTCACCCGCGTTCAGGACGACGACGCGGAGGTCGAGACAAGTCGAGAGGCCGGCACTGAGCGGTGAGCGCCCTTGGAGCGCAGGCATCCTCCCTGCCTTTTCCAACTACTGATCGCCAATTCTCGGAATACGAGTTACTGACACCTCCGTGCGTATGCACGCGACGCGGTGGCCGGGAGTGATCTCAACCAACGGCGGCTTAGCCAGTTTGCACTCGTCGATTGCTATCGGACATCGCGTGTGAAACCGGCAACCCTCGGGAGGATTGATCGGAGTGGGAACGTCACCTTCGAGCCGAACTCGCCGGCGCTTCTCTCTCGGCACGGGCACCGGTATCGAGGACAACAAAGCCTGCGTGTAAGGATGGAGCGGGCTCACGAAAATCTCCTCGGTATCGGCTTCCTCGACTATCTCGCCCAGATACATTACGGCTACGCGATCGGAAATGTGTTTGACCACGGCGAGGTCGTGAGCGATGAACAGATACGTGAGGCTGAACTGTTGCTGAAGCTCCCGGAGGAGATTCAGTATCTGCGCCTGTATCGAAACGTCGAGAGCCGATACGGCTTCATCGCACACGATGAGCTTGGGCTTTAGCGCCAGCGCTCTTGCGATGCCAATGCGCTGCCGCTGCCCACCCGAGAATTCGTGCGGGTAACGGCTCGCGTGCTCGACGCTCAGGCCCACAAGTTGGAGAAGTTCGGCGACTCGCTGACGGGCGCGGCGACGCGCAGGCGTGGGGATCAGTTTCCGTCCTCGCGAATTCCCCGATTCATACGGCGACGCTTCGCCCTTGTCTGCGAGATCGATTCCGTGGACCAGGATCGGTTCTGCCAGCATCGCGCCGACGGTCATCCGCGGATTCAATGAACCGTACGGATCCTGAAAAATGATTTGCATCTCGCGACGCAGGCTGCGCATCTCGGGTTCGCTCAACGAGAAGACATCGTGACCGTCGAAGATCACTCGCCCCGAAGTTGGCTCGATCAATCTGAGAATCGTCCGTCCCGTCGTAGTCTTGCCGCAGCCGGATTCGCCCACAAGGCCGAGCGTTTTTCCGCGGGGGATCGAAAACGAGATGCCGTCGACCGCTCGCACATAACCGACCGCCCTTGGCACAACCCCTTTGCGAATCGGGTAGTGCTTGACGAGGTCTTCGACGATGAGGATGTCGTCCATAAGGGTTCAGAGGGTCAGGGTACGCGAAGAGTCCTCTATTTTCCATTTTCTATTTGTCATTTGTCATTTGCTATTTAATTACCTGCTATCCGATGAACGGGATTCGTGCCATATGACAAATGACAAATGACAAATGACAAATGGAAAATAGAAAATAAAAAAACAAACTGTTTTATCACCCGGTACCGCGAGGCAGCTCTCCTACCGCTTCAGCAAAGTGGCAGGCCGCGAAGTGATTCGGCTCGATTTCGCGCAGCGGCGGTTCCGCTTTGCAGACCTCTTGCACGAAGGAGCACCGTGTGCGAAACCGGCAGCCCGAAGGAAAATCCAGCGGGCTCGGCACCGCGCCAGGGATCACGGCAAGCTGTTTCTTCCTTTCGCCCAGCGTCGGGAGCGAGCGAAACAGCCCGTGGGTGTATGGATGCTTCGGGCGCTCGAAGAGCAATGCGACCGGAGCCGACTCGACCACTTTGCCGGCGTACATAACTGCAACGCGATCGCAGGTTTCGGCGACCACCCCCAGGTCGTGAGTGATCAGCAGAACCGACATGTTCAGCTCGCGTTGAAGCTCATTCAGCAATTCGAGTATCTGGGCTTGAATGGTTACATCGAGCGCGGTTGTTGGCTCATCGGCGATCAGCAGCGCCGGACGGCAAACTAACGCCATCGCAATCATTGCTCGCTGTTTCATCCCGCCGGATAGTTGATGCGGATACTCATGAAAG
This sequence comes from Blastocatellia bacterium, assembly GCA_035576605.1. Lineage (GTDB taxonomy): Bacteria > Acidobacteriota > Blastocatellia > UBA7656 > UBA7656 > Onstottus_A. The sequence goes on along the minus strand of DATLWF010000363.1, from coordinate 5,527 downwards.
CGAGTCTCAGGTGAAGGTATTCCAACCCGCCGCAACATATCGACGGCGATGTCCCGTGCTTCTCGCCGCGATGACTTTCGGTGTTCGCGAATCGCCTCGGTGATCTGCGCGCCAATTGACATTATCGGATTGAGGGATGACATCGGCTCCTGAAAGATCATGGAGATCAGGTTGCCTCGCACGCGGCGCATCGCTTTGTCATTGAACGTCAGGAGGTCTTCGCCGCGAAAGCTAATCTCGCCGCCGGCGTACTCAGCAGGTGGCACCGGCAAAAGCTTGAGGATCGAATAAGCGGTGACTGATTTTCCGCATCCGCTTTCGCCGACCAGCCCGAGCGTTTCCCCGCTGGCGATGTCAAAACTCACGCCGTCGACTGCCTGAAGAACGCCATCGTCGGTGTGGAAATAGATTCGCAGGCCGGAAACCTTAAGCAACTGCGAGGGGCGAATTGCGGATTGCGGATTTGAGATTTCAGATTCGAGACTTGAGATTTCAGATTTGGAAATCATTAGTTGGACTGGGGAATCTTACTCGCGAGTTTGACAGGCGCGCGCATCAAATTTGCAATTCGCAATTCTCTTTCACTTCTTCTTTGGTGTGAGTATGTCGCTGGCGAGATGAATCTGCTGTTGACCCTGGTCGCGAACGCGGCGCGCAAGCTCGGGTAGCGTTTCGCCGACCTCCTGGGTGGCGAGCTTGATCACCATCGGCAGGTTCACGCCGGTCACCACTTCCACCGGCGCGCGTCCCAGGAAGCTGGCTGCGATGTTTGTGGGCGTTCCGCCGAACATGTCCGTGAGCAACAGCACGCCGCTGCCTGTGTCCATTCGCTGAATTGCGCGTTCGATCTCCTCAGATGCTACGTCGACGTCATCATGCCAGCCGATCGAAACCGCCGTGATATGGTTTATCTCACCGACGATCATCTCCGCCGCCGAGACCAGCTCGTTAGCCAACTGCCCGTGAGTTACGATTACCGCGCCTATCATAGGTGATGAATAATTAATATAGGTCCTATAGGCCCTATCTTATTTATACCGCTCCTCATCCTTAAGTGTGTCCCGATGAACTACTTTTGACCTGTATCCTTGCTCGTTCAGCCGTTTGTTTATCGCCTCAGCGACCATAACTGAGCGGTGTCGGCCGCCGGTGCATCCGACCCCAACGGTCAGGTAGCTCTTTCCTTCACGCTGAAACCGCGGCAGCAGGTACGAAAGCAAATCGACGAATCGCGCGATAGTATCCTCGACCTCACTCTCCGATTGCAAGTACTGAATAACCTCCGGGTCGCGCCCCGTTAGCGGCCGCAGCTCGGCAATGAAGTGCGGGTTCGGCAGGAATCTTACGTCGAACATCATGTCTAACCCGCGCGGCGATCCGTGCCGGAATCCGAACGACGAGATCGTCACATTCAACTCGTGCGCGCCGCCCTTCTCAGAAAAGTGATCTTTGATGACGTCGCGTAAGGTGTGTACCGTGTGCTCCGAGGTATCGATGACGTGGTCCGCAAGGTCGCGAATCTCCGAGAGCAGCTCACGTTCTTGTCTGATAGCCTGGCGCACGTTTTGATCGGGCAGCGGGTGTGGCCGCCGCGTCTCGCTGTAACGCCGGAGCAGAACATCGTCGTCCGCTTCCAGGAAGAGCACCGTGACATTGACCCCGCGTTCCTTCAGCTCCTCGTGCATGCGCGGAAATAAGCTGAGGAACTCGCGCGAGCGCACGTCGACCACAAAGGCCGTCCGATCGATCTCGCTCGAGTCATCGCACAGCTTGACGAAGGTTGGGATGAGTTGAGCAGGGAGGTTGTCTATCGCAAAGTAGCCGAGGTCTTCGAAATCCTTTAGCGCCGAGGACATCCCCGACCCCGACACGCCGGTAATGATGACGACCGAGACAGGCATAGGAACTCAGAAGGCAGAAAGCAGGAGGCAGAAAACAGAAGGCAGTAGGCAGTAGGACAGCAGATCTCGGTGCCTTCTGCCGTCTGCCTAGTGCCTTCTGCTTTCTGCCTTCTGTCTTTTCACGGTTCGATCAGACCGAAGTTTCCGTCCGTGCGGCCGTACAGCACGCCAACTCTATTCGTCTCGGCGTCGCGAAACACTATGAAATGATCGTCCGAGTCGGCCAGGATTATCGCGGCTTCCTCAGGCGTCATAGGTTTCACACGGTAGCGGCGTTGAGCGATTATGCGAGGCGCGTTCGGCGCGGCTTCTATTGTACCGCCCGGTACCGGCGCTACCTCTCTTGCTGGTTGGCGCCCGCGTTTCTTTGCGTGAAACTTCTCTTTCAGCCGCAGCCCTTGCTTCTGGACTTTGCTTGCCGCTGCGGCAACCGACTGCGACAGATCGGTGTTCTCGCCGACGGCGGTGAAAACGCTGTCGCGCCAGTACACAACGATCTCAGTTCGCTTGCGATGCTTCTCAGCCGAGACCGTTACGTGCGCTCTCATCGGCGCTGAATCAAGCATTCGATCGAGCTTCCCGAGTTCCTTGCGGACCAGTTTTTCTACCGTCGGGGTTATGTCAATGTGGCGACCAGTGAACTCGAATTCCATCTACTATTCTCCCTTGTGTTGGGACCGCTGGTTTCGGATTTGGGGAATAAGAGGAAACATGATTTGCGCGTCATCTAAGAATCCGAACCGGCAATCGGATCAGGTTTAAGCTAGACGATGGCGCGGCGCTCTCGCGAGCCGGGTATGCGCATTTGATCGCGGTACTTTGCGACGGTGCGGCGGCTCATCTTGACGCCGTCCCTGGCCAAACGCTTGGCCACTTCGTCATCCGTAATGGGGTGGTGGGGATCTTCTGCTTCAATCATCTTCTTGATCTTCAGCTTGAGCACGCGCGTGGAAACGTCCTCGCCGCTATCACTCCTCATTCCCTCGGTGAAGAACCGGCGCAATTCGTAGACTCCCTGCGGCGTGTTCACGTATTTGCGATTGACCACTCGCGAGACCGTGCTGAGGTGCATGCCGATATCTTCAGCGATGTCCTTCAGCATCATAGGTCTCAGATGCTCTATCCCGTGATCGAGAAAGTCACGCTGGCGGTCCACTATCGAGTTGCACACGCGGTAGATGGTCTGGCGGCGGTGCTCGATGTTCTTCAGCAAATCGACCGCCGAGCGGAACCGCTCCTTGATGTAATCGCGGGTCTCCTTCGAGGAGTCTTTCGACTCCATCATCTGTCGATAGGTCCGATTGATGCGCAGGTGCGGCAAACCGTCGTCTTCGAAGCGTATCATATAGTCGTCGCCGACCTTTTCGATCGTGACCTCGGGGACCACCGGCTGCGCTTCCTCGGACGAATACTTGCGGCCCGGCTTGGGATCAAGCTTCTTAATGATCTCCATTTCTTCGAGCACCTGCTCGAGCGGCACGCCGAGCATCTTTGTCAGATCGGGCAGCTTATGAGTCTGCAGGCTTTCGAGATGATCGCGCACCATTTGGACCGCAAGCCGATCACCGAAGCCGTAATAGTCAAGCTGAACCAGCAGCGATTCGCGCACATCGCTCGCGGCACACCCGACGGGGTCCAATCGCTGCACGACGGCTACCGCCTGTTGGACGATTTCGATTGGCCACGGACCCATCGCGGCGATCTCTTCAACCGTTGCATCCAGGAAGCCGGTGTTCTCGTCCAAATTGCCGATGATCGCTTCGCCGGCGGCTCGCACTTCGTCTGAGATCTCGGTCAGGTGGAGCTGCCATATGAGCTGCTCGCGCAGCGAGTCTCGCCGGGTCAGCATGTTCTCGAACGAGACTTCGTCCTTTGCTTCGTATTCGTGGGTCTTGTAGCCGGGATCGAGGTACTCCTCGAACGTAGAACCGAAGTCCACCTCCTCAAATGGATCTCGCTCCCGCTCCGGCTCCGCTTCACCGTCTGCCGGACTGAGTTCGGTCGTGCTGGTGGTGACATTTGCTGCTTCGCCTGGCGACGAAGACTCGGTCAGCCCACCTTCCGGCGCTGCGGACTGGGTCGCCGCTGTTTCACCCTTGCTCGTGATGTCGGCCGTGGTCGCGTCGACGGCGGCGATCTCGTCTGCGAGCGGTGAGTTGTCGTCGACGCCTTCACCGGGCGCCACTTCGTCCAGTACTGGATTAGCCGAGAGTTCTGTCTGAACCATGTCGGCGAGTTCGAGCTTGGTCATCGCCAACAGCTCGATCCGCTGCCGCATCTGCGGCGTCAGGACCAGGCGCTGCGAAAGGCTCGTACTGAGATGTGGCTTGACCGACATAGCTCATTTGTCATTTTCCATTTGTCATTGTTCATTTGTCATTTGTCATTTTGTTTACCCCCGAGTCAGAGGTAACTCCGAAAATGACAAATGACAAATGGAAAATGATAAATGGAAAATGGCTACATTCTAAAATTCTCCCCTAGATATACGCGTCTCACCTCTTCGTCGCGCGTCAGTTCGTCCGGCGTGCCCGCGCGGAAGATCTTTCCGTCATTAATTATATACGCTCTGTCTGTAATCGCCAGAGTCTCGCGCACATTGTGATCGGTTATCAGCACGCCGATGCCGCGCTCGCGGAGCTTCTGCAAGATTCGTTGGATGTCAATTACCGCTATCGGATCGATTCCCGCGAAGGGCTCATCGAGCAGAATAAACCGGGGCTCGATCACCAGACAGCGTGCGATCTCAGTTCTGCGCCGCTCGCCCCCCGAGAGCTGGTAGGCTTTTGTGTGACGCACGTAAGCGATGTCGAGTTCGCTCAGAAGCAGTTCGAGGCGATGCTCACGTTCCGCCTTCGGGATTGGCAGCGTTTGAAGCACGAGCAGTATATTATCTTCGACGGTTAGCTTGCGAAACACCGACGCTTCCTGCGGCAGGTAGCTTATGCCGTCCCGCGCGCGCAGATACATCGGCAGCCTCGAAATTTCTTTCGAATCAAGAAAGATCTTGCCGGCGTCGGGCCGTTCGAGCCCAACGATCATATAGAAGACAGTGGTTTTGCCTGCCCCGTTCGGCCCAAGAAGGCCCACGATCTCGGTCTGATGAATATCAACCGATACGTTGTTGACGACGGTTCGCTTACGATATGACTTTCGCAAACCTTCGGCGGCTAGAACGCTTGTTTGTTGTAAGGGGAGTGGTGCTTGAGGCTCGGCCTCACTGGTCGGGGTTTCGATCACGGACACTTCTTCTACCATCTGGTTGCTTCACTTCTGTTTGCTCTTTGTCAAACGATGAGTCGATCGGACACGGCCTGTACCCTGCTGATTCTCGACGGAAATCCTATCATCGCGACTATAGAACGTCAATTGCGAGCCCATTGTAGAACCCTTCTCAACATCATCCACACGGGCGGACTTTCCGGTCAGAACCGCGCGGCCATCCTCGGACGTGTACGCGAGCTTTTCCCCGACTCCGCGCCGTCCCGGCTGCGTAAGCACGACGTTGCCCTCTGCGTTCATGTGATTGACCTCGCTCGTCTCTTGCTCGAGGTACACGTCGACGAACGACGCTTCGATGCGGTCGGTGCCTTGCCTGGCCTTCACTGCGCCTTCGTAATGGATCT
>DATLWF010000362.1:0-6357 GCA_035576605.1 Blastocatellia bacterium | reverse complement strand
GAGACGGGCGACAAGGCGAGGGGCGACCCAAGAGTTGCCCGTCGCCCATTCGCCCGGTCGTCCGCTCTCCCCGTCGCTTTCGGTAGGAGGTGGCCCTGTGGGAATAGCTTCAAAGGATGAGCCCAAAGTACGCACTCAGATCGTTACACCGCGCTCGGCTCGACGACTTGATCGAGCTCGATCGCACCGGCGAAGCTCGTTTGATCTCGGAAAGATTTTCAGCACTGCGGCGTCGTTTGCGAGGCCGGCAGCGGTTCTGGTTGCGTTAGTGCTGGTGATCTTAGGCTACAACGCGCTGGCGGGTTCAAAGTTGTTCCTGTTGCATCGTGTCACAATCAGTGACGCTGGAACAGCGTTGCAAACAGACATCGAGCAGATGATTCGCCGCACCGTCGGACAGACCAAATTGATGGACGTTGACATTTCGGCTCTAAGGCAGAAGATCGAAGCCATGCCTCGCGTGCGAGGAGCTTCGGTTGCCCGCGTGCTGCCAGACGGGATCTTCGTGCGGGTGGTCGAACGGCAACCCGCCGTTCTGGTCCGGCGCGACGCGGAAGCGCTGGTATGGCTCGACGAGGATGCAGTTGAGGTGGGCGAATTCTCAGATGTGAAACTGCATGGTGCAAGTTCAAAGCCCGGGACAGCGAGCGAGGTCCCGCCCATAGCTAAAGGCTTCGCCGAAGGTAATCGCTCGCAGTCGTCAATTGCCGAAGACCGCGAGCGAATCGTTATCTACAAACAGATCGAACGAGAGTTCAGTGAGGGGCCGAATCCTCTCTGGAATCTCATCGACCAAATCGATCTGACCTTCACAAAGGACGTGAACATGCGGCTGGCGCACCCGCCGGTGCTGATTCACATCGGCAGCACTGACTTCCGCAAGCGTTTCGAGAGGGCCCTTCAGGTGCTGCAGGCCGTGAAGCAGGGAGATTCTGAATTACCGAGCCGCTTCCGTGTTCAGGACATCGACCGGCTGATTCAGAATGCGAATAACATAAGCTTTATCGATGCGGCTCGCGGAGATCGCATCGTGGTCAACATCGCCACCCCCGGCGCAAAGGCTGTTCGGCAGGAAAAGAATAAGTAAATAGGACATATCCGCCCTATATGTGCTATTACGCCGGAGGATTAGAAATGCCAAAAGGGAACAAACAAATTGCTGCGCTCGACATCGGCACCACCGAAGTCCGAGCGATCGTGGGTGAGATAACCGACAACGACAGGCTCGAGATAATCGGCATCGGGCGGGCGCCTTCTCGCGGCGTTCGCAAAGCGGTGGTGGTCAACATTGAGGCTACCGTCGATGCGATCAAGCGCGCGGTCGAGGAGGCCGAAATGATGTCGGGCCTTCCAATCGATTCCGTCAACGTAGGGCTGGGCGGCGTCCAGGTGCGAGGCATCAACTCGCGAGGAGTGATTGCAATCAGCCGGCGCAACCGCGACATCACCGAGGAGGACGTCTATCGCGTCATCGACCAGGCGCGCGCCGTAAGCGTGCCGACGGATCGCGAGATTATCGACGTCCTGCCACAAGAGTTCACCGTCGATGGGCAGGACGGCATCGGCAACCCAATAGGGTTTCTCGGAATGAGACTCGAGGCCTGCGTCCACGTGGTCACGTCACCGATCACCGCGCGCCAGAACGTGATCACTTCGGTCAATCGCGCCGGAATAATGGTCAACGATACAGTGGTCAATCACGTGGCCGGAAGTGAATCAACTCTTTCGCCCGACGAGAAAGAGTACGGAGCGGCCGTGATCGACATCGGCGCCGACATTACGAACCTGACGATTTTCTTTCGCGACGCGATTCGTCACACGGCTGTGTTTCCGATGGGAGGCAATCACTTCACTAACGATATCGCGGTCGGGCTGCGCACTCCAGTACCCGAGGCCGAGCGCATAAAGCAGAGTGAAGGTTGCGCGCTGGCCGGGTTGATGGCCGAAGGCGAGCGTTCGCGAATGGTCGAGGTGCCTTCGGTTGGAGGCCGGCAACCGCGGATGCTCAGCCGCCAGATCCTGTGCGAGATACTTCAGCCGCGCGCCGAGGAGATCTTCAGTCACGCGGCGGAAGAGATCCAGCGTGCAGGCTTTGACAAACAAATACTATCGAGCGTTGTGTTGATCGGCGGCGGATCGCTGATGGACGGCGTGGTAGATATGGCGGAGCAAGTGTTGGATCTCCCGGCGCGTCACGGCTTGCCCGATTTTGTCGGAGGTCTGACGGGCGAAATTGACAGCCCCGCTTTCGCGACGGTTGTCGGGACGATGTTGTACGGGTTCCACAAGCAGATGAACCAGAAAAAGATCCATTCGTTGAAGGATGGCGCCTCCAAGCCGCCCAGCATCTGGAAGCGGTGGTTCCGTTAGTTTGTTTTGAAAGTGCTCTAGTTTGGAAAAAAAAAGGTTGTAGGGGCTAGACGACTGTGCTACCATTTGGCGCGTCCTCAGAAAATTGGGCTACCACATATTGTAGCAACCGGTTGCCAGCCTCAAAGGCACTGTTTGGAGAACCCCGAGAGCACGGCCGCTTGGCTCCAGCGCCCAGGAGGGCGAAGGTTTCGCTTCTGCGAACTTTTGGATGATCCGGCAGTGTGTAAGAACCTATTGAAAAGCAGAACGCAGAGTCTTGTGCGAGCGTCACGTGTGCATCAATACGTCGCTTGCCCGGTTGCTCATCTGTTGCTTGATTGCTAGCAGGAGGCACGAACAATGTCGGTGGATCAACGTGGGGAGATTCGAAGCGGGTCTATAGTATTTGACGAGTCCGAGCAGCCCATCAGCGGGGCCACCATAAAAGTAGTCGGCATCGGCGGTGGAGGCGGCAACGCGATCAACAGAATGATCGAGGCCGGTATTCAGGGAGTGCAGTTCCTTGTCGCTAATACCGACCTCCAGTCTCTAAAAGCGTCTCAGGCTTCCGTCAAACTCCAGATCGGCGAAAAGCTCACGCGCGGGCTTGGGGTTGGCGGCGATCCGGAGAAGGGCCGGCAGTCCGCGCTCGAAGACACCGAGAAGATAATCGAAGCACTCGAAGGCGCGGATATGGTCTTCATAACCGCGGGCCTGGGCGGTGGAACCGGCACGGGTGCCGGGCCGATCATTGCCAGTCTGGCCACTGAGCTTGGCGCGCTGACCGTGGCGGTCGTGACCAAGCCTTTCAGATTCGAGGGTCGCCGCCGGCAGCGGCAAGCCGAGCAGGGCCTGAACGAACTCCGCGAGTGCGTGGACACGGTCATCACGATTCCGAATGAACGGCTGCTCAACGCAGTCCCCAAAGGTACCCGTTTTCACGAATCGTTCAGACTGGTCGACGACGTGCTGCTTCAAGCGGTGCAGGGCATATCCGACATAATCACTGTGCCTGGCCTGATCAACGTCGACTTCGCCGACGTGAAGGCGATCATGGAAGGGATGGGAATAGCGCTGATGGGCACAGGATCAGCGACCGGCGACAACCGCGCGCTTGAAGCGACTCAGCGAGCCATCTCGAGCCCGTTGCTCGAGGAGGCTTCGATTGAGGGCGCAAAAGGATTGCTGGTGAACGTGAGCGGCGGCGCCGACCTCACCCTCTTCGAAGTCAACGAAGCTATGTCCATAATTCACGATGCGGCGGACCCCGACGCTAACATCATCTTCGGCGCGGTGCTCGATGAGCGGCTCACCAACGAGATGAAAATCACTGTAATTGCGACCGGCTTCGATAAGGCGGTGGCCGCCGTAGAACCCTCACGAGCTTTCGCGGCATCCCAGCCGGTGTCCGAGGGTCGCGTTACCGGCCCGATCGGAATCCCGGGGGGCGGCTCGCCTGACCCGCTCCGCCGCGAAGACATCAACGTTCCTGCCTTCATTCGCAAGAAAGCCGACTGACCTCCGGGCATCCCTATCCTCGCAAAAGGGCCGCTGCAATACCAGCAGCGGCCCTTTGTTTTGGGTACAGCATCACGCAGAGCTTCAATATTGAATTTTGAATTCGTTTGAGTTTTCAGTTTGCGCTCTCTAGAATGCTTGTTAGCTCGCCAAGGCGGAGGTTCCGTGCGCTGCTTTGACAGTTCCATCCACGTGACAAAGCGCCGCTGCTTCAGCTTTGCTTATCACCTCCGGGAATGTGCCTTCTACTCATCTTTCTCGCCCGATCAGAAGACGAGTCGTGAATCCGGGCTAGCTGGAGAAAGAAGATGCGAACAGTAGACCATCTGGGGATAAGCTACGCTCAGATTGACCAACCTAAATCAGAAGCCACGCTCGGACTGTTTGACAGGCTTGAGCGAAGGAAACTTCTAATAATAATAGTGACCGTGGCAATTGGCTTCTGTGCGCGCGCTTACCGTCTGGACGCCGCCGGTTTTGCTGAGGATGAAGCGAACAAGATATTTGCGGCACGAGCTTACGAGCAAGGCGATTTCACTGCGAACGCAGAGCATCCGATGGTGATGAAGATGCTCTGCTTCGCTTCGACCCATGTCGCGTCCGCCTGGAACAGAGCGGTCGGGCAAGGCATCAATCTCCGGATTTCCGAAGAGACAGCATTGAGGCTGCCCAACGCCGCATTCGGAGCACTCACCGTCATACCGCTGCTCTTGTTAACCACCGGCTTGCTTGGATTCAGAGTTGGATTGGTGACGTCGCTGCTATGGGCGCTGGGTCTGGATGCGATCTGGTTCAACAGGACAGTCAAGGAAGACACGCTGTTGGTCTTCTTCATGCTCTGGGGGTTTTATTTGTACTACAGGGCCAAGCAAACGCCCGCTCTGGATGTTGCGGGACAGGAAAGGCTCTATTCGCTGGCGGGCGCCGCGTTTGGGCTAATGATGGCCTCGAAATATTTTCCGCATTACTGGGCTCTGAACCTGCTTTTCTATTCGCTGGTTGGATACGACCATAGAAATAATCGGCCGCTGACGCGAGCGATGTGGCGGAAGTACTTTGCCTCGATGTTGCTCGCGTTCGTGTTGTTCAATCCAGCGGCATTCTTCCCGCAGACGTGGCGTTATCTCTGGAAGTACGTCAACGAAGAGTTGCTGACGCATCACGGCTATCTGGTCATGGACAAACTCTTCATCAACGACTTCCTGCAAACGCCCGGCGGAAACCCATGGTACTTCTACCTTTTGTTCATAGGGGTGAAGCTGCCGCTGCCGGTGCTTGTGGCGTTTGCCGTCGGCCTGGCGCATATCTTCTCGAGCCGGGGCAGCTACCCTTACTCGCGCGGCTACATCTTCTTGAGAATGATGCTGGTGTTCTGGCTTATCCCAGAGGCGTTTGTTGGAGCCAAGTTTCTGCGCTACTCGCTCTCGCTGATACCGCTCATCTATATGACTGCTTCGGTTGGAATCGTGCTGATGTGGCGGTTTCTTTGGTCGGCCATCAGAAAAATCACTGCCGATGGAGCCATTGCGCGTGTGACTGCTGCGGTTGCGGTTACCGCGGCATTCATCATTGCGCCGGCGGCGTTGACCATCGAGTGCGTGCTCCGTTCTCACGCGAGCCTCTACGTCAACGTGTTTGGCGGAAACCGCGTTGGCTACTTCTTTCCGCATGACGAGTTTTACGATCTCGGCGCGAGAGAGAGCATTCGCTTCATAGCCGAAACGGCGCCGCCAGGCGCGCAGATGGCGAGCGAGATTCCAGGCGTGGTCCAGTACTACCTCGAGCGTTTCAACCGGCCGGACATTCGCTCCGAAATCATTTCGCAACCCAGCTTCACGTTGAATGGCGGCCGCCCCGACTTCGTGATGCTTCAGCGCGGCCGCGTCTACTTTGAGAATCGGGAAAACTTCAAGTTGATCGAGATGAACTTTCCGATAGTGCAGGCTAGCGTCTATGAAGGCGCCGCAGCGTCGCGGGTCTATGCGACGGGCAATAAATAGTCACAAGCCTCTACGGGGGTTTTTAGGCGGTTGAGCTAGCCAAATCGTTTAGGTCGCTGGCAGTCCGTTCGCGTAGAATAGGGACGAAAGCATGTATTCGGTTGACGAAAAGGATAGGGTCGTACCGATCACAGATATCCCACAGTCTTCAGTGGGTTCGCCAATTCCCATTGTGTTGAGCGACGAGTTTGTTACGGTGGTGGCCTTCTACCTTCAAAACACACCTGAAGGTTGGGCCGGGACATGGGTTCGTGTGGTCAGCGCCGATACGGAGGGCGAGCCTGTTGCCCTGGTCCGCTTTTCACTATGCCACGCATTTATGTTCGGGCCACCAAATGACGAGGCTTTTGCCGGTCACCCTTTGGCCAGCCGAGGGCTCGAACCCTACGGAGCATTCCTAATTGAAAACTCCTCGTGGGTTCGGCAGCTGGAAAGGATGAATTCAATCCATCCGTCTCACAACCCCGAAAGATACGAGACGCTTAAG
>DATLWF010000361.1:0-3104 GCA_035576605.1 Blastocatellia bacterium | reverse complement strand
GGCAGGTGGATCAGTAGTGCGCCAGTTCACTTCCATCGACGGGTTTCTTGCCGATTTGCCGATAAACAAGCTGCTCTCGATCGCTGCACGTTCAGACGTGGATCGAATGTCAGCCGATCACCTCTCGCAGCAAAGCTCCAGCCATCTTGAAGCCGCAACCGGCGCGGATCGCGCCCGAACCTACGGCGGACTCGACGGGAGCGGTGTCGGCATCGCGATCCTTGACTCCGGCATAATGGCCAGTCATAGCGAGTTCGGCAACTTGGGCAATCTACTCGGCCTCTCGAGGGTCGTCGCCAAGACTGACATTGCTTCGAGCAACGTCAATCTGGCTCAATATCTACTTCGGCTCGGCGTTGTTGATTCACTCGTCGACTTGCTCGGCGTGGGCAACGGCGACGGCTACGGCCACGGATCGCACGTAGCCGGGGCGGCTGCCGGCCGCTCAAACGGCACCCTTTCATCGCGCGGATTCAACGGCATAGCTCCTAACGCGAATCTGATAGACGTCCGGGTGCTCAATAGCCGCGGCATCGGACAGACGAGCGACGTGATCGCAGGCATCGATTGGGTGATAGCAAACCGAACTCTACGAAACATCAAAGTAATGAACCTGAGTCTGGGCGCCGCCTCGTCCGAGACTTATATGACCGATCCGTTGTGCCGAGCGGTTAGGCGAGCAGTAGCTCTAGGCATCACGGTCGTCGCGGCGGGAGGCAATTACGGACAGACTATTGATGGCCTGGAGCGATACGGCAGCATCACCTCGCCTGGCGACGACCCGTCAGTCATAACGGTTGGCGCCGCTAACACTCACCAAACAGACGCACGCTCTGACGAAACGATAACCTACTTCAGCTCGCGGGGCCCGACGCGCGGCAACTGGGTTGATACATCAAACGTGAAGCACTATGACAATCTCCTCAAACCTGATCTTATCGCGCCAGGCAACCGGATCGTCGCAGCAGAATCAAGTAACTCCTGGTTGATCAGTCAATATCCCCAGTTACATAACAGCGGTTCCGGACTCAATGCCTTTATGCAGTTGAGCGGGACATCAATCGCAGCTCCAACTGTCGCCGGCGCCGCCGCGCTGCTACTGCAGAGCAATCCGGGTCTCACCCCGCCACTCATCAAAGCAATCCTGCAATACACTGCGGGACAAACGTCGTCCGGCAACATCATCCAGCAGGGGGCAGGCCTCTTGAACATCGATGGCGCGGTCCGATTGGCGGCAGTTCTGCGCACGGATGTTTCTACGGCGATAGCTCGCGGGACGATACGGATAGGAGACAGTCTTCTGCGCTCAGGCGCAACAATGCCCAATCCTCGTTCGACTCTTAGCGGTCAAACCTTCGCGTGGGGCGGCTATATTTTCGCGGGCGGCTCGCACATCCTGGCAGGACCGGAGCTGTTCAGGCGTTACCAGGCTATTTACAATCCAGCTCTCGTTTGGGTGCGCGATCGAGTGACAATCAACGAAACTCTGGTAGCCAATACGCAGCTCATAACGTCCGGGGTTGTTGCCGCCGACGCTATTTCCGGCACGTCCTCCGTGTTCGTAAACGGGTTAGCGCTCAGCAACGGGATTGCGGCAGGTCAGGGAATGACGCTGAGCGAAGGCATGACTCTGAGCGAAGGCGTGGTCCTGGGTGACGGGGTCGCAGTGGGCGAAGGAATGACGCTCAGCGAGGGCATGACGTTAAGCGAGGGCATGACACTCAGCGAGTCCTGCAACCTGGCCGAGCCGTAAGCAACAGTGATGAACGAAGCGTGATCCAGGACGAGTCGAGAAGTCCGGTATCACTGCGGGCACGAGACGCAGATGCAACTTATCGAGATGTCGGATTACAATCGAGGCGCTCGCATCTACTGGTGGGTTATAACACTGGCGGGCGCCTGCGTGCTTGGCTGGGCGTTAGAGGGCCTGCTGGGCTTGAATCGAAGCCAGTTGCTCGCAGTCCTGGCGCTGGCGACGATTGTGTATCTGGCAGGACTATTTCCGATTCGTGTTCCCTCTACCCAGGTATCCATTACCCCGAATGACATTTTTATTTTTCTAACCGCCCTCTTCTTAGGCCCGGCTCCCGCGACACTGATTGCGGTCACCGACGCATTCGCCGCGTCCTGGCGCACCTCGCGACGGTGGACGAGTCGAATTGGCGGACCGGCTTTGATGTCAATTGCCGCGTTCCTATCGACAAGTCTGTTTCAACGAACGCTCGGTTGGCTGAACAGTTACCAGTTGCTTACTACCGCAACGCTGCTAGCTGCCTTGCTGATGTTCGCGATCATTTACTTCATTCTAAACTCATCGTTGCTGGTAGCACTTCAAAGCCTGAAGAAACGGACTCAGCCTTTCAAGCTCTGGCGGGATAATTATGCCTGGACAAGCTTGACCTACATTGCCAGCGCTTCGGCGGCAGGATTGATCTACCTGGCAATGATCCAGTATGGAATGGCCCTGCTACTTGCAGCCGGGCCCCTGGTCGCAATCATCTTCGCAACCTGTCACCTTTACTTCAAACAATCCGACGAGCGCGCCAAGGCTACCGAGCGCATCAGTCGTCTTCATCTCGCCACCGTCGAGGCGCTCGCCACCGCTATTGATGCGAAAGATGAAATCACGCACGATCACGTCTATCGCGTGCAAGTTTATGCTTGCGGGCTTGCGCGTCACTTCGGTTTGAGCGAACCGGAAATTGAAGCTCTCAAAGCGGGCGCGCTGCTGCACGACGTCGGTAAGATCGCCGTTCCCGACTACATCCTGAACAAGCCGGGCAAACTGACCGCGGCAGAGTTCGAGAAGATGAAGATTCACACCGTCGTCGGCGCGCAGATTCTCGAGCGCGTCAACTTTCCGTATCCTGTAGTCCCCATCGTTCGACATCACCACGAGCGATGGGATGGCCGCGGTTACCCTGACGGACTTAAGGGCGATCTGATCCCGTTGACGGCTAGAATTCTGACGGTGGCGGACTGTTTCGATGCCGTTCGCGAGGATCGCCAGTATCGCAAAGGCATGAGCCGCGACGAGGCTTGCCAGTTCCTGAGCGGCAATGCAGCAGCGCAATTCGATCCCAATGTCGTTGAGGCCTTCCTGG
>DATLWF010000360.1:0-10956 GCA_035576605.1 Blastocatellia bacterium | reverse complement strand
GCCGCTAATCTTTTCTTCATTAACGTTCTCCGTGTGGCTGACAGCGATGAACGCTCATTCTAAGGTGCTGATCGGAAAGAAGGCAAAAGTAAAAAGGAAAAAGGCAAAAGTGAAGGACCGCTTCACTCTTACCTTTTTCCTTTTGCCTTCTTACTTTCTACTCTTTTACGGGTTGGAAGCGCGACGCGGGCGCTCGCGCTGCAGCACGCTGTCGCTCGCGCGTGGGCGGCCCGATATTCGCCACTCGATTCGCTTGATCGCGACCGTCGCCGTGTCCGCGGTAGAAGCGCCTGACGAGCGCATGATCTCCTCCAATTCCTTGATTGTGTCTTGATCTCCTGTGCGCCCGAGTATCTCGATGACCTTGTGCCGGACCTCTTTGCTACTCGAGCGAACGTGCGGGTACAGATCCACCGGATTGGATTCCAACAAGTAAGCGCGCGCCTGATCCTCTTGATCGCTATCGAGCTTTCGCACGATGTATTGGATGTTCGCCGTGCTCCCCATCTTGTAAAGCGCCCAGTACTCGGCGAGCTTCACGTCGCCGTTCTTCTCGGTCAGCACCAGCCGTGAAATCTGGTCGAGGTAACGTGGCTCGGCTATTCGAGCAAGCCCTTCGATTGCGTATTGGCGCCGGTCCGCATCGTTGTCGGTCATGTTCTCCACGAAGGTCTGCTCAGCCTTCTCATCACCGATCAGCGACAGCGCCCACAAGGCCGCTTCGTCACGTGGCGGCAGATACGTCAGGCGACCCTTCACCTTGTCACCAACCTTTTTGAGAGTGCCCTTCTTCTCAGGACCCAGTCCGTAGGCCGAGAGCAGCGGCTCGACTGCGGGCTTGTATTTGAGCATGCCGGCAGCAACCATCGCCTGGGTTCTGATTTTGTGATCCGAGTCTCGGAAGAAAGGTACGAGGTGCGGGCCCGCCGACGGGTCACCGATCTTGATGAACGCGCGAAGAACCTCGATCCGCAGATCCTGATCCGCGTTTAGCGCGTCGGCCAGATGAGGAATAGCGGCCGCGCCTCGCAACACGCCGACCGCGCGAATCGCCGATATGCGAACATCGCGGTCGCGGTCGCCGCGCGCTGATTCCCCTATTGCGGTCACGATGGCCGGATCGACCTTAATGTAAGGCTCAACAATCTCGTGATCGCTGGTGTCGAGGAAGGGGTTGAAAAGGTTCCAGCCCGCGCGCCGGTTAGTGATGAACTCTATGTCGTGCTCGGTGTACAGCGCGACCAGCGACCTTATCGCGACGCGACGCACGTCCGAGGTTGGATCCTTGAGCGCGTCGATCATCTCGGGCAGCGCCGAGAAGTCCTTGATCATCCCGAGCGACTGAAGAGCCTCGGCGCGCACATCGTGGTCTTCATCCTTCCGAGCCGTCACTGCTAACGCTTCGACCGCGAGCTGATTTCGGACTCGGCGTTCGCCCAGCTTGTGGGCTGCGTCGCGGCGCGTGCTCGGATTGGGACTCTTCAGATAAGCAAGCAGTGTCTCGAGCGACTGGGTCTCGGCGCGCACGACAAAGACGACTGTCAGCGACACGGCGAGAACCACGACGATCTGCACGATCATCTTCTTTTTTGAAGGCATGGCAAACTCCTGAGAGAAGAGACTGCTGGTCCTGCGGGTAACTCGAACGTAGGGGGTTAGTTGGGACCTGTCCTTTCGCAGACATTGTTGTACTCGGCCCGGCTTAAGTCAAGCGACATGCGCTGACCGTGGTCTCTTTCCTTTTCTGGAAAACTAATCGAGGATATGGGAGAACTCATGAAAGTCAGACATCCGGCAAAGGATTTGGTTAAAAAGATCGTCGTGGTTCTTGGAGGCGGCTTTGGGGGGCTAAACGCGGCCAAGCAACTAGCCAATGAGCCCGATGTGTTCGTCATTCTCATCGACAAGAGAAATCACCATCTCTTCCAGCCACTCCTTTATCAGGTCGCAACTGCAGGTCTGAGTCCGGGTGATATCGCTGTTCCAATTAGAAGCCAATTTGCTCACACCCCTAACGTCGAAGTCCATTCGGGCGAAGTCAACGCAGTGGATCTAAAAGAGCAGGTTATCAAATCATCCGGATCGGGTGAGGGAATTGAATACGATTATCTCGTGCTCGCTTGCGGTGCTCAACACAGCTATTTCGGCCATCCCGAGTGGGAGGAGTTTGCGCCAGGGCTGAAGACTCTTGAGCAGGCGATAGAGATCAGGCGTCGCATTCTTTCAGCGTTTGAGAATGCCGAAAACGAGCTAGATCCTGAAAAGCAGAAGGCTCTCCTTAATTTTGTCGTTGTTGGAGGAGGGCCTACAGGTGTTGAACTCGCAGGTGCTATCGCTGACATCAGTCGCACGGTTCTCGTTGATGATTTCCGTCGCATCGATCCTTCTCAGGCTAAGATCATCCTGGTCGAGATGACTCCACGCTTGCTGGGGTCTTTCCCGGAAGAACTCTCAGAAAAGGCAAGGCAGGATTTGACCGATCTCGGTGTTGAGGTGCGTACCTTCGCCCGCGTGGAAAAAATTGACGCAGAGGGCGTGCAGGTTGGGAGCGATTTCATTCCATCAAAGAGCGTTTTTTGGGCAGCAGGTGTTCAGGCCGCACAACTGCAGATCGAACCCCCAGTGGAGATGGATCGAGCCGGGAGAATCAAGGTGAAGGATGATTTGTCAGTTCCCGGTTACGACAACGTGTTCGTCGTTGGTGACATGGCTTCGCTTGAAGCGGCTCCAGGGAAGATCGTGCCCGGCCTTGCTCCAGCCGCGATGCAGGAGGGCCGTCATGCGGCTAAGGTAATTCTGTCATCAATCCGCGGCAAACCAAGACCTGCCTTTCGATACATTGATAAAGGCCAGATGGCTACGATTGGAAAATATCGGGCGGTCATGCAGTCAGGTAGCTTAAAAATGAGCGGACGGCTCGCCTGGCTGGCATGGCTTTTTGTGCACGTCTTTTATCTGATCGGATTCAAGAACCGAGTGGCTGTCATGGCCCAATGGGCATGGAGCTATCTGTTCTCAAAACGTGGCGCCCGACTCATCACCGAGCGACAATGGAAACTAAAGGAATAGAGTAGGCGCATCAGCTACACGAGCCTTACTTCGATGGCGGATTGGGAACAGGTTTATCTTGAGGCTTTGGCCCCGGCCACCAATCAGGAACTGGAATAGGGGGATCTGCTACCTTATAACGGTCTATAACCTTTATAGCCCACTCGCGGGCGTTCTTATCGGCGTCAGGCTTATCCTTATCGGGTGGGGTCTTGAGTACACCGATGGCGGCATCAAGTATCTTTAGCCGTGTATCTTCTTGCTTGGCCTGATATGTCGCCCATGCTTGCACCTTTGCGACATCAAGACTACTACGAGTTTGGTTCAACCCGCCAAAGACAGTTCCCCAAAGCGTGAACGCTGCGAGGATTATGGGCGTGGCAATTTGTCCAAGCGCCATTGCTATATCTAAGTTTGTTTTTCGGCGTGGATTGTCCTCCATTTGCAGGGACCTCCTGGTGTTTGTAGATATTCTTGTTTCCCGAACCACTCGCCTTCATTTCGGGCAACGTGCTTAGATGATTTCGAGTCACTCAAAATCCGTATCGCTGATTCCTTGTGGTCTCATGGATATATGCTTTTCCAATTGAAACCATTACAGCGACTGCCCGCGTTGCGGTCACAACGAGCGTCGTGAGAGAAGACTATGACTGGCGAGTGTTTCGAAGAAAAAGGTTCGCAGTTCTGCCGGAAACATCAGAAGCCGCGCATTTAGGATCATTTCGCGCCGGGGTTTATCGCTCCCCGGGAGGCACAGCAGACGAGTTGATCCCATTGCCAATCAACTTTACTTTCTGCGGACTATCTACAGCGTTGTCTGTGATGATCAGCATTGCAATGCGCCGTTCAGTGGCCGCAGGTGTAAGCGCAATGTCAATAACGCAGCTCTTGTTCACTCCAATCGTCGCCCCGGTGCACGTATCCCTGGTAATTGAGAAATCCTCTTTGTTGTCTCCATCCATAACTGCGCTGTTGATGTAGAGTCCCTTCCCACCGGTGTTGGTGATGGTGACTCTCTGAGGCTTGCTGGTCTTTTTGGCGACCTGATCCTTGAAATCAATGCTCGAGGGATTAACCGAGGCACTCGGCGGCGCCGCCTGCTCTTCAGGCTTGTCTTTGCCGCCCGGGGTATTCTTTGTCTGGCTCAATGCGATAAAAGCCAGGGCGACTATCGTCAGACCCAATATCAGTGCGCGTTTCATCGCTCACCTCCTAATGCCAGGTAGCCGATGCTTCCGCGCCCACCTCAAAAATATAGCCCCACACAAGCTGGTGAGGCAATCAACCGCGTCATCGGCATAACAGCACTGCGGATGAGAAGTGTTGGAACAATCTGACGGTTCTTATGACTTCGGCGCCCAGTAGCCCTTGCGGGTTCGCGTCGTCAGGCCGGGGCGCGATGCGTCGACGCCGAGCTTACGCCAGTGTCCATCTCGCTTGTTATTGGTGGGGTAATAGGTGAGCGTGTATTGATTTCGAAGTTCATCCACGATGCCGATGAACGCTTCCTCGAGCTTGTCGCCCTGCGGGGTGTGAAGATACCGCCCTCCCGTCTGCGCAGCGAACTCCTTCATCTCGTTTTGCCCGCGCCTCAGTCCCAAAACGTCGCTGCCGCTTCCAATCCTCGCGCTGTCCTCTATAAGGTCGATCGAATACATCGTTATCCCGCGCGCGAGACACTTCTTCATCACCGAATCAAACGACGCTTTATAACTAGTGGTGTCCCAGCCGTCTGAGATAAGCAAAATCGCTTTTCGCTTTTCGGGCCGTTTCTCCAACGCGATGATCGCCTCATCTGCGCAGTCGTAGAGCCGGGTCGTGTTTTCGGCTTTCGCATCCCAGACGTATTCAGAGATGTCCCGCAAATCCGAAAAGTCCTGAAAGAGCTTTATTTTGTCGTTGAACCCGTAGACCGCCACCTGGTCGTTGTCTCGAATGTGATCGACGAACGAAGCCGCCGCGGCTCTCACGAGCCCGAACTTGTAATCCATGCTTCCGCTGGTGTCGATCAATATGGCCGCGGCGAATGAAGCTTCCTCGGCAATGAAAGAATCGATCGTCTGCGCGGCGTCGTTCTCGAAGACTTTGAAGTCTTTCGCGGTCAGCCCGTGCGCGTATTGGCCCTTCGCATCGGTGACGATCAAGTTTACGACGACAAGGTCCGAGTGAAGCTGCACCGCTTCATCGTCGCCCTGGCGAGGTTCCTGGTTGGGCTTCTTGACCTGAGCTGCGCTCCCTGAAAGAACCGGCGTGGTCAGAAGAAGCGCGAGCGAGACTGTGACGCACCCTTTCGCCCAGTTCCGCATGGTGGAAGACGCGCTCCTTGCGGGCTTGGTTTTGTTCGTAAACATCAGTCCGCTCACTTGGCGTGTCGTATGATGCGAGAGAGATTGATCACTTCGTTCGAGTTGGCAATGACGTTTGCCGAAACGACGAAGCGAGTTTCGGCAGTCATCTCTTTTTTGATGTTGGCAACCGTAGTGCTCAACAGATCGATGGCGTCTGCCAGCGGCATGTGTTCGGTCGCGTCGGATTTCTGGCCAACCTCTTCGCCTCCGGACTGAGTCAAGACGTGTTTGGCGAGTTTTTCGATCGTACCCAGTTTCTTTATGTCGTCGGCGGAAAGCCTTTTGCTTTCACCATAACCCCTGGCGATTTCGGCGGACAGGCTGTTCAACTTCTCTACGTCTTCGAGGACCTTCTTATGGTCCTCTTCGGCCCGGGCAATGGCCATTTTTATGCGCATGTCCTCCGGGAGATGACTTACCTCTTGTCCGTCGTCGGGGTATTTGTCAGGCGTCTTGTTCTGCGACGGCTTGGGATCAGGGCGGACGGCTTGTGCTGTCGCGGCAGAAGCTAAGAGAAGGATGAAGATTGCGAGCACCCAAAAACTTCTTAACATTCTTCCTTCTCCCGCGGCATTTTTCGTGTATTCAGTTTTTAACACATTCCATATGCCAACTCAATCGCAATATGTCCTGCGGCGTCAGGTTTTCGCGCATACCGATCTCTGACGAGACGGTGTGAGAACTTCGGGAATACCACCCACGGCAGTGGGTGGATGGTTCAGAGCCAGCCTACTCAGGAAACAGCCGGGGATTCCCGGTTTTCCTTCTCTCCCCTCGCAGCGCGAGGGGAGAGAGATATAACAAAAGTGGCGGGCCGCTCTCTTTGTAGGCTGGGCTTGAACCATCCACCCACTGCCGTGGGTGGTATTCCGGGAGTTTTTCATAGTTTCTGACGAGGTGGGTATGGCAGCCAAAAATGGACGGGCACCCATCATACAGCAGCGCAAGTTCCGGCGCTTGGGCTGCCTGGATAGTTCACGCAGACCGCGTTGACTTCCATACTGAAACTTTATACCGTGAAAGTACCATTGAATTTTGGATTAGGAGTTGTACAGAAAGATGAGAGTTGGGATATCGCTTCCGCAATTGGGCCCAACGGCTTCGTCGGAGAGTCTGATCAAAGTCGCGCGCCGCGCAGAAGAAGTAGGTTACGATTCGGTATGGGTGCTCGAGCGCCTGTTATGGCCGCTCGCCCCGCGCGAGCCGTATCCCGCAGCGCCCGATGGACACCTGCCTGAAACATATCAAACCGTCTTCGATCCAATTGAGACCCTCACCTGGGTAGCGGCCCACACCACCAGGGTGCAACTGGGCACCAGTGTGTTGGTGCTGCCCTACCATTCACCGATTCAGCTTGCGCGCCGGATCGCTACGCTCGACGTGCTTTCGAGCGGACGCGTCCTTTTGGGAGTGGGCGCCGGATGGTCGCGCGATGAGTTCGAGGCCGCCGGCACTCCGTTTGAGCGGAGGGGCGCGCGTTGCGATGAGTTCCTGCGGGCGATGATCGAGCTATGGACAAAAGACCCGGTGAAATTCGACGGAGAGTTTTACCACATTCCGGAATCCAGGGTTGGACCAAAGCCGGTTCAAAAACCGCACCCGCCGATATACGTCGCCGGGTTCGGGCAGTACACGTTTGATCGCGCCGCGAAATTTGGAGATGGATGGAACCCGGCGGGCATATCGAGCTTTGAAGCTTTGGAAGGAATGATAAACCAGTTTCGTCAGACGACTGAGCGAGCCGGCCGGGGTTCCATGGAAGTCGTGCTGCGAGCGTTCACAATGCTGCTCAAAGAGCCGGCCGGCAGCAACCGCACTCCGATGACAGGTTCGCCGGATCAGATACGCAAAGACACCTCCCGGCTGAGAGAGATCGGCGTCACCCATCTGATTCAATCGCCGCCGGCCATCGGTTTCGATCCGACGGCGAGCATCGACGACATGCTCGCGCTGATGGAGCAGTTGCTGGAGATTTCCAAGTGATGCGTGATGCGTCAAACGTGATGCGTGAACCGTGATGCGTGAAACGTTAGGCATAAGTCGGGACTCGGATGCGTCACTGGGGTGGGTAAGACTCGCGTTAGCAAGGCGCCTCCGAAGGATCGCAGGTCGGGAAGGGTGGCTTGCCCCCGCTTGGTCGATTAGCTATGCCTGCAAATGAGCGGGGGCAAGCCACCCTTCCCGACCACGAGCATGCCGAGTGATCCTGCTCTGACAGTTTCACGAATCACCCTTCCGCATCATGCATCACGCATCACGTTTCACGCATCACGTTTCACACATCCCGGTTCACGCATCACGTTTTGCTATGCCGCTCGACATTGACGAAGCCGTAAAACAGTTCATTCGCGAGCACCGCGTCGCGCGGCTGGCAACGTCCGGCGCGGACTGCCATCCGGCGGTGATTCCGATCTGCTATGAGTTTGATGGGGGGCATATCTACACACCAATCGATGAAAAACCGAAGAGTGTCGAGCCGGCCTCGCTCAAGCGCGTGCGAAACATCAAGGCCAACCCGGCGGTCGCGCTCGTCGTCGACGATTACTCGGAGGATTGGGGTAAGCTGGTTTATGTTCTCATAAGCGGCACGGCGGAGATCATCTCGCCGAGCGATGACGCTTCCGAACACGCGCGCGCAGTCGAGCTGCTTCGCGAGAAGTATTCGCAGTATCGCGTGATGGCGCTTGACGAAAGACCGATCATCAAGATCACACCTACACGAATAAAGCGGTGGGCGCCCGCTGAGAAGGGAAACAAGGAATGACCAGGAAGATCCGATTTGGCTTGCAGACCGCTCCGCAGAACACAACGTGGCAGGAGCTTAGGGCCACGTGGAAGCTGATTGATTCGCTAGGCTACGACACCGCCTGGACGTTCGATCACTTCTTTCCGATACTGAGCGATCCGTCGGGTCCGTGCTTTGAAGGATGGATAGCGCTTACGGCGCTCGCCGCAGAGACATCGCGCGTTCAGGCCGGAGTGCTGGTGAGCGGGAACACCTATCGGCATCCGGCGGTGCTTGCGAAGATGGCTGCGACGCTCGATCACATTATTGGCGGTCGATTGATTATGGGCATAGGCGCGGCTTGGTTTGAGATGGAACACACTGCCTATGGCATTCCGTTTCAAACGACCGCCGAACGCATTCATCGCCTCGATGAAGCGGCGGAGATAATCAAACGACTGTGGACCGAGAAGCAGGTTACATTCGAGGGCCGCTACTACCAACTGAAAGACGCGTACTGTGAGCCGAAGCCCGTGCAGCAGCCGCGACCTCGGATCATGATCGGCGGATCGGGCGAAAAACTAATGCTCAGAGTCATTGCAAGGCGAGCGGATATCTGGAACACGTTCGGTTCCCCCCAGTTGTTCCGGCACAAAATCGAAGTGCTTCGCGAGCATTGCGCCGCTGTTGACCGCAACTTTGACGATATTGAAGTCTCTTGGGCGGGCGCGGCGCTGGTGACTGATTCGCGCGATGAGAAAGATGAGCTGCTCCGACGATTTGCGGCGGCATTTGGCATCACTCCCGAACAGTATGAGATTGGGGCGCTTGTCGGGTCGGCTTCCGAAGTGCGCGACCGAATCGCGCAATTCATCGATGTGGGTGTGACTCATTTCATTCCGATCGCGAACACGCCGTTCAATCACGAGTCGATACGAAGGTTCGCCGAAGAAGTGATCCCTGCGTTTAGAAGTTGATCAAAAGCGCACGGTACGTGTATGACGTTCAAGAGTCTTAGGCACAGAGCCAGGTGGTGGAATCTTGTCATCGGGGTCATTTTCATGGTCTCCAGCGTCTATCTTGATAGCGTTGGGCTGGCGAACGCGAATCCCCTCTGGATTTGGATTGCTCTACTTTCACCTGTGCTCACGCTTGCTTTCGTGCTACTAACCATACCGAAGTGGCAGTCCTTCGTTGGCTTGGCAGTTGTTGCCTATTCTGTATTTTGGTTCTATTCAGCTCGGGTGGGTAAGCACGACGGAGTGCCAATTACATCAGTAAGCCATGCACGCACAAACACTGAAATCTCCCAGCCTGTTTGACGACGCGGTCTCCGCAGCGTTTGAAGGTGAGATCAACCGCGACATCGCTTGCGCGCTTATTCGCGCTCAGGATGGCGAAGAGCTGCACTCATTGATGGCCGCGGCGGCTGAGTTGCGCAATCGCGTCAAGGGCCGGCGAATCACCTACTCAAAGAAAGTCTTCATCCCGCTCACCAATCTGTGCCGTGACTACTGCGGCTACTGCACGTTTCGCAAAGACCCAGGCCAGCCCGGCGCGCGAACGATGACGCCCGATGAAGTGCTCGCCGTCGCCGAAGCCGGCGCGCAACTCGGTTGCAAAGAAGCGTTGTTCAGCCTCGGCGATCGCCCGGAGGCAATCTTCCCCGAGATGCGTGAGGCGCTTGCTCATCTCGGGCATCGAACAACTCTTTCTTACCTGGCCGAGATGTGCGAGCGAGTGTTGCATGAGACCGGCTTGCTGCCGCACGCGAATCCGGGCCTGATGGGAAGAAGAGATATGGAGACGCTTCGACAGTTCAATCCGAGCATGGGACTGATGCTCGAAAGCACTAGCGAGCGATTGACTCTTCCGGGAATGGCTCACGACAACGCGCCCGATAAGCCGCCTTCGCTTCGTTTGAAGACTATTGAAGAGGCAGGCCGGTTGAAGATCCCATTCACGACTGGAATTCTGATCGGCATCGGCGAGACGCTCGACGAGCAAGTCGATGCGCTCTTCGCGATTCGCGAACTTCACGAGCGCTACGGTCATATTCAAGAGGTGATCATTCAAAACTTTCGCGCAAAGCCGGACATCCCGATGCGCGATCAGCCGGAGCCGAGCCGGATGGATCACGCTCGCACGATTGCAGTCGCGCGGCTGGTGCTTCGAGAGATGAACGTGCAAGCGCCGCCGAACCTGTCGGACGATGATTATCCTTTCTTGCTGCGAGCCGGTTTGAACGATTGGGGAGGGATTTCACCTCTGACGCCTGACTTCATCAATCCGGAAAAGCCCTGGCCTCACATCGAGCGGCTTGCTGAACGAACCGCCGCAGAGGGCTTTGAGCTGACCGAACGGTTGAGTGTGTATCCCGAGTATGTTCATCGAGATGAGTTTATAGACGAGAGACTTCGCACCCGCATACGAGCGACGGCTGACTCGGAGGGATTTGCGGCTTAACCGGCGCGGAAGTGACAAACCGGTCGCAATGAGGACAACACCATGACGTGGCTATACCTGGTTCTGGCAATCCTGCTTGAAGTCTCGGGCACCACCTGCATGAAATTGTCTGAAGGCTTCACCAGGTTGGTGCCGTCGATTCTGCTGGTTGTATTTTACACATTGAGCTTCGGCATGCTTACTCTGGCGCTCAAAAAGATCGACGTGAGCGTCGCGTATGCGATCTGGTCCGGTGTAGGAACGGCGCTGATCGCCTCGATCGGAGTGCTCTGGTTCAAGGAGCCGGCGACCGCGATGAAGCTGATCTCGCTCGGCTTGATCATAATGGGAGTGGTCGGTTTGAACCTCACCGGCGGTACACACTGACGT
>DATLWF010000359.1:0-6015 GCA_035576605.1 Blastocatellia bacterium | reverse complement strand
TGTTCATCATTGAAGGTGCGCCCGCCATTATCTTTGGCGTGGTGACGATTTTTTATCTTACCGATCGGCCGCATCAGGCGAAGTGGTTACCAGAAGACGAGCGCGAGTGGCTTACAGGTGAGCTGGAACGCGAGAAGCAGGCGAAGCAGGCGGTTCATTCTTATAGCATCTTGCAAGCGTTCCGGCACCGCGAGGTGGTGTTACTAACACTGGCCTACTTTTTTATGGTCACCGCGGTTTATGGTTTCAATTTCTGGCTGCCTACCATCCTCAAGAAAGTATCAGGCTCATCAAACCTGATTGTCACCCTTATTTCCGCGCTTCCATATTGTGTGGCCCTTGTCGCCATACTCTTCGTCGGATGGTCCTCTGATCGCACTAAGGAGCGTCGCTGGCACACCGCTTTGTCCATGATGGTTGCCAGCATTGGCCTCTTGCTGAGCGTCGTCGCGCGAGACCAGACCGTCCTGGCTATCCTGATGTTCTGTGTTGCGGGGGCAGGAATGTACAGCTACCTGCCTGGCTTCTGGGCGCTGCCGACAAGCTTTCTAACTGGGACGGCAGCCGCGGCCTCGATTGGGTTGATAAATTCGATTGGCAATCTCGGTGGCTTCGTCGGCCCTTATGTCGTCGGCTATTTGAGCCAGGCCACCAACTCCTATGTTGGAGGCGTGCTCTATCTAGCCACTTCGGCATTGGTGGCGGCGGTCCTTATTCTCGCTCTTCGAGCGACCAGACAGACGCGGTTGTTGGCGGCGGAAATTTCGGGCTGAGTTTTTTTCGCGGCTTGCCGCGAAGTGGATACGGTAATGACGATGAAAACTCTGCTGTATCCTGCTTATGAACGATTGGAGATAGCAGATCAATCCAAACCGCGCCCCGGCGACGGCGAGGTCCTGCTGCGAATAGCCGCCTGTGGAATTTGCGGCAGCGAACTCGAGGCATTCAAAACCAGGAGCCCGAGACGCGTTCCGCCGCTCGTGATGGGACATGAGTTCTGCGGTGTAGTCGAGGAAGCCGGACCTGGCGTTAGCTCGCTCGCTCCCGGCCAGCGTGTGGTTTCGCACTCACTGTTTGGCTGCGGGCAGTGCGTGCGCTGCACGCGTGGCGATTCACACCTCTGCGCACGCCGGCAGTTATTTGGGATGAACAGAGCGGGCGGCTTCGCCGAGTACGTGAGCGTTCCTGAACAGTGTCTCGTAGCCTGGCCCGAGTCTCTGCCGGCCTATGCGGCGAGCCTCGCTGAACCACTGGCTAATGGCGTTCACGTGGTAGGCCTTACGCGGCAACTCAACCCTGGCATCGTCGTCATTATCGGCGCCGGCCCGATCGGGCTCCTGTGTCAGCAAGCATTTCAGTGTTTGTCATCAGCCGAGGTCGTAGTCGCCGATCTGATCCGCGAACGTCTGGATGTAGCAAGCAGGCTCGGCGCGAAACACATCGTTGATTCGCGACACGAAGACTTCCTTGAGGCGGTGCTGAGTCTGACTGACGGTGAAGGAGCCGATGTCCTGGTGGATGCTGTTGGAAGCGGGCTGTCGAAGCAGCAATCCCTGGCCGCGACGCGTCCCGGCGGGACGACGGTCTGGATCGGCCTGCACGAGAACACCGTGACGATTGATTCACACGAAGTGACGCTGGCCGAAAGACGAGTGCAAGGGAGCTATGCGGCTTCCCTGGATGAGCTCAAGGTGGCTGTGGACCTCCTCGCAAGCGGGCGGATTGACGGGACAAGTTGGATCAAGACGTTTCCTCTCGTGGAGGGAGTGGAGGCTTTCCGCTCGATGCTTGCGGCGCGTGGCGATAATATCAAGGCCGTGTTGATTCCGGGTTGAATATAGGTCCTCCAGGTCGAATATGTCCTATATTTCAGATTTTGAAATGCCCAGTCTCCGCCTCGATGGCCGCGTTGCGTTGGTCACTGGAGGGGGTCGAGGGCTCGGGCTTGGAATGGCGCTCGCCCTAGCTCACGCCGGCGCGGACATCGCTTTGGCCGCGCGCACAAAGCATGAGTTGGAAGAAGCCGCCGAGGTGGTTCAAGCAGTCGGCCGCCAGTCTCTCATCTTACCTGCCGATGTGAGCGACGTGAGCGCAGTGCAGGCGATGGTCGATGCCGCATCGGATCACTTCGGCCGGCTTGATATTCTGGTGAACGCCGCGGGCATCAATATCCGCCAACCGGTTGACAGTTTCACCGAAGCGGATTGGGACCGCCTGATGGCGATCAATTTGAAGGGCGCTTTTTTCGCGAGCAGGGAGGCTGCGCGCAGAATGCGTGAACAAGGCAAGGGAAAGATCATTAATGTTGGCTCCGTCGCGTTTGAGATCATCGTTCCCAACATCGCATTGTACGCCATTAGCAAGGGTGGCATGCGCCAGATGACCCGCAGCCTCGCCGTCGAGTGGGCGCGAGATAACATTTGTGTCAATGCCATCGCGCCCGGGCGCTTCTGGACGAAAATGACCGATGCGATTTTTTCCAACGACGCGCTCTATGCTGGCGCCGTCAGCCCGATCCCTCTTGGCCGTCCCGGCACCGCTTCCGATCTGGCGGGTGCGACCGTTTTGTTGGCGTCGGATGCGAGCGATTACATCACCGGGCAGACGATCTTCGTAGATGGTGGCTGGATGGTCAACGGAGGTGTAAAAGCATGAGGCTCCACTCAGCACTAACTCCGCGCCTGAGCGGCGCTTTACGAACTTCCGCCTAGATGTCGTACTACGAGACGCATAAAACTAAAAAGACTGATAATCTATGCTATCGAGCTTGATCCTGTTACCGGTAACAAGTACTATGCTACGGGTGCCGGCTTGCTGTATCTTTTTCAGGCAAGGCAGGCTAAAGCCTGTACTCTGAACTCCATACTCCTAGACGAATGATCTGGAAATTCACAACCGTCTTGATCGTTGTTACGGGCGCGCTGGTTGCCGGCAGCGCGTTGCCTGTATCGTCTGCCTCGCAGCCTCAACCGGTTATGTATCAGGAAGCGCGGCGGTTGATGTGGACGAAATTCGAGATCATCGCTTACGGCGCGGACCGCGCTCGACTCGCCGAGGCAGCCGAAGCGGCTTTTGAAGAGATCGATCGCCTCGATCGACAGATGAGTAACTACTCGGAGACGAGCGAGCTGACCTACATCAATCGCAACGCGGCGCGTGAAGACGTGATCGTCGAAAAAGAGCTGTTCGATTTTCTCAAACTGTCCATCGAGTACGGTCGAACGACCGCCGGCACCTTTGACATTACAGTCGGTCCGCTGATGAAAGCATGGGGATTCTTCGACAGCAAGGGGCGAGTGCCCGGCGCGGCCGAGCTCAAGTCAGTGATGGCCCGAGTTGGTTTCAAACATGTCCTGCTCAATGAACGGACGCATACGATTCGCTTCGACCATGAAGGAGTCGAGCTTGATCTGGGCGGCATCGCGAAAGGCTATGCTGTCGATAGAGCGGCAGAGATCCTGCGCGCGAGCGGGGTCACTTCGGCGTTCATCTCCTCGGGCTCGAGCAGCATCTGTGCGATCGGCGCGCCGCCCGGTCAAAATGCGTGGCGCGTCGAGGTGAGCGACCCGCTCGATCGCTCTCACCAACTCGAGGCCTTCGAGATCAAGGACCATTCAATCTCTACATCGGGCTGTCACGAAAAGACATTCGAATCTGCGGGGAAGAGCTACTGTCACATAATGGACCCTCGAGCCGGCCGACCCATCGAGGGGTTGCTTAGCGCGACGGTCATTACCCAGAGTGGTGTTGAAGCCGAGGTGCTCTCAAAGGCGGTGATGGTCCTGGGAATCGAAAAGGCGCGGGAGTTCCTGAGGACTCGCCCTCAGGTTCGCGCTATTCTTTACTACCACCAACCGGAGGGCGGATTGGGGTGTGCTCGGTTGAATTTCTGAGGGGACGGCAATGACCCCAGCATCGCCCGGAACGGATGAAAACGCGGGGGCGATGTCCGACAAACTTCAGTTTGTCGCTGGCTGATCGCCGAATTGTTGATCGCGACAAACTGAAGTTTGTCGGACATTTTCTGAGGAGGCGACTATGAGCGAAAGCAAAGCGAAGCTATCAAGACGCAATTTCCTGGAGGCGACGACGTTGGGCGCCGCGGGTTTGATGCTCGGTTCTTCAAGCGTTCCCGCATTCGCGTTGGGGGCAAACGATCGGGTCAATGTGGGGGTCATCGGAGCAGGCAGTCAGGGCAGCAGCCTGATCCGCTCTCTCGCGACGGTGCCCAACTCGAAGATCACCGGCATGTGTGACATCTTCGAACCGAACCTGAACAAAGGCGTGAACCTTGCCGGCAGCCAGCCAAAAACGTTTATCGAATATAGAAAACTGATCGAGAGCAAAGATGTGGACGCGGTGGTTATTGCTACCCCGCTGCACATGCACTACGAGATCGCTCTTGCGGCGCTCGATGCCGGGAAGCACGTGTTCGTCGAGAAGACGATGATGTATTCCATGAAACAGTGCGAGCAGATTGTCCTGGCAACCAGGGCTCATGCGTCGCAGGTCTTTCAGGTCGGGCACCAGCACCGCTTCGATCCTGTCATTCATAAAGTTGTGGACATGTCCAAAGACGGCGCGATCGGAAAGGTTACTCACATTCGATGCATGTGGCACCGCAACGGCGATTGGCGCCGGCCAGTTCCAGCTATCAACTTCGATCCGAGCCCGTGGGGTTATCCCGATCTCGAGCACCTGATCAATTGGAGGATGTACAAACGCTACTCGGGCGGGCTGATGTGCGAGCTTGGCTCGCATATGATCGAGATCTGCAATCTGATCATTGGCGCAACGCCGGCGGCAGTCACGGGAATGGGGGGTATCGATTATTGGAAGGACGGACGCGAGACTTTCGACAACGTGACCGCCGTATACAACTATCCGGCCGGCCAAAAAGTGACGTTCAGCTCGACGACCACGAACGCACACGACGGCGAACACATAGTGATTATGGGCACCGAAGGAACGATCGAGATGGGTTGGGACAAGGCGGTTTACTTCCGCGAGAAGGAGGCGCCGGAACTGGTCAAAGCCGAAGGCGCGACGGTGATTGGTGCGACCGGCGAAACGATGAAAGCCTCCACGCAGAGTCAAAAGGAAGGGGCTCAAGTGGCGCCGCAAGATGCGCAGAAACGAAGCGCCGTTTATCGCGAGCTCGAATCCTATGTCTCATGTATTCGTGACGGTAAGAAAGCCGTAGTCGACGTTCAAACCGGACGTAACGCAGCGGTCTCGGTGCTGTCAGCGAACCAGGCGATGGAAGAGGGACGAGTCGTCAAAATCTGACCGGAGACGGATGACCGGAGACGGGTGACCGTCGCCTGTCGTCCGTCGCCTGTCTTCTTCACAGGAGATCTCGAAAGTGCGGCTGGTTCTAATACTTCTCCTGACTCTGGTTAGCGCGGCGGTCCTGATTGAACCACCTTCAATGTCAGAAACGTCGCAAGCGAACCGGTCTATGCAAGAGGTGAAGATCATCACGCTTGATCCCGGTCATTTCCACGCGGCGCTCGTTCAGAAACGCATGTACCCCGGCGTGGCAAAGCGAGTGGACGTTTATGCGCCGCTGGGGTTCGATCTCACAGAGCATCTCAATCGAATTGCGCGCTTCAATCTGCGCGGGGACGATCCGACGGCGTGGGAGCTGGAAGTTCATACCGGACCTGATTTCTTTGAGCGCATGCTGAGAGAGCGTCCCGGGAATGCGGTGATCATCTCAGGCCGCAATCAAGGCAAGATCGAGCGTATCAAAGCGTGCGTTGAAACCGGGCTTAATGTGCTCGCGGACAAGCCCTGGGTAATCAACTCGCGCGATCTGTCGACACTCGAGGCTGCGCTCAACACCGCCCAGCAGAAAAGCATCGTCGCTTATGACATCATGACTGAGCGCTACGAGATCACGACGATGCTCCAGAGAGAACTTGTCAACGACAGCGGGACGTTCGGATCCATCGTGGCCGGCACCGAGCAGGAGCCCGGGATTTACATGGACGGCGTGCATCACCTGATGAA
>DATLWF010000358.1:0-5164 GCA_035576605.1 Blastocatellia bacterium | reverse complement strand
TGACCAACTTTACAACCGATCGGATATTCGCTTATGCCTGGTCCCACGATGGCAAGCGCCTCGCTTGCGCGCGAGGCAATCAGATTTCCGATGTAGTTTTGATAAACGCCATCAAGTAATGGTGATATTGGGGTCTGGACCTGGGATTCGACCATGAAGAAAGGTTTTCTGCTCGCTGTGGTCCTTATACGCAATTGTTCTATCCGAGCTTTAGCGTGCGGTTGGGTATGCGTCTCAAGTGGTAATCTAAGATGACAAACAGACATACTTTCCTGGGTGGCAACGCGATTGATCCCAAGCCAGTTACCGGGTCAATGACCGTGGCCGAACTTGTCGACTCGGCTTTCCTCGCTTACAACGCCGCGCGGCTCCGAGAAGCCTGTCAGCTCTTCGTCGAGAAGATGCTCGAAGACGACGTGACCATCGGGATGAGCCTTACCGGCGCGCTCACGCCTGCGGGGCTTGGGATGTCGGCGATCATCCCGCTCATCGAGAACGGCTTTGTCGATTGGATCGTATCGACCGGCGCGAATGCCTATCACGACACGCACTTCGGCATCGGCCTGAAGATGCATCGGGGCAATCCGCAGATCAGCGATGTTGTGCTTCGTGACGAGGGAGTCGTTCGCATCTACGACATCTTCTTCGAGTACGACGTGCTGCTGTCAACCGACGAGTTCTATCGCAAGATGATAGAGGGGCCTGAGTTTCAACGAGACATGAGCACGGCTGAGTTTCACCACCTGGCCGGCAAGTACGTCGCCGAACGCGAGCGAGTGCTGGGCATCGGGCGCAAGAGCTTGCTGGCTGCGGCTCACGATGCAGCGGTACCGGTGTACACCTCTTCGCCGGGTGACAGCTCGATCGGGATGAACGTCGCGGCTAAGGCTCTTACGGGAAACAAGCTCCGATACGATGTGAACGCTGATGTAAACGAAACCGCAGCCATCGTTCTAGACGCTAAACGCAGCGGCGGCAAATCGGCGGTGTTGATTTTCGGAGGGGGGAGCCCGAAAAACTTCCTACTGCAAACCGAGCCGCAGATTCAAGAGGTCTTGAAGATCGAAGAGAAGGGTCACGACTATTTCTTGCAGGTGACCGACGCGCGCCCGGACACCGGAGGTCTTTCAGGTGCAACTCCAAGCGAAGCCGTAAGCTGGGGCAAGATCGATCCCGATCGCCTGCCTGACGCGGTAGTCTGTTATCTGGATTCGACCATCGCGCTCCCGATACTCACGTCGTACGCGTTGGCTCGTCACAAGCCGCGGCAACTCAAGCGTCTCTACGATCGCCGCGAGAGGATGATGAAGTTGCTCAGAGAAGAACACGCGCGCGCAAGCGGCAACCAGCCTGCCTCAGCCGAAGAAGCGCACAGCCTTGACCGGATAAGGTAGGCAAGCGTAACCCCTAATTGCTCGCTCGAGAAAACGTGGTACGATGGTTGATAGGAATCAAGAGCAGGACGGTTGTGAGTGGCTGAGACATTGAGGAGTACGGGATGAAATCGATCTTGTTGCGACGACTTACTGTGTTTATCGCTGCTCTCGTATTAGCCGCATCGTTGCTGCTGCCGGCGTATGCGGGAGCCCAAGGACGCGGACGCGGACGCGGCCTAACAAAGAAATCCGTAAAGTTTGTAAATGGCCATGATGCTCGCGCAGGCCGCTGGGATGGGCGGGGCCCGAGGCCGAGACTTGTATGGACATCACGCCGTCATCGTCGCCACCGGCTATGGATAATCCGAAGACATCGAAGAATGCGCGCGCTCTCCAATCGCTGACCGCGCAACTGATCGGACAAAGCAAGCACTCGCAAGCGGTGGTAAAGTTGAAGCTGTCGCCTTGTGATCGGGATCACAAATCCCTTACAGAAACGTGGCGTCAGGCTCTCTCGCTGATTGAGCAACGAGCCGGACGCTTTGTCCATGAACGACGGCTTGAGCGAGTAATGGGAAGAATGAACCAAGTAGGTCTGCCGCACCTTTAGTACGCTGGGAGAATCACAAGAAGTCTCTAATCAGGACCAGGTCGCGGGCGATGGAGAGACGCGAACAGACGAGGCGACCATCCCTTGACCAGTCAAAACAAATAATCTCCTCGGACCTGAAGTCTGTAAGCTGTTTCGGCGCATCGCCGGCGAGCGCCTGGCTCCATATGTTGGAGATCTCATCTCGCGTCACAATGAAGCTCACAGCTTTGCCATCGGGCGTCCAGCGAATTGCGTGTCCGGGATTGCTTGGAACCTTGAATAGCTTTGCCGGTTGGCCTCCTTCGACCGGGAGGATGGCGATCTGCCACGCGGAACCTGGATCATCCTTATACCAACAGGCAACCAGCTTGCCATCAGGCGATACATCCGGCCAGTTTGAAGGCTTGTTGGTCAACTGGACCGGCTCACCTCCGTCAACGGGAATCTTCCATATCGTGCGCTCGGTGATATCCCCCTCAGGGCCGCCCGATGTGTAGATCACCCATTTTCCATCCGGCGAGCATCGTGGTTGCACTTCGCCGGCACCGTGCGTCAACCGCAAGGGGTTACCCCCGTCAATCTCCATCCGCCAAACGTTGTAGGTCGCGACTCGCGGTCTATTGGAAGAAAAAACGATGTAGCGGCCATCCGGCGACACCGATGATTGAAGATTATTGCCGGCATCGACGGTAAGTTGTTTTTGTCCTGTTCCGTCAGCCTCCATTATCCAAATGTCACGGTGGCCACTTGCGTCAGAGGGGTAGACAAGCTTATCGTCCAGTGTCCATGAGACAAACCGATAGTAATCTCGCTTGCCGGTCGTAATTGGCACCGCTTTGCTGCTATCTCCATTCGGCGCTACCCAAAAATTGGTTCGGCGTTCAAATCTTGTGGTGACGAGCGACCTGGAATCTGCGGTCAGGCTGATAGGACCGTAATCATCTAAATCGTTGGTGATCTTTCTAAGTTCGCCGCTCGGGTAAGAGAGGCGCCATATTTGTGATGCATTATGGTCTTTTTCCATGGCGCTCAGGATCAAGCCGGCGCCATCCGGAAGCCACGTCACCTGTGTGAGATCATTCCAATGCTGCGAACATATCTCTCGTTCCGGGCCGCCTTCCGCTCTAACTTCAACTACATTCGTATAACGCCCGCCGGCGCCAACTCCGGCACAACAAACAATCACATTTCCGTCCGGAGACCAGGCCAGGCTACCAGAAAAGAACGCGGGCATGAGGCGCTCAGCCAGCGTTCGCTCTTCAGACCCATCCAGGCTCGAGCGAACTAAGGCAGTTCGTCCCTTCCCCATGTCTCTCACGAAAGCAAGGCGGTTACCGTCAGGAGAAAAGGTTATTGAGGTGCCGACGCCGCGAAGAACCTTCTCGGAATCGCCACCGATGGTGGGTATTCGATATAGCGTAGCGGGTTTGTCATCAGTCCTTACGTAATAAATGTAGTTGTCATCCGGCGAGAAAGCAGGGCCGCGATAAACGCCACCGGCCGGCGCAGCCACTCGTGTTTTAGTGTTAGCGGCAAGATTCCTGACCCACAGGCTTTGCTGACCCGCATCCTGAATCACTTGAACGAGATACTTACCGTTGTGTGAGATGGCGGCACCCACGGATTTCTCCCCTCCAGGCAACACGGCTAGTCTCATGTTTTGTGAAGGCCGGTGTAACCTCGCGACCGATTTGATCAGAATGTAAGTCGCCGCCAGCGCAACGATGAGTGCCGCAGGCAGTAGTACTCTCGGAAAATAGACTTTGGTGTGCCCGCTTACGCGAGCGACGGGCACATTAGCTTCAGCAGAGTGTTCGATCTTTGACCGCGTAGATAGCTCCTGCAATCGTCTAAGGTCACCGAACAGATCCTGAACGTTTGGATATCGATCTTCCTGGTTTTTGATCAGCGCCTTGTCGACTATTCGTTGGAGCTCAGGGAGAACGGCTGTTGACAGCCCGAGTAACGGCGGCGGATCGTATTCCAGTATCGATGCAATCAAATCAGTGTTGCTCTCGCCAAGGAATGGCGCGTGGCCTGTTATCATTTCATAAATCACAACACCGAGGCTGAAGATGTCGCTGCGTGCATTGACCGGCTCGCCTCTGATCTGCTCGGGCGACATATAGGGCAAAGTGCCCATCAACAACCCGGCTCCCGTTTCTCCTCTGCTAAATGCCGGGACTTCCAGATGTTCAACCGGAGTCTCATGCTCCCCTAACTTCGCAAGACCGAAGTCCAGGACCTTCACTAATCCGTCGTGCCGCAGCATTATGTTCTCGGGTTTTATGTCGCGATGGATGATCCCAGCCTGGTGGGCAGCCGCCAGTGCGCTCGCCACCTGAACGGCGATATCCAATACTTCGTCAGTATTCAGTTCGCCTCGTTGAATGCGTTGCCTTAGCGTCTCCCCGTCAATAAACTCTGTTGCTATTAAGCGCCTGCCATCGATCTCGGCGATGTCATGAATAGTCAGAATACTCGGATGATTCAGAGATGAAGCGGCGCGAGCCTCGTGTTGGAATCGTCGCAACCGCAACTCGTTCTCTGTGAATTCTCGGGGCAACAGCTTGAGAGCTACCTTGCGGCCTAGCCTTGAGTCTTCGGCTAAATAGACTTGCCCCATCCCTCCCGTGCCAAGGAGCGAAAGGATGTGGTAGTGGCCGAGGCGTTCTCCTATTTCTAACTCCGGAGGTCGTTCGGGCAGGAAGAGTGCGCTTATTTCAGGTACAGGCTCATCTATGAGTTTCCATTCCTGCTCGGCAGAGGCAAGAAGCGCTTCTACTTCTTGTCGCAGAGATTCGTCGCCGCCACAGGCACTAACAATGAACGCCGCGCGCTCGGCGGGCTCTACTTCAAGCGCGGCTTGAAACAGTTCGTCAATCTGCCGATAGCGTTCGGGATTAATCATTTGAATGGGTATTGGTTGCCGGGTTTCAATTTGTATAGCGAGAGAATCATTCAAATCCCATCATCGGCTTCCCTGTTGGCGATAAAGCGACTCAACCAGGCTTTGGCGGCGCGCCATTCTCGCTGAACCGTGGGCGCGGAAATCTTCAAGACTTCTGCAGTCTCTTCAATGCTCAACCCGCCGAAGAACCGCAATTCAACAACCTGGCTCCTTCGAGGGTCAACGGATGCAAGAGTGATAAGCGCATCATCGAGCGCCACGAACTCCGCCGCTCGGTGTTCGGTG
>DATLWF010000357.1:0-13642 GCA_035576605.1 Blastocatellia bacterium | reverse complement strand
GCTCGGGGATGAATACTGATTTTGTCGTCAGGCGCTTCTTGAGCGAGCGCCAGATTCTCGCCAACCTGGATCATCCCAACATAGCGCTTCTGCTCGACGGCGGTACGAGCGATGAAGGCTTGCCCTATTTCGTGATGGAGTACATCGAGGGACACGCCATCAAAGATTATTGCGACGCGCGGCGGCTAGCAACGGACGAGCGCCTGAGGTTGTTCAGGGAAGTATGCTCGGCCGTACACTACGCCCACCAGAATCTGGTGATTCATCGAGACATCAAGCCGGGCAATATCCTGGTTACCGATGATGGGACGGTGAAGCTCCTCGACTTCGGAATCGCTAAACTGCTGGCGGCAGGTCCGGGAAGCCATGACACGACTCAGGTTGCCATGCGAGTTATGACTCCCGATTATGCAAGCCCCGAGCAGGCTCGAGGCGATCCGATCACCACGGCGAGCGACGTGTATTCACTCGGAGTCCTGCTGTACGAGCTCTTGACCGGGCACCGGCCATACCGGATCACGGGAAGCTCGCCGGTCGATATCATTCGCGCCATCTGCGAGCGGGAGCCCGATCGACCCAGCACTGCGGTTGCCCGGGTCGAGACGATTCCGACCGGTGACGGCGATACCACAGTGACTGTAACACCGGAATCGGTCAGCAAGGCGCGAGGCTCCCAGCCGGATAAACTGAGACGCGAGCTCGAAGGCGACCTGGACAACATCGTATTGAAAGCTATGCGCAAGGAGCCGCACCGGAGGTATGCCTCTGCTCAACAGTTTTCAGAGGACATCAGCAGATATCTGGACGGACGCCCGGTCATCGCGCGAAAAGACACTTTTGGCTATCGCGCGACTAAGTTTATCCACAGACACAAGACCGGCGTTGCCGTGGCTGTGCTCGTCGCTATCGCATTGCTTTCTGCGACAATCGTGACTTCCCGGCAAGCTCGCGTTGCAAGGCAGGCGACAGAGAAAGCTGAAATAAGATTCGCGGAGCAGAGACGACTCGCTAATTCGCTTATGACCGAAGTGCAGAGTTCGCTGAGCACTGATCCGTACGCTGCCAGTAGTCCGAACGCTGCTCCTACGCAGAGACTCCTGGCCCAGAAGTCGCTCGAGTACCTTAACAATCTTGCCAAAGATGCCGGCGATGACCCGACATTTCTGGGTGAGCTCGCGGCTGCTTACGTAACCGAAGGCTACTTTCAATCGTGGACCTTGCAGGATAATCCAGGTGCCTTGGTGAGTTATGAAAAAGCTATCGAGCTTTGTAAGAAGCGGGTGGCTCTCGAGCCAAACAGCTTTGAAGCGAAACGAAGACTGGGCGACGCGCTCGGCGCGAAGATCGAGTCTCTGAGCCTGATGGGAAGAGCCGAGGAGACGTTGCAAGTTTACGAGGAGAAACTAGCGGTTGAACGGGAAATGGTCGAAGCAGAGCCGGAAGACCCGAAGCGCATTGTGCGGTTCGCGGAGACAAACCAGGGGTCCGGAGATATCTTGCGCTCGCTAATGCGCACCGATGAAGCTAATGCCAGATTCCGAACTGCCGTGGAGCTCGTAACACAAGCCATAGTTGTTTCCAAAGAGCGAGCGCGTCAGCCGGAGGATCGCGTCGATCTGTCTACTTTCTACTTGAAGCAAGGCGGCATGTACGAGGAGATCAGCGAATTGCAGAACGCGGCCGAGAGCTATCGCACTGCGAGCGTCATTGCGGAGGCCGTTCACAACGAACACCCTGAAATCGCTCAAGCTTTGCGCAACACCTCTTCTTCGCACTGGTATCTCGGCCAGATACTAGACAGGCTTGGGGACTATCAGGCGGCGCTTGAGAGCTTCCGAGTATCTTTGAAAACAGTTATGAAAGCGGGCGAGGCAGACCGAAGCCATTATGCAGAAGACAAATACAGCATTGTAGTCGGTAAAGCTCTGTGCAAGGTTGGCGAGAAGCAGCAGGGGACGAAACTGATTCGTCACGGAGTTAAACTAACGCTGGATGAAATGCAAACGGGAAGAGAGAGTTCCGCAAGTCGCTATTATGGTCCCGAATTGCTGACCTGGGCCGGAGACGCTTTGAACTTGGCTGGGAGAAAGGATGAAGCCATCGCCGTCTATCATCAAGCAATTAACTTCGTGGAAGAAGCGGCGGAGAAATCGCCCGCCGATCCAAACCCGCTGCTGCGGCTGGCTAACTTCTACGAATCGCTCGGCAACCTCTATGGCGGGTTCGATGTGGACACAAAAACAATGAAAACGACAAATCGAGTCCAGTTAATAGAATCACGCCGTTGGTATCAAAAAGCTCTGAATGTCTTGCGTGACACTGGCGCCAATTTCAACCTTTCATTGGCAAACGCCGCTGAGCAAATGAATGGCTTGCGAGACAAACTAGCGAACTGTGAGGCGCGCCTCAAATAGTCGGTTCCCCAGGTCAGCCCGACGGTTCCTGTTCGTTTAACCCGTCACTTCCGTGCTCTCGATAGCGCTCAAGATCTATTAAACTGGGTTCACTTTGATAACCGTAAACTCATCGTAGGCGGGACAGACCGGAGGGACCACGTGCTGAAACAGCTTTAACGCGAGATTGCTGGTTCCCTTAAAGTCCCAGTTCCTGAATCTAAAAAGGGTCGCCGTACCGTTGCCCAGCACGTTGTGCTCGCAGTAAAACTGTGCCCTCCAGATGTCAGTGTCCCCCGGAGTGCTGTAAGAACACCCCTGACACGGACAAGTGACGGTGAAATTCTCGAGGGGCCGCCCGACATCAATAATCAAATCCAGGTCGGTAGGCGGAGTTGCATCCGCACCAGGGCACTGTACAAGTCGTAGATGGATGTTAAACTCCAGGGAAATGATCTTGAGTGTAGAGTTTGTGCACGTGTTACTGGTCGAGCAATGAGCAGAAGCCCCAGCGTCGACGGTATCGATGTGATGAATCAGCGGCGCGCTACCGAAATAGAAAAGTAGGTCGTCGCCAGCGCCGAGCACAGGCGTGAGGGGCACGTCCGTTGCCTCAAGCTCAATTGATACGTTGAAAGCCCCGGCGGTTGGGACCACCGAAGTGATCGTCGAATCAAACGTAAGCTTCAGCTGAGCACAATTGGCAGCCTCGTTACTTATATTCTTGGCAACGTTGGATAGACCAGCCAGCGATGGGTCCAGGGCCGCGAGGATGAGCGCGAACTTTGCCAGGCCCAGCAATGTGCCGATCTCTCCAAGGTTACCCTCCCTGCAGCGGGCTATTGAGTCGAGTTCGAGACTTTGGAGCATTTCCGTAAGAAGTCCCTTCACCCCTTGATCACCGTCTTGACCTATATCGGCGAGCGTATGCCCCAGGTAGCGCAATTTGATCAGCAACGCGAGGACCTTCAGCAGATCGCATCGCACAATCGCAGGTGCCGGCGCCACACCTTGAGTTCGTGATTGTGGAGCGGCGCCGCTGCCCCCCAATCCCAGGTCTTTCTCCAGTTCTTTGTCCAGATCCGCGAACTCGGAAACGAAGTTCTGCAATATCTGATTGTTGTAACTCTTATTCGCTTTCTTGACCTGTTTCCTGGTCAGATTCTGAGAGAGCTTTTGTCTCAACGCGTCCGTCGCTTGCTCCAGTTGCTGCGTGAATCGGGCCTCAGAGCGCGTGGGAGTGTGGGCCGCCACGGCGTCACGGTCGCCGCTCGAGCCGCCGGCGATGCCGTATCCCTTAAAATTATCTACGTCCATCGTGAGGGTTGTCAGATCGAGACTGAGCGGGGACAGATGAAAATCCTCGCCTGCCTTGTACCAGGCGAACGGGCATTGCTGATCAACGGAAATGGGAGAAGCGGGCTGAATCATCAGAGTAGCGGGCTTGACCAGGAGCAATCCCTCAGGCCCGAGCTGCACGGCTCCCCCGCCACCCAGCCCCTGGCTGAATGGCAAATCAGGTATTGCAGCCACCGGCGTCATCGCGATGTCTTCCTCGCTCACAAGCGCATCGGGTGGTATCGTCAGCGTAAATGTTGTGCCGTTGGCAGCGGTGACGCTCAGCGTTCCGCCCTTTTCGGCCATAGTCGCGCTGACGGCGCGGGCTGTGTCGAGTGCCGGCGTTATAGCAAGCGCCCCTGATCCATCGGCGGGGCTCACTACTGAGGCTCGGGCCGGTCCGATGCCGGGAGTCCTCGATGACGAATGAGCCGATATGAACGGAAAGTTGATCAGTGCGGTCGAAGCCAGAACCGCTGCGAGGATTGCCCCCGCACTCGATTTGTTGCGCTTTGTAACCAGCATAATTCCTCCCCTGCGATGATCCCGCGGTTGCGACGGAGCGGGCCTGTAGTCCGCTTCGTCTAATCATGTACGCGCAAAGTGAACCCCAAATTGGCTCACAGGAGTCGCGCTCACTCCATCTGAATTGCTGCGGAAGGTATCTGGCTTTGGTGGTGAAGGTTGAGTCTTATTACAGGATTACAGCCACTGACTATGTAAGGTCTACCGGATATTCGAGCGACGAATTTCGGACGGCTCGGTCGATTTCGGCTGGAGCGTCAAGTTGGCGTGAGCTGTTTTTCCCGACTCAATTGAAATAGAACCTTGAATAGGCGAATAGCCGGGCTTCGAGATTGTGAGTTGATATTTGCCCGGTGACAAATTGGCGAAAGCGAACTTTCCCGTCTGGTCTGTCTGTGTCCGCTGTTGTGAGATCGACACCATGGCTCCCGCAACTGGGTGCCTGGTATTCGCGT
This sequence comes from Blastocatellia bacterium, assembly GCA_035576605.1. Classification (GTDB taxonomy): domain Bacteria; phylum Acidobacteriota; class Blastocatellia; order UBA7656; family UBA7656; genus Onstottus_A. The sequence goes on along the minus strand of DATLWF010000357.1, from coordinate 8,931 downwards.
CGGTTACCTGGCCAACTAAGTCTCCAACTACGCCAGGTCTCTCAATTGTCGTTGGAGGTTTTTTGCTGGAATTCACCGTGTCTGAAGCGAGCCGCTCCAACGCGAAGTCAGACTGAGTTGTTGCGCCGGCTTGCGCTTCGAGAACGTGCGACGCAGCTTGATACGAATTCGAGCTCGCGCGAACTTCGTATTTGCCGGGCTCAACACTTAATTGGTATTCGCCATTATGGTTCGTATTGATTGACGTTAAAACGGCGTTGCCGGCGATCAGCTTCAATGCGACTGTCGCATTCGCGATCGCGTTGCCGTTCGCGCCGAGCACGCGGCCGCGAATCGTAGCCCGGCGAGTTATGCGGGTTTTCAAAAGACCGGCCACTGCCGGCGAACTCTGCTCATTCAATCGGAATTGGACCGACTCACGAACACTCGAACTGAGCGTCACGTTTTGAAACGAGGGATCGTATCCTGCTTTTGAAGCAATGATGTGGTATTGACCAGGCTTGATGTTGTTCATCACGAACGCGCCTGTTGGTCCTGTGAAAACAGCGAGCCCAGATGTTTGTTGGATGAGAGATATTTTCGCTCCGGCGAGCGGATGATTCTGGCGGTCGACCACCGATCCCGCAACTGTCCCGCCTGAAGCCGAAACAAGCAATGAAGTTTTGATTGGCAGTGCGATTCGATCGCTCGCTGCGAACTGAACTGGCGCGTCAGTGCTCTTGGCGGCCGCCACTTTGACTTGAGTAGTTATGGTCTGGAGGCCACTTTTATTGACGCTCAATTGCCGCGTCCCGGCCGGCGCATTCAGGAACTGATATTGGCCCTGGGAATCAGTGCGCGCGATCGCAAGACCTTTCAACATAACTAGCGCGCGGGCGACCGGGCGCCCCTGCGGGTCTCGCACGACACCTTTGAGAGCGCCGACTTTTGATCCCGGCGGCGAGTTGACGATGATGGTTGGGGGCAAGATAATCGGATGTCTCCCGCCAACTGCATCCGGCTTGAATTGAAAATCCAAGGTTGCGGTTTGACCCGGTGTTATCGGCGTTTGCGCCGTCATGGTCTTGGCGTTGGCCGTAACGGTGAGCATCGCAATCTGGCTCGCCAGCAAACCTTTCAAATCGTATTGACCGTTGTTGTCGGTTGACGTGGATGCGCCGGATGTTTGATCGGCGACTTGCGCGTTCGGAATCGGCGTACCATTTTGATCGGTGACCACCCCGTTACATTCGCCGAGCTGTTGTTCTGTTGCAGATGTATTACCTGCCCCACCGGTATTGCCGTTTTGAATCGTCGATGGGTTAGCGGAAGATTCGTTTAAGCTCTGAAGCGCCGTTCGCATCTGTTGAATGTTCTGCAGAATCGACAAGGCCTGGCCCGCGAAGTCGCTGATCGTTTGGATGAAGTTTTTCTTCTGATTGGTCGATTGCTGTGTGTTTATCGTGACAGCTCCTGAGGAAGAGGCGGCGGCTGCCTCGGCGGTCAGTTGCGCGACAGCGGTTTGCAAAGCCTGACGCCGCGTGGCGATATCCTGATCGGCTTGCGACGTGTCCTTTCCGTTCTGCATCAGAGTTGCCTTCGCTTCAAGCGCGGATTTGAGAGCTTGGAGCGCCTCGCTGGCTGCGGTCGCGGTCTGGCTATTCGGGTCGCTGCTGCTCGAAAGCAACATTTCAGCCTGAGTTATGAGCTGCTGCAGATCAGTATCGGCTTCGACGCTTTTCGCAGCGTCAACCTGCGCCGCCGCTTGCGATGTGTCGGGCTGATTCGTCGTCGTCGTTAGCGTGTTTTTTCCAGCCGTCGATCCGTTGCCGACTCCGCCCGTCACAGCTTGATGAATTGAATCGGCAAGCTGCGCAATCGCGCCCGCGAATGCCTGGCCCACGCCCGAAGATGAGAACTGGTCGCTTTTCAGGTCGAGCGAAGATAGTTGTGCCGCTGCTCCCGATTGAGTTCCTGATCCTTCGGCACGAACCGTTGTTATGATAGCTCCGCTATCAGCGGAGACGATATCGGCGTAGAGTTGAGCCGTGACTTTGCTGTCTGAACCGGCTGGTTCCGCACTTAACGTCAACAATCCTCCTCGAACGACATATGCGGCGCCGCTCTGTTTCGCAAGCGCAGCGATTTGATCGAGCGTCAATCTTTTCACGGAATCTGAAGAGCTAGTGACGAGCCGAGGTAGTAAGTCCTTGTACCCAGTCGCAACTCTCTGATGAAGCTCCTGAGCCAGTTTTCGGCCCAGGTCAGCCGCCGCATTCGCGCCGGTGTCGTCCTGGAAGTTAAGGATTGCAATTGAGACGGTCTGGGCTGACGCGGTCTCGAGCGACCCGAAAAGACCGAGGTTCAGCAAGCCGAGCACAAGGATAGTAGGTAAAGTCACTCTTGTCATTGCAATGCCCTCCTTCGTCGGTCGATAACGTCGCCTTCAATTCTTGCTTTATGCCGCCCAGTTGAAATGATCAAGTTGTTCTTCCGGTTTGCTTACCAGCCTCGAGTTTCTTGATGACAGAGATGGATAAAAGCACCTATCGCTCGTTATTTCTTAGGTGGATAAGATCAGTTACCACTGAGGTGATAAAAGGCTCCAAGCCATTCTGAGGCTCGTAAATAGAAAAGACCGCCCGACATTCAGTCCTAATTCCGGAGAGGTCTCTGTCACGGCCCCCAGCACCTCCACTAATTGATCCGAAAGCGATTGCATCGTAAAGTCCATCGCCGAGTCTTCCCCCTGTCAACGTCCCCCTCCTTTCACCGGAATTGATCATCGAGAACCGGTAGGTATTATTCTCGGTTCCGATCAGTACGCTATCGGTCTCTTTGAGATCATCAAACGCGACCTGCTTGATTATTTTGGCTTTTTCTCTCGTTCTCATGATTGCCTCACCGGGGAAGGCGTACTTTCCCTCGTCAAATGGCTACTTCTTCACCGAAGTTCTGTTGCAGCCTTGCGAACATCTTCCGATGCATCGCTCGTGGCAGCCTTTTCGATAAGCTCGCGCGCCTCGGGGAAAACCGAACGGCCTTTCCACAGATTGCGCAAGAGCGCCAGGCGAACCTTCTCATCTTTATCCATCGCAAATGCTTGCTTCTGCGCCTCAAAAGAGCTGGCTTTAATTTGCCGAAACCCAAGGGCGGTTGCCGCTTCAAGACGGACGGCGGACTCTGGATCGGTAGTAAGGACTCTAATCAATTGTGTGTCGGCTTGATCGGAATCGACCCAGCGCAGCGCCGCCGCGGCTGCTACGCGCAGCGCAGGCGAAGAATCACTCGTGAATTTTGCAATCGTCGAATAGGCTTTACCTGATCCGGCGTTGCCGAGCGCCAGCAGTAGTAGTCTTGTCGTAACAGCCGAAGGTGACGAATTGATCTGCTTGATGAGCGAGTCGACGATCATGGTCGCTCGTTCCGGTGATGTCTCAGCGACATTACGCGCCATCGCCCCCAGGGTCAGTTGGGCTGTCGAGGCGATGTCGGGATTTGGCGATTGGGACGCTAATTCGCGAATGGTTTCTTCAGCCAGGAGGGTCGGCGCCCCTGCATCGTTCAATGAGGGAATGAGCATTGAAAGCGCAGGCCAGTCTGTCGAGCGCGCCTTGATGGCGCCGACTAAAGCGGCTTGCGCCTCTGGATTGCCGATCGCACCAAGTGCTCCGGTTAAGACCCGCATTGTGAGACTTTTCGCGTCGGCTTTCGCCAACATTTGTCCGAGCGTGGCGCTCGATTCCGGATGCAGGTAAATCAACGCCTTGAACTTCAGGTAAATCGGCGTCTCATTCTTATCGCCCGATGCCGACTCAAGCATGGCGAGATCGGCAACCAGCTTTTCCAAATTGTCGTTTGCCAACTCTGTTCGCTGAATCCTTGCTTCGCGTTCTTCTTTCGAGATAGAAGCCGACAAGGGTGTGGCCGCGACTGTTCTTTCAAGTTGAGAATTTGCTGCGCGCAGTGCTGCAAGCTTAACTGGACCTACAGCTTCCTCGCCTATGTAATTCAATCCAAGCGTGCTTTGCGTGTGCGCGACTGTCTTTCCGGCAACTTCGATCGTTTGAGATTGAGTTCCGTTCAGCGCGATTACTCGTCCATTGTTTTGATCGAACGTAGCCATCAACGAGCCGGCCGGCGTTATCGTCGATTCGAGGTTGAATTCAGTTGGCGATGATTTCGTAGTCGTCCGCAGATAGCGCGTAATCTGTTTTTGAAACGTGATCGAGCTGCGCACCGAGCCCTTAGCGGTGACTGAGCGATGGTTCAGGCGTCGATACTGAGCTACATATTGGCCATTCGGGTCCTCTTCGTGAGTTTCCCATTGATTCAGCTTGTCTGATCCTTCGCTCGAAAAGACAATTTGCATCGCGCCGATCAACGCGCGAGCGAAGCCCTGCGAAAGCTTGCCTGTCGCCGAATCGAATCGGACAGAGAGAACCTTACCGCGTGGATTGAGGACGGCGAATATATTGCGACTCAAATCGCTCTTAATCAACTCCTCATCCGTGCCATCCTCCTCTCCGTTGGCGATGAACTTGACGATAGCGTTGCGCAGACGGTAAGCGAGCACCACGTTATGGTCTTTGACGTTTACGACAGCGACCAGCAACTGACCCTGCACAGTTGTTTTGAACGACTGAGCGAACCCGGCTGGTGCAGGCTGCGATTTGTCTGCAGACTGATTCTTATCTTCAAACAGCGCGAGGAAGTCGGTCTGTGCGGCGCCGTTGTAGCTCACCCTATACACCAGTTTTTCTCCCGCAATGAAGTGATAATGCGGAGATGCTTCGGAGGCTTCGCTCGGGAGAGCTGCCCTCACATTTAACCGCACCTCACTGGCCGCGATTTTCACAAACGGCAGTAGCCAGAACAGCGCGCCACATGCCGTAAGTATCGTGCCGCCTGAGTATTTCGTGTTTCTCATGATTACGCCCTCCACGTGCTCTGTTACCGAGGCTTCAGCTAGAAAGCAGTGGCCGACAGGTTTCTTTGGAGTCCCCTTCCAAAGCGAACATCTTTGGAAGGGGACTAGTTGTCCGGCTACTATCGCTGTTGGAAGATGAAAGGGGCTTTATTACGACTCATAGCCTCACTTCTTCCCAGGAATCGCGACCGGCTTTGTAAAGACCGGCGCAGTCTTGGCTTCACTGAAAAGACAGCCGTTTGATCGAATTGCAGGAATTGTAAAGATATCCTGGTCAATCTCCGTGCTAAAAGGGTCAATACCTACCTTCAAGAACGCCGTCAGAGTGCCATCAAACGCGTCGAGGTTTTGGCAATACTGGGCGTCATAGCTATAGGTGGGCCCGTTCTTGGCATCGGGCACGATGGCCAGGTCGCCGGTCAAGCTTCCGGTCAGTTTCAGGAAAGTGACCGTCCCGCGGACTCCAGCCGAGACGATGTCTGCGTCAATGCTAGCCTGGCCGTAAGCATCTGCCTCGATTGAGGGGAAGAATGCGCCCGTCGCCTTCACTGGCGCGACACTGACGGAGTATGTGAATCCGGCCGAGCCACGTACGCCGACCTTTGCGCTAAACGGAACACCGACGACCGAAAACTGAACGCTTGTGCTTTCATCGAACGATTTCGATATCTTATCTCCCTTGCTGACCGACGAGGTTTCGTTCTCGTTTAAGGTGTAGACGTTAAACCCTAACACGGAAGCATTCACGTTAATGTTCAGTGGACCTGCGGCAGGTGAGTTAACCTTACCGGTTAGCTGCAGAACGTCGAAGCCATGACCGAAAAGCGAGCCGCCAGCCTTTGCTTCGGCGTCGAGTGATGTCGAAGTGCTGGTTCCGTTTACCTCCAGTTTTCCGTTTCCGGAAATGGAGATTTTGCTCGGATCGCCAAGAGGGTAATCAAAGCTCTTTACTATATGGAGTGTGGAAGGCTGATTTATCCCCCCGACCGCTTTAAGCAGACTCGGGTTGATAGACACGATTGACTGTTGCTTCTGCACTACCTGCGCGAAGATCTGTGGCTGAGTGCTGGGGACGCTGGACTTTGATGCCAGGCTTTGTTGCTGCTGCCGTATCCCGTCGAGATTCATCTTAATATATTGGAGCGGGATTCTTTTGGGATTTCCCGGGCTACTTCCGCCTACGGTGTATCCCAGCTGGGCTAATTTCAGCACGAATTTGTCCATTTCCTTGCAATATTGGCTGGCGGTGACCTTCTTGCCGTTAGGCATCTCCAACACCGTGTCCGGTGGAATCGGCTTGCCGGTGATCGAGGCTGCTGCGCAGGGTGATCTGAACGCGACGGCAGGTCCCCCTCTGCGGATGCCGATGTCGCTCGGATCGAGGTGGCCCTGGGCCGTCGGCGCTACGATATCAGCGCGTGGAGGCGCTGTATTGGTGCCCGACACAGTTGTATTGGTGCGCGACACAGTTGTATTGGTGCGCGGCGCGGTTGTAGGTTTGCCCTGCGCAAACTGCGCGAACGTCGCGCTGGCAACCAGCGCAACGAAGCCGATGCACGAGGCGAGGTTCCGGAGTAAGTTTTTGAGCAAATTGTTCATCGCTGATCTCCTTTTTGCTGAGCAACGTTTCAAGTGTTCGTTTGCCGGTTTGCTGCTTACAAGCGGGCAATTCACAAAACGCGGCCGTGAATTCTTAAACAGATCGCCGGCTCCGTTATCTAGTGGCTGAAGTGCGGCAAACATATCGCAAATATTTCTGACCGGTTGAGGCGGTGTTTCGGACGGGCACGCTTAGGGTCATGAGATTAGCCAGGCTCAGTAATGGTATTTACTGACAAGCGGGGATCTAATGCAGGCCGGCAAGTCGACGGACTTGCCGGCCTGAGTAGTCGTGGTTACTGACAGGCAACGCTGTTGCGCGTGTCTCGATCGGCGATGGTACAGCGGATCGTGCCTGGAGGGGCTTGCAGAGAGGCAGTGCCCCTGAACACTCCCTCATCGTCCGTCACCAGCACCCTTCGGTCTGGGCCATTCTGCTGGAACGTAATGACGTTGCCTTTGCGCACGACCGCCGCGATGCCGGTGAATGTCGTCCCGCCAACGCAGAAAAGATATTCTCCGGTAGAGCTGTTTCCCAAGAAGCCCAGAGCCGGATTCGCGTCATCCTGCAGACAAACGTTGAACACCGTCACGGTAAACGCACATTGAGTCGTGTTCGTCGACGTATCGGTCGCCGTGCAGGTAACTGACGTCGTACCGAGTGGAAGACAGGAGCCCGACGGCGGATTGCAACTGACCGTTACGCCCGGGCAGTTATCGTGGGCTAGAGGAGAGAAGTTGACCACTGCACATACATCATTGACCGACGAAGTTCGAACGTTGAGATTGGCCGGGCAAGTGATCGTCGGCGCCTCGGTGTCATTGACGGTTACCGTAAACGCACAGACGGAATGGTTGTTCGCCGCATCCGTCACCGAGCAGTTGACGATTGTGGTCCCTTTTGGAAAGGCCGCGCCAGACGGAGGGATGCAGATCGGCGTGCCGACGCCGGGGCAATTGTCGCTGACAACCGGAGCCGGATAGCTCACCACTGCCGAGCAAAGACCGGGATCGGTCGAGTGAGTTATGTTTGCCGGGCAGCTAATGGTGGGTGACTGCAGATCATTGACCGTCACCGTGAAGCTACAGCTGGCGGTGTTTTTTGAGGCATCGGTTGCCGTGCAGTTGACCGTCGTCGTGCCCTTCTGAAAGGTTGAGCCCGATGGCGGCGAGCAAACCACAGCCACGCCGGAACAGTTGTCGCTTGCACTGGGCGTAGAGTAGCTGACCACAGCCGTACATTGATTCGGATCAGTCGAACTTGTGATGTTCGCCGGACAGGTGATGGTTGGAACCTGCGTGTCATTGACCGTTACCGTAAACGAGCAGCTGGCAATGTCCGCCGTGCAGTTGACCGTTGTCGTGCCGATAGGGAAAAACGATCCCGAAGCCGGCGTACAAACAGGGGTGCAGTTGCCGGTCACCGTCGGCGCCGCGTAAGTGACAACCGCACCGCACTGGCCGGGATCGTTTGACTGCGTTTTATTTGGGGGGCATGCCATGGCAAAGGCAATGCAATCGACTTCATAAGCGCCGATGTCGCACGCTGCAAACTGGGGGCGCTGCACTCCGCGTTGATCCGTCGAGAGACAGTTCTGTCCATCACCGGCGTTGAACGCAGGGCTGTTCGAAGGGATCGCCATGGTCGGTGTGTTGCCCGGCGGATTGATCTGGGCCGGGCGTAGTTGCGGATCACTGGAACTAACGACGCCCGGGCATCCCGTGTTGCCTCCCACCAGGTTACCCGACCCGGCGGTGCTGGCCGAGCCAGCGACGACGCAATCAATCCCAAAACCGTCAAAGATGATCGTGTTCCGGATTGTAAAAGAGGCCGTGCTCCCGTCACCAAGAACAAAGACCCCGCTGGCGTTTTCTCCAATGAAGTCAGGCGTTCTGGCGCGATTTGAGGCCAACGTTGAGTTGAGCAGAGTTAGGGAACCGTTGCGGGAAAAGATGGCGCCGGCGCTGGCTTGGCCGAACCTTGGGGGAACGGATCCGGTTATCGCCTCGTTCTCGAGGAAGGTGCTGTTGCGGATATCGACGGCTCCGCCCTCGTTGAAGATGGCGCCGCCAAGCCCTGCCCCGCCGCCGCCGTTCTGTTCGTCGGCATCGCCTCCGAAGTCGCCGCCGCGGCCTGGTCCATCATTGCCCGCGCCCCCGCCGCCGCCGAAGCCGCCGTTACCGCCGGCGCTCTGAAAGAAATTCGAACCGCCGCCCCCACCCCCGAAGCCTCCGCTGCCCGCAGTAGCGTTTATGTATCCAGACCCGCCGCCGCCGCCGCCGTAGTTGCCATTGCCGCCATTGCCGGATTCGCCTGGAATTGCAGTGGAGCGGCTGCCCCCGCCGCCGCCACCGCCGCCTCGACAATTGGCGTCATGGCCATCCGAGCCATCGCCGAAAATGCCACCACCGATGCCGCCATC
>DATLWF010000356.1:0-3320 GCA_035576605.1 Blastocatellia bacterium | reverse complement strand
CGTGCGGGCTTCAGGCCTCGATCCGGTCGAGGCGCTGCGTTATGAATGAACCATCAAAAGTAGCCGGGAATACCACGACGGTAAGTCTCCAGAATATGGCATCAATGTGGGTTGAGTTACTCGCCTTCCGGGCAGCGTTCTAATTAACATCCCTCTTAATCGCACCCGAATCGCACGCTTTCCAAAGAAACTTCTTCCAAAGGGTAGTGTCCTAATCTTGGGTTGGTGACAAAGGCTGCGTAGGTTCCCATTGCTCTCCTTACCCTACCTCAACTATGATTGCACTCCCAAGCATGGCTGCATCATATGAAAGCAATTCAGTCCATTAAGAAGGGATTTGCTAGGGCATCATACTTATACATCTCCTTCGCTACAGGCGTTTGGATAATCATTAGAGCGGCTATTTACCGGCTGAGAATAGGACCGAGGAGAGACGCACCGTTTGACCTTCCCCTTCTGTTTGGCGGTTCCCCGGTAGGGACAGAATACAACATGGCCTTTACCTTATCTCTAAATGCATTTATCGGCGTGATAACAGCAATCACAGCAGTTTTGAAATATAAGAAATGGCCACGGTATTTTGCACTATTCACTTGTGGAATAAACGTTGGGGCGTGGTGGTACGCAGTGAGCCTGATCGAATGGGCATTGAATCCCCCGCCTGGGGTGGATTACTAAATGGGGCATTGAACAGGCTAGGGAGAAACAAACTGAGGTTCCAGCAACACAAGATTAAGACACTACCTGCCCAAAGAAACTTGTTGACACAAAAACGCGGGTCGTTTATCTTGAGTCATCCGCTAATTGAGCCTCGTCAGTTAGATAAATTGAAACTAACGTCGAGCCTCGCGCGTAGAATGCAACGTCACGCGGAGAAATTTTGATGAAGAGCGATTACAACAAACTAGCGGTTGATGTCATCGGCGGCGCGCCCAAGCCTTGGAGCGCGTGCCTCGAGCAGCTGTGCCCGGTTGGCATTACGCCGTTCTTCCTTATGGACGAAACTGCTCGTTCAGCACCTTAGCAATTCATAAGCATCAAGCCCGACAGCCGCCAGCGTCAGTTTGATGCTGGCGGCTTTTGATTTTATGGGCCGCTTTTCAACCAGGTTCGGAATATTCGCGCAACTACGACGGTCGTACACAGTGCCCGCGACCGCCGACCGAGGCTTCGCTGCTGAAGCTGATTGAAGTTCAGAGTTCAACCCGCAGGTTGCTTCGATGGAGGTCAGGCAAGCTGAGCTTGGACTCTGAACATCAGGCTTGGAGAAGACCATGAAGTCGGCTAGTTACAGTGAGCTCCTGAAGGGCAACAAGGACTTTCGAAGACTGTGGGCCGGGCAAGTCATTAGCGAGCTGGGCACCTGGTTTTCGTTCATCGCGGAACTCGGATTGGTGCGAATGTTGTCGGGTTCGCCGCTCATGACAACGGCGCTGCTCGTAGCGAGACTGCTGCCGTTCTTGCTGGTGGCGCCGATCGCCGGCGTTTTCGCTGATCGACGGTCACGCAAGCAGATAATGATCGCTGCCGACTTGATGCGCGCGGTGATCGCCGTGGCTTACGTCTTTGCCGGGCTTATCGGTTCGGCGTGGATGGTCGTTGCGTGCAGCGCGCTGATGGCTTCGCTCACGATGTTCTTCGAAGCCGCAAAGAACGCGACGATACCGAATCTGGTGACGCCGCGAGAGCTTTTAACTGCGAATGTGTTGATGTTTTCGACTCGGTTTCTTCAGTACACGGTTGGGTCGGCCATTGGCGGGTTGACGGCGGCGCAGTTCGGCTACAACACCGCGTTCATCGTAAACGCGCTGTCGTTCGTCGGGTCGGCTCTGTTCATCTTGCCGATATCGGCGACGGCGACGCGGCAAGCGCCAGAGGTGACGCCGGAGACCGTACAGCTCGCCGATCCGATGTCAGCCGAAGCTGCGGCGATCACGCCGATTGCCGGGAGCGAACAGCCACTTAGCCCTGCGAGAGCGGGTTTCTTCGCCGACATTCGCGAAGGGCTGCGATACATCTGGAGAACGCCTTTCGTTCGGGCTGTGATCCTGGTGAACATCGGCTGGGGCACCGGCGGCGGAATGACCACGATTCTGTTTGATCGAATCGGCGGCCACGTCTTCGCACAAGCCTCCGGCAATCGCGGAGACTGGTTTGTGGCTGCTCTGTTCACCGCCGGCGGCGCGGGTGTGTTTGTGGGAATGATGCTGACGCGGCGTGTTGGCATGTGGATCTCGGACGAACGGCGCGCCGGGCTTTTCATAGGGTGGGCGTTGCTGGCCCACGGACTGCTCTTTTCGGTTGCCGGTTTGATGCCAACGCTCGCATCGATGGCGGTGTGGGTAGCGCTCAGCCGGTTAGTGCTTGGAGCCGAGTTCGGCTTCCAGGAAACACTGATGATGAGAATCCTGCCCGATGATTATCGAGGCAGAGTATTCACGACCGACCGGTCGCTCGAGCTTGCGACGATGGCGATCTCAACAATCGTCACCGGCTGGTTGTTGACGTGGTTCGGTCCGCGCTCGTTGATGATCGCATCCGGACTGCTTTCTGCCAGTCCGGGCCTGGTATGGCTGCTGGCTTTGTGGTTCGCGCGGTTCAGAGTGCCGGCGCGCGCTGTACGCGAGAGCTATGGGGACTAGCAAAGGGATGGAAATATTTGAGCGGGGACGTGGTGATGAATTTCGTCGGTTTGATTCTGATAGCAGCGCTGAGCGGTGGGATAGTCGCCGTGTCGCTGCGCCTCCGCGCGTCCTCATCGCCCTGGATGTCGGTCGACGGCGATCGCCTGTCCGAAGAGGATTTGCAGCGGCCAACGCACCCTACGGGCTACCGCACCGGCTGGCTTAAAGATCCGTTCGGTCTTAAGAGCGAATCGGGAATGTATCGTGCGGTAAGGGACGAGCTCGGGAGCTGATCGCAAATGTAAGACGTGCCGGATGGTGCCCGGCCCTAACAAAAAAGAGGCCGCCGAGTTGACTGCCCGGCGGTCTCTTTTGATATCCCGGTGATAGCGTATTTCAGTCGCCAAATCCTGCCGGAGTAACCTCCGGACGCGGCTTGGAGCTCTTCAACTGAATCTGAACGATCTGAGCTTCCGGGCTCGCCGGCTCCTTGAGCACGTGTTGCCTGTAGAGCTTCGCCATTCGATCGTTCTCTTGCTGTTCCCGGATTCGATCCCGCTGCTTTCGCAGCTTCTCTTCTCGGGCCGTCTTTGCGATGCCGAGATCGTCCAGGTCATGCTGGATTTCTTTGGTGACCAGCGCCTCGTCGAGCACCAGCGAATGTTCCGCGCTATTCAACGCAACTGACTTGCCGCC
>DATLWF010000355.1:0-8528 GCA_035576605.1 Blastocatellia bacterium | reverse complement strand
GCAAGGGCTTCGCCGTCTTTCGCTCCTGGATAGGACAGTATCGTCACCATGTCTGTCCACGCATTCAAATCCTCCTGGCCGTCCGGGGTATATTCGTGTAGATCGCCTTTCGTGAAACGGTGAAAGTACTTGACGTCAGTGAACGAGAAGGCTGCGACTTTCTGTTTTCTGTCGGCGGCCTGGGGCAAGAATCCACTAACAGCAGTTTGCGCGAAGAACATCGCAAAAAAAGCGGATGCGATTTGAAATTTTATTGCTTGTCGGTGAAGTTCCATAGCGTCATTATCTCCTGGCTTACGAGCCGATAATCTCGCAGAATTTCTTCAGATCGACATTGCCCCCGGAGACGATCGCGACGATCGGTCCCTGGCCGGCTTTTCCAGTCAATGCAGCCGCTACGGACAGAGCGCCAGCCCCCTCGGCAATGACACGCGCTTTTTCCGCAATCAGCCGAATCGCCTTCTTCGTCTCGTCCAGGCCAACCACAATGCAGCCGTCCACCACCGGCTTCATCCGCTCCCACATGCGTGGGAAGAGGCTCTGACCGCCGGCGCCGTCCACAAAGGACGGCTTCCAGTCCTTGAACACTTGCGGAGATCCCATGGCAAACGAGAGCGCGGCGGGCGCGGCCGTTTCTGGTTCAGCGCCCCAAACCCTGATCGCCGGGTTGAGCGCCTTGAGCGCGCTGCCTACGCCGGTTATGAGCCCGCCGCCTCCGATGGCGGCAATCACGGCGGCGGTGTCGGGCGCGTCTTCAAGAATCTCGAGACCCATAGTGGCATGACCGGTAATGAAGTTATGATCGTCGAACGGGTGCACGAACGTCCCTTCGACTCCCGGAAACGAACGCTCCTCGAGAGCCTTCCACGCAACATCGTATGACACCGGGACAAGGCTTGCGCCAAGCGCCCGCATCCGTTCGATCTTCGATTCCGGCGCCGTCGCTATGACCACCACCGTGCATGGTACGCCCGCCTGGCGTGCCGCATAAGCGACGCCTTGTCCCGCATTTCCCGCGCTGATCGTCCACACGCCCCGCTTGCGCTCGGATTCTGAAAGCAGTCCAACTGCGTTGGCGGCGCCCCGCAACTTGTAGGCGTTGATTGGCTGCAAATTCTCAAGCTTCAGGCGGATGTCGGGGTAGTCCGGTCCCAGTTCAAGGCGGACCAACGGAGTCCGTAGGATGGTCCCAGCTATTCGCTTACGCGCCTCCTGTACATCCCCCAGCTCTATCGGGCGCACAGCTTCGAGTTTTATGGGCATTGTTAGTTCTCTACAAATAGGGCGAGTGATCTACGATGTCAGCGGATGGCCGATCTCCCAATGATGGCCGAATGGATCGACGACGCGGCCAAGGCGCCAACCATATGCTTCCTCAACCGCGACGACCTCTTGCGCTCCTGCCGCCAGTGCCTGCGCGAACATCGCATCAGGATCCGGCACGGTCAAGATCATCCGAACAGTGCCACCGCCCAGCGACTCTGGACTGAAGTTGCCGTGCTCAGGGGACTCGTCACTCAGCCAGAACTCCGCACCATCGACCGACAGCCGAGACACCACCGAGCCGCCGGGATCCTCCACACGGTAGACTTCGATGGCCCCGAATGCCGACTTGTAGAACTCAACCGCTCGCGCGCCATTGCGAACCGACAGCATCGGCGCAACCGAAACCGCGAAAGGCCGCCTATCTGCGTCTATGCTCATCTATTCCTCTCCTCCTCGATCATCTGCGGCAGCCTGGGCGACTGGACCTCGAATGATTATCAATCGGCATGACGCGCTGGTTCAACGGCGGCGAGTAGCGCCGCTCACTGCAACCGTTGGTCTGGCGGCGTACTCCGCGATCCGAGTCTTTACCAGCTTCCGCACCAGTATAGCCGGTAAGGGACGGTCCGCTTGGAAACGGATGGAGCCCTTGCTGGTGTCCCAGGCCTTGAGTTCGTCCTTGTGGAATTCCACGGGATGAGCGCCGGGGTAGAAGGCGCAGTGGTTAGCCCACGCGCCAAAGGACACAAGCAACCTTCCGCCAAGACGGAAGGACGGGAGCTGGTAGCTGATGCACTCTTCAGCCTTGGGCGCGACGGACTTGATGGCCCTTCGAAGCTTCTCAAGCACAGCTCGGTTCGCCTTGCTCAAGGGTGCAAGATACTCGTCGATTGTCTGTGGTTTAGCTGACATGGCTTGTCTTCGTTGTGGACCCCATACTGGCTAGACTGTTGGTTCTTGTTTCATCACACTGCCTTGTCTCGTGCGTCAAGGAAGATCGTCCATTCCTTGACTTCGCTTGCAACCAACACATCCTGTTGCGCCCACGGGTCATTCTGAAATATCGCTTTCGCTGACTCAACGCTCTCGGCCTCCAGGATCACCATCGAACCACTTCCGTCCGCAAAGGGGCCCCCCAAGCGGACCGTGCCGGCTTCGAAGAGCGAATCCATGAAGCGCGCGTGCTCGTCCCAGTACGCTTGCTCGCGAACCGGCTTGTTCGGGTTCCACTGCGCGCCGGGACGCAAAAGAATGACAATGGTCTTCATCATTCCAAGATTTGCCCACTCACCCGATCAGGGCGTCGGACACCTGAACTGATTGTTGAGGTAGACATTCACCCTGCCCTTTTCGATCGCATCTACGAGATTGGCCACGGCTTGAAGATGCCGCTGGCGTAACCCTGCAAGCTGACTCAATAACTGAGGAGAAGGATTACCCAACTTCGCTAGATATTGGTCACCATTGGGAAAGGCTATCCAGTCATTACCGGGAAATGCAATGCCGGCTTTGGCGGTGGTTGGTTGCCCATGGTTGTTCAGTGTTACATATGTCGCATCAGGAGCCGTGCTCGCGGCAGTGGAGAGGCCAGTAATAAACTCCTGTTTTGTCGTGGCAGGTTTGAGGAACAACATGGAATTGTTCGTAGGCGAATTAAGAAAATCGATCTGGGTAAACCCGGCGAACTGACCACTCCAAAGAGCAGGATCTATGGTTCCCAGATAATCGAAAAACCCTTTTGCGTGTACACCCGTCAGAGTTCCCGCAAATGTCACGACCGCATAATCGAGAGGGAAATCATAGGCTTTCGCGTTATCGGGACTGAAGTGAGCGGTTCCACTTTGGTTTAAAACATAACCGAGAGCATTATCGAGTACGTTAATATCCGCCGCGCTCGCGGCATTAGGCCCAGAGTCCTGGACAGTAAACACATAGGAAGGATCGGTTATTGCCTCGAATCCACCGGCCGCCACAAGAAACCTGGTATTGCCGGAATTGACTGTGCTGATTGCGCCATTTGAAGCAAGTACATCGATCACGTTTTGGACGATGTGGCAGTCATTGAGAAGTCGATTGCTCCAAAGCTCCAGGTTTGGATAGCCTGCACTCAGAATCATGGCGAGAGTGTTTTGCCCGACAACATCTCCACTGGGAATCGGCTCCGCCGAGATATACGTAGTGGCGGTTACCGGGTGAGCACCCAGCATGCTAGCCAGCAGAACGATTATGGCAAGGCATGAGATTTTGCTTCTATTCCTCGTGATTGCTCCATTCATTTCCTTCTTCATAAACACCCCCAGGCTAGAATCACAGTGAATTGTCAGCAGGACAGTACCAGCGCATTTCTGAAAAATCCACCACGCATTTGAAGTCGGCGCTTTGGTTCTTGACCAACTCAGTCGCCTTGGCGTCTTAGCGGATCTTTGCGTCTTTGCGCGAAACTAGACTCTCAAGCAAGGGGGTTCGCGCAAAGACGCAAAGATCCGCTAAGACGCTTCTTGATAACGTTCGGGTGCGTATCGCGTGGCTAGCAGACCCGTTGCCTCCTCGACTTTGATGGCCTGCACCAATACGCCTTCCTGCCCATAGGGTAAGTACGCCTGGCACTCGCCTGAGGGGGTGATGAGACTTGTCGCCGATTCCTGAAAACGCAAAGCATAATTGACACTTGCAAAGTAGATCGTGTTCTCCAGGCCCCGACACATCATCGCCTTCTCGTAGTAAGGCCCGTTGGCCTCGCCCCACTGCGTCAGGCGGGTGCCTTGTTGATCACTCCCCGTGTGGTGCGGATGAAAGACGATTTTGGCGCCGCGCACCGCTGCCCATCGCACCGTCTCGGGATAGCGCCAGCCCTCATGACAAATCACGACGCCAAACTTCATACCGTTGATCTCGAAGAGTCGCCGGGTATTTCCGGGCACATAGAATTGATCTTCGGTCGGGTCTAGTTGGTTCTTGGTTTGGTATCCGTGAATCTGGCCCCGGTCGTCAATGACAAAGGCGACAATTTGCCGGCCCGCCGACTTGACCCTTTCCATGCCAATGATAGTGGCCACCTCATACGCTCGCGCCCACTGCGCCACTGCTTGGAGCGCTCGTTCCTGCTGCGTCTGATCAAAGGGCAATACCTCAAAATCCTGTCCTCGCAAACCCGGGAGATAGGCTTCCGGGAAACACACGATCGCCGCGCCCTGGGCGGAAGCTTCGGACAGGAACCGCTTGATCTTGTCCAAGCCGTCGTCGAGGGTCGAGGCGATAGAAGGCGATGCCAGGGCAATGATCATTATTGCTTCACCAGCTCTCGATAGCGGTCCACGCTACCATGATCGAGATTATGCTGTAAAAGGCTGAGCATAAGACGAGCGCTGCCTTCCGCCACATTGGAGCCTGAAGCTCGCGAGGTAGCAACCTGGTGTTCACCATCAAGACTTGAATTCCGGCAATCGCCAACACGAAGCCGGCTACATTCGCAAGAAACTTGAAGAGGGTCATCGCGTTCCCCCAGTTTACGGCGATCATCCCCCAAACGGTGAATCCGAGCAGAAGGCCGTAGTAGATCTTTCTTATATCTCCGCCCTGCCACCCACGGGCCTTGTTGCTTCCTACCCAAATGATGTCGGTGATGGTCCGGATCAGAATGTCGGTGTTGCCCATGTGGGTCGAGAAGAGAATCCAAAAGCCGTTGAGCAACGCCAGAATCCAGAATCCGCTCCAGAGGTGTTCGGCCAGATAATGAGCTTGAAAAGCGCCCGCCGCTATGCCGGACAAGTTGGTCCCCTGCGGGATGATCGCGGTCGCCAGATTCACATTGAGAAACATTCCCAGGAAGCAACCCAGGCCCCAGAGCCATACCTGGTCGGCATTCAGATACTTCCACCAGACGTTCCAGCGGCGCATGTTCTCGGCGTTGATCGGGAAGACCTTGCCCACGTGCGATAACTTGATCTCTTTCGACCCGAATGCGCTCGGGATCGCCCCAACCTTTGCGCCCATCCCGAATCCCTTATCGCGAACCCAGTTTGTGATAGTCAGGTTGCCGATGCCCCCTGATCCCGCAGTCGCCGCCAGCGCACCTAACAACATCAGGTCCACGCCACCAGGGATGCTCCCAAAGCAGAAGAACCCGGCGAACGTCCGGCCCCAAACCGAGAGCGGAACAAAGAAGATGTTGACCGTCAGGAGAAAGATAAAGATGTAGGCAAGCATCGCCCACGAAGCGTATTCGAGCATCCGCTCGATAGTGCCTCCGAACATCAAGATCAGAAGTCCGAATCCGATGACTCCATAAGTGATGAGCAGAAGTCTTGTCGCATCGGGAGCGCCAGGCAAGCGGCTGGTGAAGGCTGCGAAGAGCACGGGAGCGCACGCGGCGGCCAGTGCAGGCACTCCGAGTTGCACGGCGGTGAGCAGCACGTAGAAGGTCGCCCAGAAGCGCGATCCTGGCCGAAGCCGCATGAACCCGCTGAAGATCGGCTCGCCGGTGTACAGCGTGTACCGGATGGCCTCGAGGTTGAAGATCAGCTGTAGGGCGATGGCCAGCGTTGCAATCCAGAAGACCGATGTTCCGAACTGCACGCCCATCGCTGGCCCAACGAGCCACTCTCCGCCGCCTATCGACGTGGCAAGCAGGATTGCGCCAGGGCCGATAGTCTTGAACATGTTCTTAGCGGAGAAAGGCAGAGGTTCCGGGAGTTCATCCTTGCCCCAGGGCGGAAGGGTTCCCGGCCTGATGGCCTCGGTATTAAGTTCTGGCTTGGATGTCATGTCTTCCGGCTCTAATGCCAATTCACTACCACGGGCAACTCAAGAAATGCACCATACTGCTCAGCGGCTAGAGCAACGGCTCGTTTTTCCGCCTTCGTCAGGCGTTTGATCGGGTTTAATTCAACCTCGACGGCATTCTTTGTTAGCGTCCGTTTCCAGCCGCCAACCACCTGACCATTGACCAGAAGGATATGTGCAGGGAGGGCCGGGGCCAACTGGTCCTTGTGGTATGTTATCAACGCCTCCCCGATGGCACTGCGATCCTTAAAGCCAATAAAGTATTCATCGTAATTGGGCAACAAGTGTGCTGTAAGCGACACATCTCTTGCAGGAGACATAGACGCAGCAAACCAGTAGGTCTTACGATCTATCACTTCAAACGCTAAATCGGGTTTCACCTGTTCGACCCCGCATTTCGCATCCGCCATTGTCAGCCCTGACCACCACACAAAGTCCCGCAAGGTCGCCGGACCGCGACTCGAGAAATACCGCAGCACGAGTTCGCTCAACGCTTCGTCACGTGCGAATGGCTTGGGGGGCGGGACGCGCTCTTCCAATAACGCATAGGTGAACTGTTTCCCACGTCGCGCGCCGCTACAGACAATGCCGTCCAGTTCCGCCCGCATCATAAGATAGGCCATTCGAGACTCGCCCTCCGTACCAACGCTCGCTTGCTGCAGCTCACCGCGCAGTTCTTCTCGCGTAAGCTGTTTCCCACCCTGCAATGCTTTTTCGAGCGCCTTGTGGCTGCGCGTGAATGTCGCGGCGTCGAGTTCACACTTCCTATAGTAAGGCGCATTCAGCGCATGTACCCGCGGAGCCGTGAGGGCTAGCATCCAGCGAATGTCGGCAGGTGTAACAAAATGCCAGGTAGGCCTCAGCAGATGCGTGCGAAGGAGGGAGCCATTCGTAAATGCGCGTTCCACTTCGTCGTCGGTAGCCCCCGGCAATCGCAGTCCAAGCGCCCACTTCGCGCTCGCATAATCCTGGGCCTGAACCGCACCCTGCCATTGCACGACAGCTTGGGGTTGTTCAAATGAAGTTCCGGCAAGGTGTTGGTTACGTAGTCGCTGATTTGCGATTTCTAGACTTGTCATTAGGGGCGGTACGCCTCGTTTGAGCCTTCAGTCGAGCGGAAAACTTACAGCATCGCTGCCGGCGAGGTCCAGTGATTGTCATTCGCCAGGTGTGTCAGATTTTCGCGCAGAAGGCGAGCCGGCGGAGCTGGCCGCAGAGCGGCTGCCTATCGATAGCACGTACAAAAGAGGAGCATTCTCTGGGCCGCGTAGCGGCTACCTCAAGGCCGGCAGGTTGAGCCGCTCGCGCCCCTGGTGTCCCGGCGTAGTCACTAATCATCGACAGGTAGACGCTATGGGGCCCGGCCCTCTTGTGATCTATTCGTCTATCGATAGGTAGCCGCTACGCGGCTTAGCGATTTGCACTGCCTCGAGGAATCGAATTCTCATTGGTCTCGGTATTTGGACATGACCTCTTGATAGGAAACGGTCCGGAGGCGACCGGCTTTGTAGCATCCCAGCGCTTTCTGGCCTCCTCAGCCCAGATGCGATCAATTTCTGGATCAGGTCTGTCCAGATCAGTAAGAATCGCATCGACGAGCCGTAGCTTTTCGATATCGGGGAGTGCCTTGATCTCTTTTTCGAGTTTGTCCGCGGTCGATGACATCCGAGGAAAATAATCTTTTGGAGGTCTCACGTCAAACTCAACTCTGCTTCGGCGTGTGCGTCGCATTTTCACGCATATCCACCTCGTGAGTATGCAGCGCCAAACGCGCTTCGTTGTAGGCAGCAACATCAAGACCCACGTCTGACGAGGTTGGTATGCGCGATAATCTGACACACACCCTATGCTTCGTCGATGATCGTAGGGCTTATGGCTGACGTTGCCATTTCTTCCACACGCCCTCGTCATAGAGCAGCTTCAAGAACACGCCACCCACAACGGAGCGCGCCTGAAAGCCCGTCTTCGTCGCGTCGTGCGTCCAATACCAGTCGGTCATCGGCACGCGATGCGGGGTCGCGTTCAGGAAATCGAAAACCGGCGCGACCAGCGCCTCGAAGTCCGCGCGCGATCCCGTGAGCGTCGCGGTCCAAGTGATCCAATCGAGCTTCGTATACAGCCGCCGATTGTCGAGCGCGAGACCGTAGCGGCTTTGCATTCGGCGATAGAATGCCATTTCTTTCCGCGCGACGACGGCGGGGAAGAGGTTGAGACCGAGCACGCGGTCCCAGACGAGGTTGTACTTCTGGCTCCACGTGTCCGGCTGATCGAATGCGAGTCGGAAATGATCGCCGGCGTCGGCCTCCGTCGCCCAACGCTTAGCGAACTGCTCGGCCAGCGTCCGGTACTCTGTGGCGAGCGCTTTGTCGCCGCGCAGGCTGCTCAACTGCGCGAAGGCGCCGAGCGCGATGATGGCCTTCGCCGAGAGATTAACATTGTGAGCTAGATGACCCGCGAAGTCGTCGGTGGACAGTTGATTC
>DATLWF010000354.1:0-7142 GCA_035576605.1 Blastocatellia bacterium | reverse complement strand
CCGACAGCTACTCTGATAAGGAAATGTACTACGCTCTCGACATCAATATCCCGAACTCCGCCAGTGCCGTGGTGACCACAAATGAACTCGTCGACTCAATCTTCCCGTAGAATTAAGTGCAACATTCGATCCTATTGAGGTCACACCGGTGCAGCTCATCGGTGGGAGTCGAACTATTCAAGGGTGGTCCTCAGGAATACCAACCGATTCCGAGGACACTCTGCGCTTCGCCGAACTAACGGACGTGCGTCCCATGATTGAAACATATCCGCTCGAAAGAGCGGCCGAGGCTTACGCGCGAATGATAAGCGGCGACGCACAATTCCGCGTCGTTCTGACGATGTGAAGCCTGTCGCCGGCATGTGCCGAATGCTCAAGTTCGCGTTTCTTTACGCCGGTCATTTCGCATTGGACACGGCGGCAATGAGATTGCGGCATTGGTCCGAGGCCCTGCCGGTTCTTTGCGTTAAGAGTCTTCAGTTTCAATTTGACTGCGCTCATTTTGAGGGTCGCTGTAGGATTTCCGCCAGGGCCTGCAATCGCTTCGCGTCTACTTCACTCCTGCTGGCGCCGGCACTTTTTCTCAGCGACCGCGTGAAGCTCTGGAGTCTTGCGAGCTCTCGTGGATTCAGTTGTGAACTCTCTGCGCTTTCGATCGCCTTCCGCACAGCAACGATTTGGGCCGCCGGCAGTGCCTGCGATCGCTCCAACTGATCCAGATATGCCTTGGCTACTACCAACTGCGCTGGCCACTCGATTTTTTGCTGGTTCTGTACATTGAGCTCAGCCACTCGCACCGTCTTCGCAGCATCAATCTCATTCTGAGTCAGAAACTCCGTCGGGCTCAGTTCAAAGACGTCCAGCCCGCGGGCGATCTCCGAAGCGTAGATGTGACCGTTGTACCAGTACGCCGACCAGTCTCCACCCAGTATGAGCACCTTTGGATCAAGTGGCCCGCGATCGAAGTAAGCAATTTCAACCGGATGCGCGGCGTCGGTAAAGTCCATCACAGAGACGCCACCCTGGTACCAGGCTTGCACTTCTATGTCACGGCCCGGAATTGGAATGAGCGAACCATTGTGTGCCACACAGTTCTCGGTGTCGCCCTGTGCTGCCGGCAACTTATAATAGCTCGCAAAGCTCAGCTTGTTTTTCTGCAGACTGAACACTGCATCCGCGCCCCACTTGATCGGATCGTTGGCGCGGCAACGCGCTCCCAGTCCGCCTCCCCACTCGTCGGTGAACACGACCTTTTTCCCATCGTTCGAAAACGAAGCCGAGTGCCAATAGGAATAGTTCGGATCGTTTACTGCGTCCAGACGCTTCGGGTGCACCGGATCTTTTATGTCAAGCACGATTCCATTTCCGGAGCATGCGCCCGCGGCTAAGCCAAGCGCCGAGTACACCGTGATGTCGTGGCACTGGTCGCTGTCGGTTGGCTTCTGCTCCTCGGGTTTGCCATGGGAGCCTCCGCTGCTCAAGCTGTTGAGTTTGCCCGTACCGGGATCCATAAACACGCGGGGACTGTTCACCACCCGCGAATCCTGCGGGGCGGCCAGCGGAACTTTGATTACGTCGATTCTAAACAGGGCGGTGTTTGGGTCTTTGTCGGGCGCTTCACCTGAACACCCGGGCAACTCTTCACCCTGACGCACGAACGATGTGCCGGACACGTAGATGTAGACGTTGTTCTTATCCTTAGGATCGACCACAAGCGTGTGCGTGTGCGAGCCGCGGCAAGTCTGCACCGCGGCTACCTGCTTCGGACTCCTGATGTCGGATATATCGAAGATCCGTACGCCGCGGAACCGATCTTTTTGCGGCGCGGGAAGTCGCGGCTTTTTCTCTTCGCCGGCCGCTGGCGGAGGTCCCGGCGGAAATCCCTGTGTGCCGCAATCGATGCGCCCATTGGGCTGCTCGACTGACATAAACATCAAGTTCTTGTAGACCGACACGTCTCCTTGTCCACCCGGACAAATCATCGACGTCACCAACTTGACGTTAGCGGGATTCGAGATATCAAAGATATTCATGCCATAAAAATTACCCTGAAACAGGTGGTTTCCCTGGAACGCAATATCCGAGTTCGCAAACGCGAGTTGAGCGATCACTAATTGGAACGACTTAGGCATCTTTGATGTGTCGGTGACGCCCATCAGACTTAAGGTCTTTTGCACCTTCGGGTTGTTTGGATCGGTCGAGTCGAGTTGAAACGCATCAGGTTTTTTGAAGAGTTGGAGGTGCTTCAGGCCCTTCGATACTTCGCCTGCGTCGAACCACCCCGGCGTAAGTTTGGCTCGCGGATCGTTGGCGTCTGAGCCGGTCATTCCGGCTGGGAGCGGGGGCGCGGGCGCGGGAGCGAACGGATCTTCTTCTGCTTTCTTTTGGTCGGCGTTAGTCTCTGCTGGCTTCTTTGCCTCCTGAGACGAAGGCGTTTGGGCCTGCATCTCGCCGACAAAACACAACAAAACAAGGGAAACTACCAGTAAACGGAAAGCAGTGGTTTGTACTTGATTCATCATTTATCCTCTAAAGGTTTTTCTTCAGCATGCTCTGCATGATCCGGATTTCGGCGCGCTGCCCGCTGTCTACATCCGTTGCAAAGTTGAACAATTCAGCGTCCTGTCCCGCGCCGGCAGTGTCGAACAAATCTTTCACCATCGTCAAAGCGCCGCCATGGTGCTGAATCATCCCTGTCAGAAACAGATGGTCGAACTCCTGGCCTCTTGCTTTCCTGAGTGCTTCCATCTGCTCCGGGGTAAGCATCCCAGGCATAAGCGCCATCGACTCGTGTGACATATTCATTTCCGGCATGTCAGGCATCGCCTCCGAGATTGACTGTCCGCGGACCGCCAGCCACCGCTTCATGAACTTTATCTCGTCCGACTGCGACCTGCTGATTCGCGCACCCAGCGATCTCACATCCTTGTTCTCAGTATGCGATTCGATCAGCGCAGTCATCTCAACCGCCTGAGCATGATGCATAATCATACCTTGCATGAACTGCACATCCGCCGGGGAGGCTGGCGGCAACGTAGCCCTCATCGTGGGGGGAAGAGTTCGCGTCGGTCTCCCCGGCGCGCCAGGCTGGACCACGACCGGTGTCGCTGGCGCCGTCTGCTGTGCGCAGACGCGTAATGAGAACAAACCTGCGAGTGTACTCGCTGCCGCAAGCACGCATGAACACGCCGCGACGCTCAATACACCCCGAATCTCACCGGTGCGCCTCACATAAACAGGTCTCATGTGCCGTAGGTAGTTAACCATTGTCGGGCTCACATTATCACATTTTGCGAAAACCTTACATCATGGAGCAGGAATAACCAGGAATCCCCACGGCGCGGCGTCCGATTGATTACCTTTCGCGGCGACAAGCCGCCGTGCAAGGTCGAGGTGGAAGACTAGCTATGCGAGATCGAAGAGCAAAATCTCCGAGTCTTCTTGCGCCTTGATGCTCAGAGATCTTTCGTCGCTTATGGCAGCCCCGTCGCTACTACCGAGAGGCATCTCGTTGATCGCGACCGCGCCGTTAACCACCTGTACCCATGCGTGGCGGTCTTCGTCAAGTTGATAAGAAACCTCATCGCCACCTGCCAACAGGGCGTCGTATACCTTCACGTCCTGGTGTACGGTCACTGAGCCATCGCCCCCGTTCCGCGATGCGACCAGGCGCAGCTTGCCCCTTCTCTCTCCGTCAGGAAACGCGCGTTGCTCGTAGCCCGGCTCCAGGCCGTCCCGCTCCGGCAGAATCCAAATCTGAAGAAAGCGGGTCGGCTCTGTTTGAGAAGGGTTGAACTCGCTATGGCTGACGCCGGTTCCCGCCGTCATGCGTTGCACCTCGCCCGGCCGGATCACTTCGCTGGTGCCCGTACTGTCCTTGTGCGCGAGTTGACCGGCTACGACGTATGAGATTATCTCCATGTCTTCGTGTGAATGCGTGCCGAATCCTTTCGCCGGCGCAACGAAATCCTCGTTGATGACTCGAAGGTCACGAAAGCCGTCATAACGAGGATCGTAATATCGATTGAAAGAGAAGGTGTGGTTGCTGTCGAGCCACTCTGTTCGCGTTTTGCCTCGCTCTGCCGCCCGCCTTACTTTTATCATTTGATATCTCCTTGTTCATATAGATAGCGCTTATTCCCGTAGAGTTTTCAACGCGCCGCCCCAGGCAATGACCTGGTCAAGCATGGCGCTGACAGATTTCTCGTGTTGGGGAGCCGGCGTGAAGATGCTGAATTTCTCGAAGTCAGTCAAGAGGGAGAGTCCGACTTGAGCGCGCACGTCGGCGACCTGCAACTCCCCCATCACCAGGCGCAGATTCTCCACGGCGCGAGTCCCCGATGCGCCGCCGTAGCCGACGAATCCGGCCGCCTTGTTGACCCACTCTTTGTAGAGATAATCAATTGCGTTCTTGAGCGCGCCCGAAGTCCCGTGGTTATACTCAGGCGTGACGAAGACGTAGGCGTCGAAGGACGCGATTTTCGCAGACCAATCCTTGGTGTGCTGATGGGTGTACTGACCCATCATCGGTGACATCGGCTCATCGAGGAGCGGCAGATTGAAGTCTTTGAGGTCGACGAGTTCAAACTCCGCGTCGCTTCGCTTTTGCGCGATTTCGTAAACCCATTTGGCCACGGCCTCGCCCTTGCGGCCGGGCCGCGTGCTTCCGATGATGATGGCAATCCTTATCATGAATACCTCCCTGCTGTTTCGGCTATCGATAATGATCTCCTAACTAACTGAGACCTCCTCACTTTGTTCTGACGTGCCTGCTGCCTCATAGCCGATTTTCTTCAACAGCTGGATGAGCGTTTTGCGCTCCGCCCTGGTCAGCGAGGCTGACGCGAGTCTTTCCATGTCGGCGGCGTGATCTGCGTAGACGCGGGTGATCACCTTCCTGCCTTCCTTCGTCAAATGAACTATCCTCGCCCGCCGGTCGGTGCCGTGCGCGCGCCTCTCCACCAACTCCTTCGCTTCTAAGCGGTCAACCGCGACCGTGATCGAGCCGCTCGTAAGCATAACCTTCTTCCCGATCTCGTTAACGGGAAGCGGCCCTTTGTGGAGCAGGGCTTCGAGCACCGCGAAGTCGCTGCCGCACATCTCCAACGCGGAGACGCTCTTTTCGGCGTAGGCCTGAACCGCTCGCGCCGCCTTCCACAACACCAGGAAAACGTGAACGCCGTTTCCGCCCGTCAACGACTCGAGTTTATGTACGCTCATAATATCCCCTTGAATTCAAGATACTTTATATTAAGGTAGCTGTCAAGTGGCTGGAGATGCCCGGTACCGCTGGCTTGTGAAGGTACAGGGATGATTTTCGCGTGTTCGGATGATTTTCGAATTGCCGATTTCGTGCCGCTGGTTTAGATTGTTGCTGCCGTCTGCATCCTTTTGTAGTACGAGTAACTGGACTGAAGGCTATGTGCGATTGTATCTAATACTCTAAACTGAGCTTTTTCCATTGCGCGCCGTCGGTTCATAGCCGGCAAGCTAACGTACGCCCGCAAAGCAGCACATCCGGCTGTGGAGCAGTGCGCGCGCATTCCTGAACAAGGCGGCGTCGAATGAATGGTGACAGAGTCGCGGCCAAGATCGACACCCTGCTCGAACCTCTCTTGCTGGCAGTCAGCGACGAACAGGCTGACGAGTTCCTCTCACGACTGATCACCGCGCACGCCGAGCCCGTGATCAAAGGTATCATTCGCTACAAACTCCATCTCAGCTCTCATCAAGCCGGCCAGCGAGCTGAGGCTGATGACATTTATCAGGATGCGCTGGTGCAATTACTTGGGGAGTTAGGCCAGCTTCGCAAGCACCCCGAACAGCATCCGATCACCGACGTGCGTGGAATGGCGGCGGTCATTGCACATCGAACCTGTTCCCGTTGGATGCGACGCCAATTCCCGGAACGGCACGCGTTCAAAACCCGCCTTCAATACCTGCTGACCCGCCAGCGTGGTTTGGCGATTTGGCAGGATGAGGACAGGAAACTGGTGGCTGGCTTTGCGGAATGGAAAGGGCGAAAGAAAGCCGCAACCTCAGACCAAGTGGTACGCCTGTCAGATGATGAGCGGCTGCTGGCCCACGTCCCATTGATCACAGGCGGGAAAAATCGGGAGTTGGGCGACGCCGTGGCCGCGATTTTCAATTACTTGGGCGGTCCAATTGATTTCGATGAGCTGGTAAGAGCCCTGGCCACCCTTTTGGGAATCAGGGATCAGCCGATTGAGTCGATGGATCAGGACGAAGGCGCTAACTCATTTCGCGCCGCCGCCGGAGAATCCGACCCGGCGTGGCAGGTCGAAAAACGGATCTTTTTGCAAAGGCTGTGGGAAGAACTGCAACAGCTTCCGCTAAATCAGCGCGCGGCGTTGCTGCTGAACCTTAAAGACGCTGAAGGGCGCGGTTGTATCGCGCTGTTCCCGGCAACAGGCATCGCAACGTTGCGCCAACTGGCGGACGCATTGGAGATGGGTGCGGACGGATTTGCCGAGTTGTGGAACGACTTGCCGCTCGAGGACGCCAGAATCGCTGAGTTGCTACGACTGACGCGGCAGCAGGTTATCAACGCGCGCAAATCGGGACGTGAACGATTGACCCGTCGCTTGAAAGGGTTTATTTGAAACGTCAATGCTAATAAGCGGTGCGTTTCGTCAACTTATTCATGTAAGAAGACAGCCGGAGTCCCGGCTGTGGGATAGAAAGAAAATTGATCGAGCATCTGAGCCAAAATCAGGTTGAAGATTACTGCCGCAAACAGCTACACGCCGCGGAACTGCTGTCGGTGTCCGATCATCTGCAGGAGTGTGGAGCATGCCGGCTGCGAATCGAATGTGCGATGAACGGCGACGCTGCATTCCTGGCACTGAGATCCGAAGTCTTCGGCGATGCGTCAGAGAGTTCTTCAACTTACCAGGTGCGCACCCACCCGACTGCCGAACAGACGGCTGGATTTGTCGATGGGAACCTGGCCGGCGAAGAGCTCCAAACGATTGCCGATCATTTGACTCATTGCGAACCCTGCGCTCTGTCGGTCGAGGATCTGCGGGCTTTCAGACTCCAGATCGCCCCATCGCTCGACCGCGAATATCGTCCTGCGAGTGTTCCCGGCCAGACAGAAGGTTGGTGGAATCGAACCATTG
>DATLWF010000353.1:0-11526 GCA_035576605.1 Blastocatellia bacterium | reverse complement strand
TAGCGAGGATCAATGGGAAGGATGACAGGTCGATAAGGGTGATTTACCCCCGCCTGACTGAGCAGCCCAAAACACAGGAGCGGGGGTAAACCACCCTTCCCCGACCTGTGATCCTTCCGAAGATCGACGCCAATAAATTTCATCCGCTGAACTGAAGCGTCTCGAGGCGCTGCAATGACAACACCCCTTCCCTTCACGTGGCCTTACTGCCTGGTTTTCTGGCTCATTTATGTCTGGGTCTTCATTCCCGAATACCGGAAGTTCGGGCGTGCCGTATTGAGCACACCTGCCCCCGCCGAGGACCGTGGCTCACGTCCCGTCGTTCTCGCCGGCTTTGGTCTCGCGATCGTCGCTGCGTTCCTGCTCTCTTTCGTCGCACATCAGGCGACCCTTCCGGGCAGTCGCACCGCCTGGTTCTTCATCGGTGTGATAGCGCTGATTTCCGGCGGTCTCCTCCGCCGCCACTGTTTTCGAGTCCTCGGCACATTCTTCACTGGCGCTGTCACGATTCAGGCCGATCATCGCGTCATCGAATCGGGTGCCTATCGCTGGGTACGCCACCCTTCTTACAGCGCGGCACTGCTCATCGTCCTGGGGATAGCGCTCTGTCTCGGCAACTGGCTCAGTGCGGTCGTTTCCTTCGCCATCGCTTTCCTCGCGTACTCCTACAGGGCCCATGTCGAGGAGCAGGCGCTGCTCTCTTCACTCGGACCTCCGTACGCTCAGTTCATGGCTACGCGCAAACGCTTTATACCTTTCATCTATTAGCCCGAGCCTTCGAAGAGAACACGGGCAGTCTACGATGAGTTCTGAGCAACCCGGCTTGCTCCACTAAGCAGGTGGTAGTAGGCTCCTCATCCTATGAACACTCGACGACAGTTCCTGCTAAGCGCGCCGCTCGGTGTGCTCGTCGCCGCCACCGCTTGTCGCAACGAGACGCCGTCAACCAATTCGCAATCGACGCCCTCCACAGCCGGCGCTCCGCCGACGTTTGGCACGGGCCCCGGCTCCGGCCCCGTCGTGACTCCGGCGACGTTCGCTGAGGCGGAGAAGTTGATGCAAGTCACGATGACGCCCGCGGAACGCCAGCAGGCCGCCGACTCGTGGCGCGAGTCGCTGGCGCCGTACTTCGAGCGTCGCACTGGACCACGAAAGGTTGCAATCGCAGACACCGACGTGCCGGCCACACTCTGGAACCCGATGCTTCCGGGGCTCGTGAGCTCGCCGCGGGCGGATAAGTTCGTCCGGACGAAGGGCGACCCTACGCCACTGCCATCATCGGACGACGCCATTGCGTTCGCGCCGGTGACGCGACTGTCGAGATGGATCGAGTCGCGACAACTCACCTCTGAGCGGCTTGCGAATATTTATCTCAGTCGCATCGAACGGTTGGATCCAAAGATCCGATCGATCATCACGCTGACCAGAGATCACGCGCTCGCGCTCGCAAAAGCAGCGGATGCCGAGATCGCCGCCGGCAAATACCGCGGTCCGCTGCACGGCATCCCCTACGGCGTGAAAGATCTGCTCGATACAAAAGACATTCCAACCACGTACGGCGCTGAACCATTCCGCAGCCGTGTTCCGTCGGCTGACTCCGCGGTCGTGCGCAGGCTGAACGACGCCGGCGCGGTGCTGTTGGCGAAACTCTCGCTCGGCGCGCTCGCACTCAACGACATCTGGTTCGGCGGGCAGACGATGAACCCATGGCTTTTGGAAGAGGGCGCGTCAGGATCGAGCGCGGGGCCCGGAGCGGCGACGGCTGCGGCGCTGGTGGCATTCTCCATCGGCAGCGAGACCGGCGGGAGCATTGTCAGCCCCGCGATGCGCTGTGGCGTGACGGGCATGCGCCCCACGTTTGGCCGCGTGCCGCGCACCGGAGCGATGACGCTCTGCTGGTCTCTCGACAAACTCGGTCCCATGACGCGGACAGTCGAAGACGCGATGCTGGTGCTTCAGGCTATCAGCGGGCCGGATGCGGGCGATGCGTCGAGCGTGCCGAGCCGGCTCGACTTCGACGCCACGGCGCCCGTTGCCGGATTGAAAGTAGGCTACATCGCCCAGTGGATGAAGGAGAGCCCTGCAACGGACGTCGATCGGGCGGCGATGGAGGCGATGAAGAAACTAAAGATGGAACTGAAAGAAGTGACGCTTCCCGATTGGCCTTACAGCTCACTTATGCCGATTCTATTCGCCGAGGGCGCAGCATCGTTCGAGGAGCTGGCGCTCAATAATGAACTCGGAGCACTCAGGGTACAGGTCAAGGATGCGTGGCCCAACCTGTTTCGCGAGGCGCGATTTCTTTCCGCAGTCGATTTCGTGCAGGCCGATCGGTTCCGGCGCAAGGTGGCGTTGGAAATGGCGCGAATCTTCAGAGAGGTGGACTTGCTGATCGTGCCCTCGCTCCGCGACGAGCAGCTCACCATAACGAACTTCACCGGACATCCGTCGCTCACGCTGCGCGCCGGGTTCGTTGAGGTCTCGGAAGCGCGAAGTGACTGGGCCCCAGATCCGGCGAATCCTCTGCCAAAGTTCAATCCGCCGCGTCGCGTGCCGCACGGGATCACAATCCTCGGCCGCCTGTTCGAAGACGGGTTGGTGGGGCAGGTAGGACTGGCGCTCGAACGGGAGTTCGGCGTCGCAGGGGAAAGGCCCGCAGGGTTCTAGGCGCAAGCCCCTCCTGGAAGACGGATTACACCACTGCTTATGTCTGCAGACTACAGTGATCTACGAGATGTCCTTGCTGAGGTGAGCCGAACTGTCACCGACAGCCGGCTGATCTGGTGCACAACAGCAGATGGTTTTGAGACGACTGTATCGAGTCGCCGAGGGTTAATTCTAGGTGGAGCGTGGTCCCCGCGTTTTCTGCGAGACAGAGAGGCCGCCTGGTGGGACGTTCCCTGGACTATGAATCTACGGGCTCCTACCATAGTAACGATTGAAAAGGCTGTAATGCCCCTCTCTGAGTGGCTTCCGCTGATGGAGGCGATAGCGCAGGCCGGAACTTCGTTGCTGCTTGTCACAAGAGACGTTTCTACTGAACTGCTACGCACTTTTATTGTCAATGCCTTGAAGGAGACCTTATCGTGTTGCGTCGTTCAGAAGGCGGAGGGTTTAGACGGGTGGGGTGTACCGGTGATTAGTACGCCATGGGAAGTTTTAGGAACCCCACCAAAGAACGCGAATGGCTTACCGCAAGCTGCCGAGGCATGGATTCGCCGGACTGCTACCGTGCTGTTCCCGGCACCAGAGAGTGAGTGGTTGCCGGCGCAAGATATAACCATCATTTCCGTAGGTGGTAAAAACCATGACGACCAACATGACCGTTTACGCTTTCTGGTGGAGGCGATACAGAACAGCTAATGAAGAGGTACGCCTGACGCGCACAATCGGAGGCGGCGCAACGACGTCCTTATGCAGAGGGGCGACGGGTCTTGAGGAGTAAATGTTATGAGCTGCAGTATCGCTTTATTGGTCGCCTTCTGCCTTTTTACTGTTGATGACCATTGTGGAGACTTTCCAGAAAAGCGCTTTGATGAGTCTGAGAATACCAAATGGACCAACAGGTACGTAAACTTTGTATACCGATACTCGGTAAAGATACCAAAGGGGCTAAGTGGTTACAGTGATCTGCCGCCATCGCCACAACATGGCGTCGGCATCGTGCTTTCCTGGGAACCAAGAGCCTATATTTATTTTGATGGAAGCTACAATTCTTCTGGCGCCAGGAATACGCGAGAGCTTGAACAGGAGCACTTGAAATGGCTTGCGGAAGAGTCCTCTCAAATTACCGGCATCCTACACCACAAATCGCGACTTGGACTTGTATCCGCAAGACGCTACGTTGCTCGACATACTTGTAGAAAACTACAAGGGACATTCATTGAGGACGAAACCATCATGCTCCATAAAGGAATCGTCTACACCGCCAGCTTGTTAACATCACCAGATCGGTATTCGCGCGACAAAGCAGTGCTTGACCAAATGATGAGGTCTTGGCGGTTGGCACATCGTGAGTGACATGGAAACCAGGAGGAATATGATGCGAACGGCGATCGGTGCAGCAGGCGCAATCGCCTTTATATTTCTGATGGCTTGCTCCGCCGAGGCGCAGGTCGTGAACATTTGGCCGGGTGCAGCTCCGGGTTCCGAGAATTGGACTCAGAAGGAAAGAACCGCGGATAACACTCCTATTGGAACCGTGGTCTTCAACGTAGTAACTCCGACTTTGACGGCTTACCTTCCGGAGCCAAACAAGGCGACGGGAACCGGCGTCATCATCGCTCCCGGCGGCGCTTTCGTAGCGCTGGCCATCGATTTGGAAGGTAACAATGTCGCGCGCTGGCTTCAGGAAAAGGGCATCGCCGCTTTCGTGCTCAAATATCGGATCATGGAAAAGCGTCAGGAAGGCATTCCATCGGGGATGAACATGGACGAGGCTGGTAAGTATGGCATTGCTGACGGAATTCAGGCCCTCAAAGTGGTTCGGCAACATGCAACGGAGTGGGGCCTCTCTCCCGACAGGGTCGGCTTAATGGGCTTCTCAGCCGGGGCCATGGTCACCAGCGGATCCCTGCTTCAGAAAGACGCCGCGGGGCGTCCGAATTTCGCTGCAATGATCTACGGTGGTCCGTTCGGCGTTATGCCAGCCATTCCGGCAAAACTGCCACCCATGTTTCTAGCGTGGGCGCAGGACGACGCATTGGCGCTCGGGCCGGTAGTCAAGTTTTATGACGCGCTAACATCAGCGGGTCACAAACCTGAGGTTCACATTTTCAGCGCCGGCGGCCATGGCTTCGGGATGCGAAAACAGGGCACCAGCAGCGACCACTGGGTCGATGCATTCTATTACTGGTTGGAAGCGCAAGGATTCACAAGGCGCGCAGGCAAATCCGACCGTTGACCGTGGCTTCAGAAGCTCGAAGCGCATGAAAAATCTTGTCGAAGCAGTACTCATCTTTTTTGTTGTGTCATCAGGCACAATAACCATTGATGCCTGTACTTGCTCCGCGCCTACTCCCCGACAGGCATTCAGAGACGCAGCCGCTGTATTTATCGGTCAGGTGCTTGAAACAGGGCTAAGTCCTCACGGGGAGCTATACGAAGAAGGTTATGTGTCGAAGATTAAGTTCAGGATTGAAAAAACCTGGAAGGGCTCCCATCAATCGGAAATTACCTTGCTATCGGATTATTGGCTGGGCACGTGTGTTGGATTCAATTTTGAAGTAGGAAAGAAGTATCTGGTCTATGCTTTTCAAAAGCAGAATGTCTTATTCACCTATTCCGAATGCGCGCCGAGTTTGCCATTTGCGCGTGCTTCAAAGAATGTTGAGAAACTGAATCGCTTTTGGTTTCGCCTTTTCGCTCGTGCAAACCCCTTTTGAGAGCGATTGATCCAACCCGCTGGAGGGTCAGGTCGAGTTTGTTGACATTTCGAACCCGCGTCTCAGCCTCAGCGAATCTCAAGAACCTCAGCCTGACCCCATTCCCTCTGACTTATTCTTTATTCAGCTGCCTTGTTTTCTGATAACCCATCGTGTTATTGAAGCGATATGGGAGCGGCAGTCAGAAACATTCTTGATCGAGATAGCACGGAGACCTCGCCTCCTGTTTTCTTTCAACACTACGTCCCGAAAAAACCTCTTTCCGAATTCGTCGGATTCTTCTGGTATTGGCGGGGCCGCGTTGTGCCTTACTCGAAGGAACGGATCCAGCCTATGGGGACGGTGGAACTCGTTATCAAACTTGGAAGTGGCTGGACTTCTGAAGCCGGCATTTCTGGTGCACAGTCCCGGTCCTTTATCATCGACAGACCTGCTCAGGATGAGTATCTCGGCATTCATTTCAATTTTGGAGGCGCGTTCCCGTTTCTCGGATTTTCCTGTGGAGACCTGCACAATCTCAACATAACCCTTGCTGATCTCTGGGGAGAAAGAATAGCAAGTGAGTTGCTCTCTCTCCTTCATGACGCGGCAACAGCGGAAATGAAGTTTCAGGTTCTTGAAAAATGGCTCATGCTGGTTGCGACCCGGCCGCTGAGACATCACCCCGCGGTGTCTTTTGCCTTAAAGGAGTTTCAGCGAGATCCTGGTTCGCTCAAAAGTTCCGAGATGGCAGAAAGAGTCGGGATCAGCCAGCGCCGATTCATTCAGATTTTTCGAGACGAAGTTGGGCTGACGCCAAAACTCTTTTGCCGGGTGCAGCGGTTTCAAGAGGTCATCAAAACGATTGGAGCGCGTGACACGGTGGATTGGCTCGATATCGCTCTTCCGTGCGGTTACTTTGATCAAGCCCATTTCATTCACGATTTCCAGGAGTTCAGCGGTCTGACCCCGCGCGAGTACCTTGGATTACGCACAGCGCATCGTCGTCACGTCCTAGTTCGCAGTTAAAGTCAGTTTTTTACAATACGCACAACTCATCTTCCGTTAATCTCATTCCGCAGCAACAAAACAGGAGGAACACATATGCAAAGGATTACGCCATACCTTTTGTACGAGGACGTTGCCGGCGCACTGGACTGGCTTGCCAGGGCGTTTGGCTTCCGGGAGAGCGGCACAAGAATGTCGGGCCCTGACGGCAAGGTCAATCACGCGGCGATGGAACTGGACGATAGCATCATTATGATGGGATGCCCCGGCCCGGATTATAAGAATCCGAAGCGGCTCGGCGGTGTGACGCAGAGCCTGTACGTCAGTGTGAACGATGTGGACAAGCATTTTGAACAGGCCAGGAAGGCGGGCGCTACGATCCTTCAAGAACCCGAGGATATGTTCTACGGCGACCGCCGCTACGGCGCCGCGGATCCGGAAGGGCATCAGTGGTACTTCGCACAGCACGTTCGTGAGGTCGCACCAGGTAAATAGGTTAAATTCCTAGTGCCGCATAGACCACGCAGGACACTGATCGGACGGATTTGCGCGGATCCGAGCATCTTCATCAGGACAAGTTCTTTGGATCAACGATCTGGCGAGGGACCGCTCCTTCAGGGGCTGACGATAGTAGGAGCGCTTCAAACTCCCTGTTGTTATCTTTACGTGAGGTTGAACCAGTAGTGGTCTTCAGCGTTACTACTCCGCCGTACGCGACCCACGCGCGCTCGGACGAATCTCTCAAGAAACAACCCCGGTAACCGAGCACCGGGGCCGGCGGGAGCGCTCCGCCGTACGGCTCCATCGAGTCCCAAACAGACTTCAGCCTCTCCGCATCGTCCGCGCTGATCGCCCAGGTTGGATCGGGGCGCCCCGAAAAAATCGAGGCGCCCCCGATGTACTTAGCTGCACGGTCAGTTGATCTTGATGTGCCCATGTTTGACGACCATGAAGGTGCAAAACGCCGTGTAGATGCCTCGGTTCGCCGTGCGCGGGTCTGAGATGAAATGCCCGCTGTTATCCACATTCGTGACCGCGGTTCCGCCGGGCTTATGTGACCAGTACCCGTTTCGGCCCTTTCGAAACCAGTGGAAATCAACATTCGGCGCTATGACCAATGCTACCAGATGTCCCTCCTGCGGGCACTTGTTATTCGCGCCCGGAGCGTCATCGAGAGAGTCTTTGATCGCCGCGGGCCGGACCGACGCACACGTGAGCGCACTGTACATCGCACCGGCTGCCCTTCCCGGCTGAGCGAAAGTGTCGGTCCGATAGTTCGTCGCGTAGTTGTAGCAATTGTTATTGTGTTGCTTCTGGCCACCGTCATTCCACCATCCCGGTTCGTAGAGTGGCGCGCACGGGCATACCAATGGGATGGGAAACGGGAACGTGGGGAGAACAATCTGATCTCGGATCTCTGCTGACCGTTCCACCTCCTGCTGTATGATGGATCGGAGTTTCGCCGCGCCCTTCACTTTCTTGAATGGCCCCTTGCTGCTGAAGAAGAAACTCTCGAAGTCGGCGTCCGCTGCCCGGTGAGCCAGACCGCCGCCGACCACTGCGCCGGACGATACGCGGAAGCGAGTCGGCATATCTTTGTCGCTTGGCGTTGCCCCGGTTTGCTCGACGATCAACCCGCGATAGCCCAGGATCGGCGTCACTGCCTTCTCCGCTTCGTCAGCGACGAGGCGCTCGGCGGGTTTCAAACGTTCGAGCAAATCCTGGGCCGCTTTGCCCGCTATCTCGACAACCGGATTCGGTATACCGCTGAATACGTCGATTGTGATTTTTATAGGCATCTGTAGTCTCCTTTAGCTTAGTCTTAACCGGCGGCCCGTTGTGTGGTAAGGCGAGTCCGCCCCGAAAAAGCCCCTTACCGGCCTAAATCATTATTCGTGTCTAAACAAAGCGATTGTGAGATTTTAACTACGCTCGCGTTCGCTTATGTTTTCTTCGCGCGTCATCGGACCCGTACTTCGACTGCGAGTCCCCCCACGATGCGCTTGTTGGCAAAGTCGCGCTGAACAATATTCAACTTTATTACTTCTCCGGGTGTGGCCGTCTGTGGAGCGGTGAAGCGAAGGCCGAGCGCAAGCTGCTGACCGGCGCGCAATGAAATCGGAATCTGCGCCGTCGGCCCAGAGGCGAAGGGGACTTCGAAAGCCTTTGCGAACTGGCCGGCGGCGAGCGCCTGAGGCGCATCCGACGTCCACGGCCCGTAGTTATTCACATCGCCCGCTCCCGCGCGACCAGCGCAATCTAGCGCCTCCGCGTGGTCCGCTGGTGATGAATGCAACGGGATTGCGAATGGCTCGATCTTCAAGCCCGACCGCCGATTGAACGCTGCGCCCGATCTATGAATAAGGCTCGCTTGCATCTGCTGACGATCAGCGGGCCTGACGAGCTCAACCAGCATTCGACTGCTGACAAGCGGCTTCAGGTTCCTGAGGACAAAAGGGAGCACGATCCACTGATTCGGCTTTAGATCAACAATGGTCAGATTCTTCTGCGCCAGGTTGTTATGCTCCCACACGTGTTTTCCAACCGTTGGGAAGTCAAACTGAGTGAAGGCGGCGGCTAGCCAGCACGCGTGAGTGCCCGCCGGCGGAACGAACGCGGCCGGCCAGCGGGCTTTGACAATCGTAGACGCACCCGGACCCAGATCGAAACCGGAAGCGGCGGCCACGCACGGCAGGAAGTCAGTCGGATATTGAAACTCCGTCCCTGCGTACGGCTTGACGTTGAAAGTAACAAGGAAGTGGCGCGCGGTCGCGGTTGCGCTCCGGTTTCTCACGCGAGCGTAGAACCAGTTATCTTGACCGCTTTCCGGGTTCTGGTGCGACCCGCCGCCGTCATCCGAATTTCGCACCCACAGATCGGGAGAGTTCCAGAACTCCCCCGCCCAGAGGTCCGTGCCTCCGTGGGCAGGCGCATCGCGCAACCAGAGGTCTGGAGCGGGCGAGGGATTGCCAAAGCCATACACGAACCGATGAAATGCGTTGATCAAGTGCGGGTTTCCAGTGCAGCAGACGAGAAACTCTTCGATGTCTGTGGTTTTAGCCGGACGGGCCTTGCGTTGTTTGTAGAAGTCGCTCATCAGCGAGTTGAGATTCGCAACTCCGAGCAGCGATGCTACGCCTCTGAAAAAACGCTCGCCAGCCGTATACGCCTCGCCGGCAGTGATCCGCGTCCACGGGTTGCGAGGACAAAGTGTGACTGGAGGATTCGTGAAGTCGAACGCCAATGAACCCGCCGCGCCGTTATCGTTATAAACGGTCCACGCTTCGTCCCACCATCCATCGTCCTGAGTTGCGGGTTTCAAACCTCTCGCCCACCAACTGTGAAAGGTCTCGTGGCGCAGCGAACCTGTCCCGGCCGTCGTGCCTCCCTCGTACTCCATTCCGCCAATGTTGAGGAATGCAACGAAACGGTTGCCGTGAATGTAGGGACCAACGGCGTTCTCATTGTTGGTGAGAAAGGTTTTCAGATTGTTGATCTGAGCAATCAGGTCCACCGAACTGGATGTTAGCTTCCATGCTTCGATGGTCACCGTTTTCCCGGAGACTGGGAGAACCGTAGTGCCGGTCTTGCCGGCGAGCGAATCGGTGGCCCGCAACTCGAGCAGCGTTGAGAGAGCGGTGAAGCGCGAAGGAAACGCCACCGACCAGTGATTCGTTCCAAGCGGGCTGACCGTGCCATTTGTAATGAGGGTGTGAGCGATCGAAGTATTGAGGATCTGCAAGGTCAACAGAAGTTCAAACTGATCGAAGATAAGGTTGGCCGGAATCCAGGCTTCCAGGTAACGCCCCGCGCCAAGATCTGTGAAGCCGAAATTAAAAGCCAACCTGGGTCCGGCGCTCCAGGACAAGCCCGGCTGGTACGAGCCGGCATGCGAGGCCTGCGGCAGGCCCAAAGTATATTTCACACGCAGGGTGTGTGCGCTCCCCGGGGCGAGAACCAACTCCGCTACGCGAAGCTCCGCGTCTGCGCCTCCTCCGAAATCGTGGTGGGCGACTTTGGCAACGGCCAGCGGGGCGCCGTCCAACCACGCGTCGGTGATCGTTTGTCGCAGATCAAAAATTGGATTGCCGGCTTCAGGGCCTGTGATGAACTCGAGCGTGGCATCGCCGGTGCCGGATGATGTTGCGCCGTTGAAGGTGAGACTGGCGGTGATCTTCTGGATGTCAATCGGAACGGCCTTTAGTCCGTCCACCGTCTTGACCGGCGGCGCCAGGTCGAAGTTCGTGCCAGGCATGGTCAAGTCTCCCCGGGTTCTGGAACGCTGGTTCCGTAGTACCGCGTTCAGCGGAACTTCGTAGTCCGGGCTCCGGACGTAGCATCGTTCAGAGTACCGACTTTAGTCGGCGGTTTGTTTGACCAATTTAACGAGCCGACTAAAGTCGGTACTCTGAACGATGTCACCTCCTGAAGGCCGGACTACGAGCTTTTGCAAGGCGGGCGAAATAATTCCGCGCAAGCTGCTGCAGAACTATTCCGCCCCAAAAGTTATTCAGCGTCATCAACCAGCAGCTCTAGCGAGTCTTCTTGCTCGGCTTCCGGGCCTTGCTGCGCCCTTTCGCCTTCGAACCGGCGGGCCCAGCCTTACGCCCGTTCGTCGGCAGAATGCCTGCAAACCCCCTCAGGGCGGCTGGCGCGGGACCCTTGCCGCGTGCATCTCCGGTCGCCGCGCCCGAAGAGACCCGATTGAGGCGCGAAACCGCCTCCGTCAGATGTTCGCCTCCCCCGAGCGCCACATAGACGCCGACTTCAGGATGGAGCAGGGTCGAGGCGGTGTTGTTGTCCGCGTCCGACTGCGGGTAGTTAACCCACACATCGGTTCGTCCCTTGACGCCGAACGGCACTCCGGTGATTGCCCACATAACGTGAACCTCGATGACGTGTCTGCCTGACCGCTCAAAGGCGAAGCCGCGAGAACTCCAGAAGACTCGCGTCTGCGCGGTAAGACTCTTCCCCGGCCCCAGGTTCGCAACCTTCGAGCTCTCGCACTCGATCGTGAATGTGGGCATCGGCCGAACGTCTCCGTTCGGGTTGGTGACGGTGATATAACTGTACAGCGCTTCGATTCGGATGTCGTTTGGCGCCGGAATCGGATCGCCCGAGTTATTCGTGAGGGTCCAGGTGAGCATCAGCGGTC
>DATLWF010000352.1:0-2122 GCA_035576605.1 Blastocatellia bacterium | reverse complement strand
GGCGAATTCTCCGGCGGCATCATGCGACGCACCAGCGCTTCTCTTCGTTCTTCTGGGTAGGCTTTCATTCATCCCGATTCTACCGCCCCCGGACCATGTCTAAGAATCAAACAACGTGACAACTATTCTGACGCCGGGGGTAAACGGGGTTCCGGGGCCAAGCGTTATGGATATCGTGTTCATGATTTTTGACAGAGAATTCGATGCGTGGAATGGATGAGATGCAGGAAGCCCTGTTCACGACGGTCAAGCTCGAGGACTTCGTTCCGGCCGATCACCCGTTGCGCCCAATCCGGCTGCTGGTAAATCAGGCGTTGAAGCGTCTTAACGGGCTGTTCAGCATCATCTATGCGGATAGCGGTCGGGCCTCGATCGCACCGGAGAAACTGGTGCGTGCTTTGCTGTTGCAGGTGTTCTACTCGGTGCGCAGCGAGCGCATGCTCATGGAGCAGATGCAGTACAACCTGCTCTTTCGCTGGTTTGTCGGACTGGCAATGGAGGACGTGGTGTGGAACCACTCCGTCTTCTCGAAGAACCGCGACCGACTGCTCGAGCACGAAGTCGTGGAATCGTTCTTTACTGAAGTCATGGCTCTGGCGGACAAGCAGGGCCTGCTGTCCCGGGAGCACTTCTCGGTGGACGGCACGCTGATCCAGGCATGGGCGAGTCACAAAGAGTTTTCGCCGCAAGGACGGATCGGACGATCTGCCGCCAGGTGGCGGGCGCAACGCCGAGGCCGACTGGAAGGGCGAGCGGCGCAGCAATGAGACGCATGAGTCGAGCACTGATGCGGATTCGCGCCTGTACAAGAAGAGCAAGCAGAGTCCGGCCATCCTCTGTTACCAGGGGCACATCCCGATGGAGAATCGCTCGGGGCTGGTGGTCGGCGCCGTGGTAAGCCATGCGGATGGCTTTGCCGAGCGGGCCAATGCGCTGCGACTGCTTGAGTGCGTGCCGGGCACTCACGCCAAGACAGTCGGTGCCGACAAGGCGTACGACACACATGACTTCGTAAACGATTGCCGGGCGCGAAACGTGACCCCGCATGTCGCACGCAATGACGCCCGACCGGGTGGCAGCGCGATCGATGACCGTACATCGCGGCACGAGGGATACCAAATGAGCCAGGTCATCCGCAAGCGTATCGAGGAGCATTTCGGCTGGGGCAAGACGGTTGGCCGGATCCGGCAGACGGTGTATCGCGGCATCAAGCGGGTCGACCAGCACTTCAAGCTGACGATGATCGCGAGCAACCTCACGCGCATGGCACGAATAATGGACGAGGTGCTCACGGGAGCGGTGCAATGAGCCGCCAGGGCGCGCGGCCTGAGGGGCGTGGCATCGCCGCGCAGGCGAACTGCCCGCGCGAACTGGCCGGCGCATCTGGATTTCAGCGGGAAATTGCACGCGAAACACTCCTGAACATTGCTTCGGTCTTCATGACGAGGCGCTTTTCAACAGCCTGCTAACAATTGCGATCGAGCTCTCGTGGCTGCTCATTGTCCATTCGTTGATCACCAGGTGGGCGTCCGTCGGCTAACGTGACAACCTGCTCTTCCCCGAGTGTTAGCTTCGGTCCGGCGTCTGCACAGATACACTCAACCTCGCTCAAGCGCCACATTCCATGGTCCCGTGCGCACGCAAAGCGATTCTCGCGCGCATCGCATCTCGCGTGGGTGCCGTCCTGCGTTCCCTTAATGAGCAGTTATCTAAACTATTTCTTCGCTTAGTTTTTGCTCGCGTTGAATCGCCACCTTGACTCAATGTTGCGTCGCAATTGGGCCGCATATTTATTTAGTCAGGCTATTTATGCCACATCGTGGATTCATGCGAGCAGTTACAATCCCTTCAGTAATCCTTCAAATGTGCGCGAGCGCACTGCGCACGCCCAATTCGGATTCCCTCCAGTTTCGGCACGTGCAACTATGAGCGTATATTTATCGTCATAAGTTAGGTAAAAGCAAATCAATCTGGCTCACTAGAGGCACAGATGAGGGACTCCGAATTGCAGTACGAAATCGTCACTGATGAACAGAAGCTACTTGCATTGAAAGGAGAATGGGACGACCTTTTGAAACGTGCGAATGGCTTTCACTATCAGTCCTTCGATTTTTGCTGGATT
>DATLWF010000351.1:0-2581 GCA_035576605.1 Blastocatellia bacterium | reverse complement strand
AGGACCAGTCGCTTCATCGCCGCCCTTAGAACGCGGCGCGCCCGGAAGGCCCGCACTTTCACCTTGGACTGGCCCCACCCGGTCATCTCCGAAACTTCCTTGACCGAGAACCCATCCCTGTCAATGAGCACAACGACCAGCCTGTCTTCCGGCTCCAGCTTAGCCAATAGCCGCTCAGCGATCTCAGCGGCGTCGCGCTGGCGTTCGGAGCTGGCGTGGCGATCGCGCGCCACTTCCAGCATCTGCAGCTCGAACCACTCGTCCTCCTGCTGCGTCTCGTGCGGCAACTGCTGCTCGATGCGTCGGCGTTGCCCGCGCAGGTGATCGTAGCAGGCGTTCACTGCGATCTTGGCGACCCATGCCTCGAACGACCGGCCCAGCGTAAACGTGCCGAGCGAGAAATACGCTTTGGCGAATACCTCTTGCGCGATGTCTTCGATCATGTCGCGCCGCCGGAAGAAGCTGCCGATAATGCTGAAGACTCGCGAGTTGTGGCGGCGTACCAGCGTTTCAAAACTGTCGTCGTCACCGGCCCGGCTTCGTCTGATCAACTCGTCTTCTTCGTTCTCGCGTCTCGCGTCGCCGGCAATCGCCGGTTCTTCGGAGACAGAAGCAGGGCGGACCTCGGCGCTACGGCTCGGGTCATTGGCCTCGCGATCCAATTCGACTCGGCCTCTTTCGGAAGCTTCGCCGATCAGGGCCTGACGAGCCATGCTCTGCGCGTTGCGGTTTTCGGCCTGCTTCAATCCACGCTCCACTGAGTTGCGGGGTAGGCCCCCGGGTAATACTGCGAACGCCTATCGTTTTCTCTTTGTTCTTTTCTCGCGCCCACAGCCGCTGGCGCGATCAAGGATGACCAGTTTGGGCTAAACCTGACTAACGTAGTAACGCTAGCTTTGTTCGCCTTTTTCATCAACCCGCAGCCTGCCGCCCGGCCAGGTTTATTTGCAAAGAACTATTGATGACCCGCGCGCTAAATCCCGGTCAACAGTCCCTAAGACGATGTGGCTACTCGAATGGTTACTATATTATGAGCTTCGAGGTAGGACGTAAAACATCACGGCGAAGTAGTGGCAGATGCTTCCGGCCATAACAAACACATGCCAGATGGCGTGATTGTAAGGAACTCTCTTCCACGCGAAGAACAGAACGCCGACCGTATAGCACAAACCGCCGGCAACCAGCCAGACTATGCCCCATAGCGGGACCGCCGACATCACTGGCTTGATCGCAATCAGCACCAGCCATCCCATCGCGATATAGACCAAAGTCGAGACGATTTGGAACCTCTCGACGTGAAATAGTTTCCACAGGATCCCAAAGACCGACAAACCCCATACGAGTGAAAACAGGGTCCATCCCCAGAACCCGCGAAGATTGACCAAAGTGAAAGGCGTATAAGTTCCGGCAATGAGCAGGTAGATCGCCGTGTGATCGAGAATCTTGAGAATGCGCTTCAAGCGAGGCGTGTGGAAGCTGTGGTACAGCGTTGAGGCGGCGTAAAGAAGCACAAGGGTCACTCCGAAGGTGGTGCATCCCGCGATGTGCCAGGCGTTTCCGCGCATCACTGAGAGAATCACCAGCGCCACCAGACCCACGACGCTCAAGGCCAGACCGATGCCGTGGGTGATGCCGTTCGCCAGTTCTTCGATGAGGTTCTCGCTCTCGGTCTTGCTCATATGCCACGTCCCAGCGATCCAGTTACTGCAAATATAACTGAGGCTCTGAAGAGATGAAAGTGGCGACGCAACTTATCGCGCGTGCCATGTCAGAGTCTTACGCATACCCAGCTCGACAGTGGTGGGTTGCTGACGCTGGCACACAAATGGGGTTGATGAAATCGATATTTGCAAGTTCAGATTTTGTGAATCGGGGTCTTGAAGATCGTCAAGACTTCCAGTCGGGGGTCTGACTGTCGAGCAGAATGCAGTAGCTTGGACAGAGCGCTGTTACTCGCTTATGTGCTAGCCTGCTGGGAGCCGATGCCCACGACATCCCAATCGAACGCACTGAGAGCGGTCAAACTGGTCCACACGGCCGTGTGGGCCTTCTTCGCCTCTTGCATCCTTGCGATTCCGGTCCTCGCCTGGCGTGCGAACTACGGCTACGCTTCACTACTCATCGGCATAGTCTTCGTCGAGGTGCTCGTGCTGGTCCTCAACGATTGGCGCTGTCCGCTCACGCCGGCCGCGGCGCGCTACACAGACGATCGGCGCGACAACTTCGACATCTACCTTCCCGAATCACTTGCCCGGCACAACAAGTTCATCTTCGGTGTACTCTACGTCGCGGGGATTCTCTTCACCCTCGTCCGATGGATGGCCGCGCCGCACTAGCGGTTCACGAGCTACCTGATAAACGCTCGCAGAGCTTCGATGCGCTGGCTCAGTTCGACCGGGGAAAGATGCCGGTACTGCTCCGGGACCATCTCTCTCGACGTGGCTTCACGAGCCGCAACCAGAATCTGATACTCGACCGC
This sequence comes from Blastocatellia bacterium, assembly GCA_035576605.1. Lineage (GTDB taxonomy): Bacteria > Acidobacteriota > Blastocatellia > UBA7656 > UBA7656 > Onstottus_A. Next base: position 102 of record DATLWF010000351.1, on the reverse strand, counting down.
CATCTCATCGCGAGCCGGGCTGAACTCGTTGGCGACTTGCTGGATGTCTTGTTGGCCGGTCTTATCGCGAGCGTCAATGCGGCTCATTCGTCGCGCGCGGAT
>DATLWF010000350.1:0-3610 GCA_035576605.1 Blastocatellia bacterium | reverse complement strand
CTCCTGGGAACGCTCACCGAGAAGAAAGGGCCGATGCCGGGAAGAAGGCTTGAAAGCGGATTATCGACGCTGACGTCATGCTTTACGAATTGCTGCGACGCCAGCGTGAATACGTGCATTGACGGTAAGCGGCTGGTGCGAGTCGCTGCCAGTTCATCTCCGGCTTTTCCGACCCCAAGCTCAGCGCTCTTCACAGTGTGATTGTCACGCATTGCCAGGGCTATCGCCTGTTCCAGAGTTAACACTTCGCCGGTGTTCGAAACGTCTTGCCCGCACACGGGGGCGATCCGAGTCGCCAACAATAACGGCAATAACAAAACGACTACGTCGCGGCGGCGCTGTGGCGTTAATGCGAATGAATATTCTTTTGGTTGGGCGATACGCTCTTGCTCATTGGCTGCTCGACGAGTGCGTGGCAGCACTCCGCGCAAGACTCGCCATATCAACGCCAATGCCAACAGGCCATATGCGCCGATTGCTACTGCGAAGAAAGTAGCTTGAAGTATCGTCATCATGAGCAGACCTGGAAAGCCGCCTCACCCGCCTATACAACGAGCTACGGCGTTATCATCTTTCACCATTGTTTTCCGCGTTTTCCGCATCGATCCACGTTCGAACATATTCCGGGCAGTTAATGATTCCAACACCTGCTGCCTCAAGGCGCGCAAGAAACTCCACGGCTTTCCTTCCAACGAGTGTGACATCTCGAAGATCGAGCAGGATCGATCTTGTCTCGCCCTCGAGTAACTCGTTGAGGCTTTCCATATGTTCATTGTCCAGCTCTCCGCTAAGGGCGAAGACTATCGCCTCGGATCTCATTGAGCGTTGAATTCTGAATGTCAATCGCGTCCTCGCTCGAAGATTTGCTAGGCAATGCAAGGACCAATCCCAAAACAGCTGATTTCATTCATTTAAGATTTTGGCGCTCGCAAATTTCTTGCGATGTTCGCAAGAAGATTGCTTCCGTGTTTGGGCTGAAAGGGGAATTACCGTGGTAACGCGCTATCGGTGGCGAGGGGTTTGAAGCGGCGCTTGTCGATTTTCAGCGCCTTGATTTTCGATTCCAGCGTCGTGGAAGGGAGCCCTAGCCGTGACGCCGCGCCGAACGGCCCCGACACTCGACCTTTGCATTTCATTAAAGCCGCTTCAATAGCTTCTTTCTCAGACGTTGTTAGCGAACGCAGTGATGTGCGTTGATTCGGTTGAGCGTCGACCGGAGCTTTCGTTCGTCGCCCAGACAGCCACCGCTCGTCGATATACAGCTCATTTGAATCGGAGACGATTACCGCCCGTTCTACCACGTTTTGCAGCTCCCGAACGTTGCCCGGCCAGCCGTACGACTCGACTATGTTCAGTGTCTTCTTGCTGATCCTGTTGATTTTCTTTCCGGCACGCTTGGCGAAACGGTGAATAAAGTACTCGACCAGGAGAGGGATGTCCTCGGGACGTTCGCGCAATGGGGGCACTAAAATCGGAAATACGTTCAGGCGGTAAAACAGATCAGATCGGAATGTCTTCTCCGCTATGGCACTTTCGAGATCGCGGTTCGTGGCTGCGATCACCCGGACATCCGCACGTATCGGCCGGCTGCTGCCTACCGCTTCGAACTCGCGCTCTTGTAGAACGCGTAACAGCGCAATTTGAACCTCAGCTGGGAGTTCCCCAATCTCGTCAAGGAAAATAGTGCCGCCCTCGGCTAATTCGAAGCGCCCTTGTCGTCTTTGCGTGGCTCCAGTAAACGCTCCTTTCTCATGGCCGAAGAGCTCCGATGCTAAGAGAGAGGACGGAATTGCCGCGCAGTTAACGCTCACGAACGCACGAGCCGATCGTTGCGATCGTTTGTGGATCGCCCGTGCGACCAACTCCTTTCCGGTGCCGGTTTCACCGGTAATGAGGACTGTCGAATCTGTAGGAGCCACTTTTGATACATCAGTCAGCACTGATTGCAGCGGCGCCGAGACTCCGACGATTTGCTCAAACATTGACGTCTTGTCGATTTCGTCACGCAGAACGATGTTCTCCTTCTTAATTTCCTCTTCCGCCCGTTTGCGATCTTCGATATCAGTCCCTGTGCCAATCCATCGTGTTATGTTTCCCCGTTCGTCTTTGAGCGGGGCGAAGCGGACAAGAAAACAGCGAAACCGCCCGTCATGTCTCAGCAACCGAGCCTCGTGCTCAAAACACCGACCCTCGAGAAATCCCTTCTTTCTTTTACTGACAAAATGTTTACGATCCTCCTGATGAACGAGATCAAATCGAGACCCCGGCCATGGATGAGCGGCTTCAGGCTGACCTGCATCGGCTCGCCACATGGTGGCGCCGAAATACTCGAGTCCTGCGTGATTGAGATAGAGAGGCTCTCCACTGGGCGCAAATACACCGATGTGCTGCGGCGAGAGGTTCACAATCTGTTGCAGTTCAATTTCTTTAGCGCGGATTTGTTGTTCCGCAATTTTGCGCTCTTCGATTTCTATACTCGAGCCGTACCATTTGACGATCTCTCCCGCTTCGTTGCGCAGTGGTTCTTCACGATGAAGGAACCAGCGATATTCCCCATCAGCCCGGCGCACGCGCGACTCGCCTACAAAAGGCTCTCCGGTTTCAACCGCCGCGCGCCATTTGGGCACGATTGTCTCTACATCTTCAGGATGGATCATGCAGGTCCAACCCCACCCCAGCAAATCTTTTAAAGGGAGGCCGACATATTCCAGCCAGCCCCGGTTGAAGAAGTCGAGATCACCATTAGGCAAGGCGGTGTTAATAAACGCCGGAGTTGTATCTACCAGATGGCGATACTTGCGCTCGCTGACGCGCAGCTCCTCCTCCGCCCGCTTGGCTTCAGTCACGTCGACCACCGCTCCGACAAACTCGAATCGACCCGGTTCACCTTTCGCCGCATGAGCGACGACGTGGACATGCTTGACTGAATCGTCCGGCATTAACAGCCGATATTCCAGATCGCAACGCTTACCGTCACTGGCGGCACGGTGCATACGCTCCTGAACCCTGACCTTATCTTCCGGATGAACACGTTGAAGGATCGCTTCCGTTGCGGGTGCGGTGTCTCGGTTGTATCCAAAGATTGCAAAGGTCTCTTCAGACCAGAACATCTCGCCCGAAGAGAATTTGCAGCCAAAACTGCCTGTGTGACTGAGTCTTTGGGCCTCGGCCAGATAAGCCTCGCTCCTACGCAGTTCCTCCTCCACCCGTTTACGCTCGGTGATGTCCGTGACCGCGCCCACGAATTCGGAGCGTCGTCCTTCTTCTTGTAATGGGCGGCCCACAACCCGGAGGTACTTGATGGATCGATCGGGCATCAACAGCCGATGTTCGAAAGCGAACTCGCTGCTCTCACTCGAAGCACGCTCGACGAGTTGCTGGACAGCTTGTCTGTCATCCGGATGGGTCCGCTGCACAATCAGATCCGTGGTGATCTTTGTTTTCGGCTCGAGCTCAAATATTCGAAAGGTTTCATCGGACCAGTAAATCTCTCCGCTCAGAACATCCCAGCCGAAACTGCCAGTGTGACTCAATCTCTGCGCTTCAGATAAATACGCTTCACTCCTCAGCAGCTCCTCTTCTGCCCATTTGCGGTCCTCGATTTCCAGAC
>DATLWF010000349.1:0-3157 GCA_035576605.1 Blastocatellia bacterium | reverse complement strand
GCGGACCTGGCGGCTTTGGCGGCGGCGCGGGCTCGCGAAGAATCGATCTGAGCTTGAGGTTTAATTTCTAGCCGGGACCTCGGTCTTGGCGCGGACTGCGATCGAGTTGTAAGGAGTAAAGTACAATGAAGAAATTCTTTGGGTTGCTGGTTTTCATCGCTGTGGCGGCGGGCAGCGTCCTGGCCCAGGACCAACCACCTCCACCGCCTCCGGGTGGATTCGGCGGGGGCGGCCAGCGGATGGTGCAGTTTCAGATGCCGACTTTTGCTGAGCTGGACAAAAACAAAGACAAAAAGATCAGTAGGGACGAGTTCCCCAGCCAGTTTCCGCCTCAGGCATTCGATCGTATGGACACAAACCACGACGGCTTTATCGATGAAGAAGAGTGGAAAGCCATGACCGCGCAATTCAGCGGCGGCGGGCGCGGCGGCGGCGGCATGGGCGGCGGCCCGCGTATCGGTGAGAGCCTGACGAAGTTCCTGGACGCCAACAGCGATGGCAAGATCTCGCGTGAGGAGTTTGCGAAGATCGTTTTGCTGTTCGACGCACTCGATAAGGATCACAACGGCGAGCTTTCACTCGAAGAGCTAAACGGATTCACTCGTGCTTTGAACGATGCCGTGACGCAGGCAACAGGCGGCGTCGAGGTAAACAACTTGTTCGAGAAGTACGACAAAAACAAAGACGGCAAGATCACCGCGGATGAAATAGGTAACGAGCGCATATTCAAATCACTGGATCTCAACAAGGACGGCGTGATCACCCGCGAGGAAGCTGACACCGCGCTCAAGCAAATCAAGAAGGCTAGCGACGCGAAGAAGGCTTCGCCGGCGCCGAATAATTAAAGTTATAGTTCAACCTTTAGATTGCAGTTCCGGCGCACGCTAAAGCTTGAACTCTAAACCATGAGACAACCTGAGGAGTGATGAGCTTGAAAGCTTTTCACTCCTCAATTGCTTAGTACGCAAGCGCTGCGCCGCTAGTCGTCAATGCCGATGCTCAAAGCAATCATATTCGACTGCGACGGCGTTATAGCCGACACCGAGCCGATTCATATGTCGGCATTCGGCCGCGTGCTCGCCGAAGAAGGCATCGCTCTCACTAAGGAAGACTACTTCGCGCACTACCTCGCGCTTGATGATCGAGGCTGTTTCACCAGGGCCCTTGCTGAGCGCGGAGCCCCATTCACCAGGGATCAGGTGAACGAGCTGATCAGACGCAAGGCCGGATACGTGGAGCAACTCATGCGGGCTGATCTCCAACTCTTGCCGGGCGCGGCGGAGTTCATTCGCCGAGCCGCTCAATGCTATCCGCTTGCGGTTGCCTCGGGCGCCCTTCGAGCAGAGATCGAGACGGTCGTGAACTTCGGCGGCTTGCGTGATTGCTTTCGTGTGATCGTCAGCGCTGAAGACGTCGCCCGAAGTAAACCTTACCCCGATCCGTTCATCAAAGCCCTCGAACTCCTCAACCTTAGAGTTGCGGATCGCGTCGAGCCAGCCGAATGTCTGGTGATCGAAGACTCCATCCACGGCATCAGCGCCGCTCATCAGGCGGAGATGCGATGTCTGGCGGTAACGAATTCTTATCCCAAAGAAAAACTTTCCGATGCCGAGCTTGTAGTTGACACCCTCGCCGGGCTGTCGTTGAAAGACGTCAAGCGGCTGTTTGACGCGTAAACCGATAAATCCCGCTTCGTGGACAATCCATGCGTGTCATCGTAATATACTCGCGGCTCGATTGGAACAATCAGAGCGAAGCGAGGAGCGTTAAGGATGGGGCAGCCCGGTATCGAAAGCATCGTGCCGAACGCCGGAGTGGAAGGCGGCGAGGTCATTATTACCTGCAGGGACTTCGTCTTCTCCACTTACGACGACGCGCGTGTCCTGTTCAGCGGAGCGGAGACCAGACCAATTAGCGCCTCATCGACTCGCGTCATTGCACCCGTGCCTTCCAACCTGTTTGTGGACGGGGGCGAAGTCTTCGTAACGCTCGAGTCAAATGGTTCAGTGAGCGAAGGCATCCCATTCATCGTGGGCGTGAAGCTGGCGGAGAATCTGCATCCGGTAGCGAATCCCGCATACGATCGCGATAATGGCGCGGTCTACACTACTCTTTCAGGCACTCGCGGCCAGAAAGTCCCGGTCTCCGTTTACAAAATCACACCCGGCGGCGAAAGCGAGCCCTTTCTCACCGACATGATCAATCCCACCGGTCTCGCCTTCAGTCCGGGCGGGGAGATGTTTATCACCAGCCGCTACGACGGAACGGTCTATCGCGTGACGCCGTTTAAGGAGGCCGAGGAGTTCGCCCGCAATCTCGGCATCGCCACCGGCGTCGCTTTCGATTCGGAAGGGCGGATGTTCGTGGGCGACCGCAGCGGCACGATCTACCTGGTGAACGAGATTGGCGAGGGGACAAGCTTTGCGACGCTTGAGCCGAGCATGGCTGCTTACCATCTGGCGTTCGGGCCCGACGGTCATTTATATGTGACCGGGCCGACGCTTTCCAGCTTCGATTCGGTGATGAGGATCAGCCCCGACGGTGAAGTGACCAGATTCTTCTCGGGACTCGGAAGGCCCCAGGGCCTGGCTTTTGACCGCGACGGCAATGTCTATGTCGCAGCAAGCCGCCGGGGTCATCGCGGCATCGTCAAGATCACTCCGGACGCGGAAGCCGAGATGGCGGTCGCTGGAATAGGAATCGTCGGCCTGTGCTTTGACGATCAAGGCAACATGATAGTGGCGACGAATCGGGAAATCTTCCGCGTGCACCTGGGAATCGAGGGCTATTGGCCATTCTAATCTCTTGCGTAACCCAATCCTTGTCAGATTCTTCGCGCTTTTATCCTGTGCCTTTCTACTTTATGCCGTTTGAGTCCCATTCTTTGACAGCCAACTACCCGCGTGTTAGGTTGAGCTTGTGCCGGTTCGGCGTCTAGCCGCCTCAGGAGTGCGTGCAAATTGAGGGAAAATATTGACATCGGTTTCGTGATTATCTGGTTTGTCGTGTTTCTATTCTCTCTCTCCTTCCACGAGGCATCACACGCGTGGACGTCTGAAAAATTCGGTGATGACACTGGCCGATACCAGGGACGCATCACCCTCAATCCTCTACCTCATATCGACCCGATCGGCACGATAGTGTTTCCGCTTATCAT
>DATLWF010000348.1:0-2666 GCA_035576605.1 Blastocatellia bacterium | reverse complement strand
ATTCAGATCGGCGGCAAGACGGTGAACAACCTGTCGCCGAAAGATCGCGATATCGCGATGGTGTTCCAGTCGTATGCGCTGTATCCGTCGATGACGGTGCGCGAGAATATTTCCTTCGGGTTGAATATCCGCAAGGTGGCGAAGAGCGAGCAGGATCAGATTGTGGCTCGCGTTTCGAAGCTGCTGCAGATCGAGCATTTGCTGGATCGGAAGCCGGGGCAGTTGTCTGGTGGCCAACGTCAGCGCGTTGCGATGGGCCGTGCATTGGCACGGGACCCGGCGATGTTCCTGTTCGATGAACCGTTGTCGAATCTCGATGCGAAGCTGCGGATTGAGATGCGCTCGGAAATCAAGCTGCTGCATCAGCGCCTGGGTACGACTATCGTTTATGTGACGCATGATCAGATCGAGGCTATGACCCTCGGCGATCGTATTGCCGTCATGAAGGATGGCGTCGTTCAGCAGTTCGGCGCGCCGCAAGAGATTTATGATTCGCCGTCTAACCTCTTTGTTGCAGGGTTTATCGGTGCGCCCCCGATGAACTTCATTCAGGGTAAGGTTGTTGAGCAAGGTTCCGGTGTTGGCTTGGAACTCGATACTGGTGTGAAGCGGTCGGTGCTGAATCTGCCTTTCGATGGCGCGGTGAAGTCGCATATCGGGCAGGAAGTGATCCTCGGTCTGCGTCCTGAACGCATCACCGATGCACGCAATGCTCATAATGCCGATGACGCCAAGCTGCAAGCTATCGACGTTAAGGTCGATGTGATTGAGCCTACTGGGCCGGATACTTTGGTGTTTGCGCAGGTTAATGGGAAGCGTATCGTTAGCCGCGTTCACCCGAGTTCTAATCCGCTGCCTGAGCAGAACATGGCGCTGATGTTTGATGTGTCTAAGGCGGTTCTGTTTGATCCTAAGACGGAAGAGCGGATTGCTTAAAGGCATACGCTAGCAAATTAGCCGCAAGGAAAAGGTCCCGTGGATAATTCCCGGGACCTTTTTTATTTCTCAAGCCGACTAGGGGTGGTTTGAGAACCCGCTAGTTCCTCGGCTCGTGCAGCTTGAGTTGTTTTGGATCAGGCACTGTTCACGCACGGTGAAGGTGTTGCTCAGTGAGGCAGTCTGACATCCAATTTAAAGGTGATTAACCGCGCCACAAGAATAAACCCGGTCGCGATCAACACGCTATAGACCGTATCAAAGTTGATGTAATCAAGCAGCAGATAAAGCCAACACCCCACCAACGCACAAGTCGCATACGGCCGCGAATCACGAAGGATGAGCGGCACTTCATTACAAATCACATCCCGAATAATCCCGCCGAACACGCCGGTGGCGACGCCCATCATCGAAGCCACGAACCACGGCATCTGCGCATCGAGCGCAAGCGAAGTACCAGAAATGCTAAACAGCCCAAGCCCAACCGCATCCGCCACAAGCAAAGCCCGCTCGTTAAAAACCCGCGTATAAGCCTTAAGCACAAACGGCGCAAAGAACGAGAGAACAAAGATCAGAATCGCATACCACTGATGCTCGACCCAATAGAACGGTCTCCGATCCAGCAAAATATCCCTAACCGTCCCGCCACCAAAAGCCGTCGCCATTGCCACAAGAAAAGTCCCAACAGCATCGAGCCGTCTCGTACGAGCTTCGATGAACCCTGAGATTGCGTAGGCGAGAATAGCCAGCGCTTCCATGATGGCAAGCGCGAAAGTGAGACGAGGATGCATCGTTGAAAAGCCTTCTCAGACTTTGCCGGACGACGAAGAGGAAGACCCGGGGCCAACCGACCCAGGCTGCAACAACACAAGCACAGCACCCGCACCACCATCATGCGCACGAGCTTGAGAAAACGCGATCACTTCTTCCTTCTGCACGAGCCACGCGCGAACCTTGCCTTTGAGCACAGGCTCTTTCCCAATCGACCCAAGCCCTTTCCCATGAATCACGCGTAGACACCGTAAGCCTTTCTTACTCGCCTCACGAATGAACTCAGACAGCGCCTCGCGCGCTTCCTCACGACGCATCCCATGCAGATCGAGCTGCGCCTGCACAATCCAGGCTCCGCTTCGAAGTTTCTTAACGATCTCCTGGCTCACACCCGGCCGACAATAGGAGAGCGACTCATCGGTATCAAGCAAGACTTCAGGATCGAACTCATCGGAGATCGCCTCGTGCAGCACGGCTTCTTCATCGAGTTTCGTCTGAACGGGAACAGGTGCGGGCGGCGTGCGGGGGACTGCCGCGCGCGGTTTCGCGCCGAGCGGCGCGACTTCGCCAATCTCACGCCGAAACAGATCGGCATCCGCAGCTGCCTCACGCGACGCTTGCGCCGCCACAGCTTTCTGACGTTGAGCGCGTTGAGACGCGCCTTTCAGCGCATCGCGTAGTCCACCAAGCCCGGCCAACCCAGCACCAGACTCGACCAACGGTTTTTTCGACGAAGACGAGGACGAGTCCGAACCAGCCCCCGACAATGCCGACGAATCAGCACTAGCAGGAGTAGCCGCCGCAATACGCGGCCGTTTCGGTTCGCTCGGATGGGGCAGATTCTTAGGCATAGCGATCAGACGATGAGTCGGAGCGGACAACAGACAAACACCCGCAAGCAACCTGGGCAATGAGAGCAGAAAACAAAAAGGGCCGCCGGCATTCCGCCGCAGCCCTTC
>DATLWF010000347.1:0-10289 GCA_035576605.1 Blastocatellia bacterium | reverse complement strand
TGGAATTCGAGTACATCAACTGGCGGTGCGCGAGGTTCCACGCTCGGGTAAGCCTGAAGAACTACTTGCGGCGTATGGCATCGATCGAAGCGCTCTGCAATCGTTGGTCAAGTCATTGGTTTGAAGTGGACTCATAAACGGGAGATAGAAACATGGCAATCAAGGTAGGCATCAACGGCTTCGGACGCATCGGGCGCAATGTGCTTCGGGCGTCGCTCAAAGGCGGAGACATCGATTTCGTCGCCGTAAACGACATAACTGACACGAAAACTCTGGCGCATCTGCTCAAGTACGACTCGGTGTTGGGCAATCTCGACGCCAATGTAAAAGCCGGCGAAAAAACCATCTCGGTCAACGGCGATGAGTTCCAGGTTTTCACTGAACGCGACCCGGGAAAGATCGACTGGGCGTCGGTTGGCGCGGAGATCGTCATCGAGTCCACCGGCTTGTTCACAAAGCGCGATGACGCCGCCAAACATCTGCACGACACAGTGAAGAAAGTGATCATAACGGCCCCGGCCAAGAATGAAGACGTGACCGTTGTGCTGGGCGTCAACGAGAAAGCCTACGATCCAAAAGAGCATCACGTCATATCAAACGCGTCGTGCACGACTAACTGCCTCGGTCCGATCGCGAAGGTGCTGCACGAGAACTTCAAGATCGTCAAAGGGCTGATGAACACGATCCACTCCTACACGAACGATCAACGGCTACTCGATCTGCCTCACAGCGATCTGCGTCGCGCTCGCGCGGCAGCGCTTTCGTTCATCCCCACGACCACCGGCGCGGCCAAAGCGATCGGGCTGGTGCTGCCTGAGCTCAAGGGCAAGCTCGATGGCATATCGTTGCGCGTTCCGACGCCAAACGTTTCGATCGTTGACTTCGTCGCGGAAGTTGCCAAAAACACGACCAGGGAAGAAGTGAACGCCGCGATGAAGAAAGCGGCCGACGGACCTCTTCGAGGCATCCTTCAATATTCCGAAGAACCTCTCGTATCGATCGACTTTCGCGGGAACTCTCACTCGTCGATCCTGGACGCGCCTTACACAAGCGTCATCGAAGGCAACATGGTGAAGCTGCTCTCGTGGTATGACAACGAGTGGGGTTATTCGTGCCGTGTGGTTGACCTGATCAAATACGTCGCCGAACAGGGACTCTAGTCGTCCGTAGTCCGTGGTCCATAGTCCGTAGCTACGGACTACGGACTACGGACTACGGACTGCCTATGCCTAAGCTCTCAATTACAGATCTTGATCTGAACGGGAAGCGCGTGTTTTTGCGCGTCGATTTCAACGTGCCGCTCGATGAGAGCGGCAACGTGATGGATGACACCAGAATACGCGCCGCGCTGCCGACAATTCGTTATGCGTTGGAACGCGGTGCCCGTTTGGTGTTGGCATCTCACCTTGGAAGACCAAAGGGCAAGCCCGACCCGAAGTACTCGCTTGCGCCAACGGCTCGGCGGCTGTCGGAGTTGCTGAGTAAAGAAGTGAGACTCGCGCCGGACTCGGTTGGCGATGAAACGGGCGCGCTGGTTGAAGCACTAAAGCCCGGTGAAGCGTTGATGCTCGAGAACGTGCGCTTCCATGCAGGTGAGGAAAAGAATGATCCAGAGTACGCGCGGCAGCTCGCTCGGCTGGCAGACGTCTATGTTAACGATGCGTTTGGCACGGCTCATCGCGCTCACGCGTCGACCGAAGGCATCACGCATTTCGTCAACCAGTCCGCCGCAGGGCTCTTGATGGAGAAAGAGTTGCGGTACCTCGGCAAGGCGCTCGATCATCCGGAGCGGCCGTTCGTTGTGATCCTTGGCGGCGCGAAAGTTTCGGATAAGATTGCCGTCATCGAGAATCTGTTGGAGTCTGCGGACGCGATATTGATCGGCGGAGCGATGGCTTACACGTTTCTAAAGTCTCAGGGACTCGAGACCGGGCGTTCGTTGGTTGAAGACGACAAGCTGGATCTTGCGCGCGAGTTGCTCGGTCGTGCGCGTGAGCGAGAGGTCAGTCTCTTGCTTCCGACGGACAATCTGGTTGTTGATAAGGCTGCCTGGGATGCCGACCCACAAGCTGCGTCGTCCCGTTTTTGCCCGGTGACAGAAATCGAGCCCCAGGAAGCGGGCCTGGATATCGGGCCGGACTCAATTGCGACGTTCTCAGACAAGATCAGTGACGCGAAAACAATCGTGTGGAATGGACCGATGGGAATGTTTGAACACCCACCGTTCGATGTTGGCACTCGGGCTATCGCTCACTCGGTCGCCGCGGCTGAAGCGACCAGTATCGTCGGCGGAGGCGATTCGGTCGCCGCCATTACCGAGGCCGGAGTCGCGGACCGCATCACGCACGTTTCCACCGGAGGCGGCGCCTCGCTCGAGTTTCTGGCTGGGGACATTCTGCCGGGCGTTGCCGCTCTGACCGATAAATTGTAGGGCCATAGCCAAGAGGGATGGTATGAACAAAGAAGCAAGATTGCTCTCGTTGTCGTTGGCGGTGCTGGTTATTGCGGCGCTGGCCGCGTGCTCGCACAAGCCGTTGTATAGTGAAATGGACGCGAACAGGGCGTCCGGAAATCAGAATCAGAATCAAAAACAGAATCAAAACCAGAACAGCGAGGCGCAAGCAAACGCATCGACGCCTTCGGCAGTCGAGCCCCCGGCAGCGACCCAACCAACACCGGTTCCGCCTCCAGCCCCGGCTGTCAAGCGCCCCTCATTCATGGATCAATCCAAAGGTGACATAAGGGACTTGCCATCCTATCCGCGCTCCTACAAGGTAAACATCCAGGTCGGGCCAATACAGGGAGTCAACACGATGTTGCTCACGCTCAAGACAACCGATCCGATGGACAAGATTACGGCTTTCTACGAGCGCGTGATCAAGGACAACAAGTGGACGGTGATCGACAAGATCATCGACCCGGAGTTCTCTGAATGGAGCCTGAAGAAGGGAGAAGACAGCAGCGCGAAAGTCCAGGTAAAGAAGGACCAGCAAACGAGGGCAATGAACATCATGATCGTTCGCGGGGAAAAACTGGAAGAGCCTGGCAAGTAATCGCTGAATGGGTTGAAAGATGCGACGACCGATCATAGCCGGAAACTGGAAGATGTATAAGACGATTCCTGAAGCGTTGGAATTCGTCCGGGTCTTCAAGCCGCTGGTGGTGGCTTCGACGCACTGTGAAATCGTGATCGCGCCAGTATTCACCGCGATCAAATCGGTGTCGGACCGGCTAGAAGGCTCAAACGTGGAAGTTGCGGCTCAGGATGTCGCTGCACAACCGGGTCCCGGTGCCTGGACCGGCGAGGTGTCGGCGTCAATGATCAAAGACGCCGGCGGTCGCTGGACGATCATCGGTCATTCCGAGCGGCGACAGTATTACGGTGAGACGGACGATTCGGTGAGCTCAAAGATTCGCACGGTCATCGGAGCCGGCCTGGCGCCGATCGTGTGCGTAGGGGAGCGGCTCGAGGAGCGGGATGCGGGGCGCGCCGAGAGCGTCGTCGAATCACAACTTACGGGAGGAATGCGTAACTTGACTGTGGCGGAAGCCTCTCGTATCATCGTTGCTTACGAGCCGGTATGGGCGATAGGCACTGGGCGGACTGCAACACCTGAAACAGCGCAACAGATGCACGCGTTCATCCGATCCCGTCTTGGCGCCATGTTTGGCGACGCGGTGGCAGAGGGAGCCAGGATCCTGTACGGCGGAAGCGTGAAGGGTGACAATATCGTGGAGTTGATGGATCAGGCTGATATAGACGGCGCGCTCGTCGGTGGAGCCAGCCTTGAACCAGATTCGTTTGCGCGGATAGTTAACTACAAAGAGCGCAGGTAGGAGTCAAGAAGTGCTTGGAATAATTCTAACGGTTCTCTACATTCTCTCTTGCTTGGTCCTGATAATGTTCGTGCTGTTGCAGCCGGGCAAATCGGACGCATCCGCGGTGTTTGGCGGTGGAGTGAATTCTGCTGCGTTTGGTCCGCGGGGTACTCAGACTGTTTTGGCCAAGATCACGATCACTGCCGCCATATCGTTTTTCCTGATCGCGTTCCTCTTCTCGATTCCGGGACTATTTGATAAAAGATCGCTCGGGGAAGGCGTTGGCCCGGCAGAGAGCGCACCCGCAACTCCAGTGGCTCCAGCGGCTCCTGTAGAGGTTCCAGTTGGACCATCGAGCGCGGCGCCGGCCGAGAACCAACCTGCGGTGGCCCCGGCGGCAACACCTGCGGATCAAGGGGCAAAGAAACCGGCCAAGCCAGCCGCTTCAAAAGGCGCGGCGAAGCCGGCTACCGAAAAGAAAAACTAGCGCGGCCGCGAAAATGCAAGCAAGCGGGTGACGTTTGGAATTTCAGACTCTCTCCAAAAAGCCGAAGTGGTGGAACTGGTAGACACGTACGTTTGAGGGGCGTATGGGGCAACCCGTGGGGGTTCGAGTCCCCCCTTCGGCACCACTCCTACAGTAACTCATTCAAAGTCGGGGCTTTTCTTCGGTTGCGACTCCTCGGACCTGGGTGGAGGTTGGGGCCGCCCCTCCGTTCCGTTGCCAAGCTTTTCGATCCTCCGGGTCTTCATATTGTAAACGTCGCCGGCCGAAAGAACGTAGTAGGGCTTCTCCCATGGTTGATACTGGCGGGTGTTGTCGTGAATGGCCACCTTCCAGGCTCCCATCACCTCGAATTGATCTCCCTTGACGATAATCGCCGTGCTCTCCGACAGACCGATGCCGAGCAGATCGGGATACTTTTTGATGACCTGTATGAGATCGTCCCATCGCATCCGGGTATTGATGTGCTGATCGATCGCCGATCTGCGCAGAAAGCCGAACCCGGACTGGTGCTCCGGTTCAGTGGTCATCATGATGTCCGGCCCTGCTACTGCCCCGCGCACCAGATAGGCGCCCTGAATCGTAGCGCCCGCTGAACTGCCCCCTATCACTCCCCCGCGTTCCAGCACCTTATGGAATTCCTTATATGTCAATGTGTTCGCATAGGAATCAACGATGTTCCACTGGCGCCCACCGTCGAACCAAACGGCGTTTGCCTCCTTCAGAGGTTTGACGAACTCCTCTGTGTCTGCGATTTTCGGGTCGTGGGTGTGGAGCATCCGGACGTTCTTGATGCCTCTCTTTTTCCAGGCGGCGACTACGTCTTCCTCCTTGTACACGCGGATTTTCCCGTCCGCGGTCCTGTTTCCACCGGCCGTGGGAACGACGATAAAACTGGCATCGAGCCCGCCGGCCAATTGGATGAATTTTTCAATGATACCCGTGTTATTGGTCGGGCCGCCCCCGACGATTACAAGTGTCCCTTTGGCCGGCCCGTACTCGACTGCCTCCCGGTTTACGGGATTCGTGGGTGACTGCTGCCCGGCGAAACCTCCGGTAACAACCAGTACCAAGATCAAAGCGGCTGACAGACCGCCGAGGCGCTTTTTGTTCATCACCCCTCCTGCATTGCTGACACGAGAAAACGATGGCGAAACACCGAGGGGAGGGGACCAGTCGATGGCATTCATTTGCTTACTCCCCTGATGTTCCGAATGGCGGGCACATTGTATTTTTGGACGGAGAGGAACGCAAGAGGCTTGCCGTGAGGGGGCATTTTCGCGCATACCTACGTCACGAGGCAAGTATGTGATATTACAAAAGCGAACGAATCCCCCGACCGGGAAGGTTGGGGAACACCTCACTTCAGTGAGGTGTAAACCGCGTAGCGGTGTCCTATCGATAGTTTGCGTGGTTCGGGCTCTCCTGGGCCGCGTAGCGGTTACCTATTGACCTTGTAAATCGATTCTGCAGAAACATAGGTAACCGCTACGCGGTCCACGTGCATCGCCAATCCCGCAAACTATCGATAGGACACCGCTACGCGGTTATCCTCTGTTGCGATGTTGAAGGTAGCCAGGTGGAACGTTCTTGTTCCCGCGCTTGTAGGCTGGAATGAAAGATCCCAACCTTCCGAAGGTGTGAAGCCAATGCGAAATTCGCGTCATTCGCGCATGTGGATTCAACAAGTTACGCTGTCGATTTCCTATTGTTTCACAGCTTCTTCCCGGCGGGGGATTCTTGTAGCTTTTCCGCAGTCTTGTGGGCGTGGGTGAGTATGAGCGAAATGGAGTGCGGAAACGTGACGCGCACTCGGCGACGTGAACGCAATTTAGTGTAGTGTCCACTGTCTGGCTATTAGCCGAGATGCTATCATTTGAGATCGCGATACCTGGTTTTCGCGGCACAATCAAGGGAGAGCAATGAGCGATCAATCAAAAGCCGAAACAAAGACAATCCGTCTGCGACACGCGGGAGGGGAGGCCTTCGTGGCCGAATCGCAAAGCGGCCACGCAATGGTCACCAGCTTCGGGCACGAAAAGCTTACTGCGCCGTCGCCGATGGAACTGCTTCTCGTCGCGCTCGGGGGGTGTACCGGTTCGGATGTCGTTTCGATTCTGGAAAAGAAAAGACAGCGAGTTACCGGCTACGACATTGAAGTGCGAGCGGAGCGGCGAGCTGAGCATCCGCGGATCTACACCCGAATAGAAGTCGTGCACAACGTCCGCGGACACGCGATCGACCCTAAAGCCGTTCAGCACGCGGTCGACTTGTCCGAGACGAAGTACTGCAGTGTTTCCGCGATGCTTGGCGCCTCCGCGCAGATCAGTATGCGCTACGCAATTACAGATGAAGAGTAGTTGGGGGTGGCGGTGTAAGGTTGTGTCGCTGATGACACTCTCAGGTGAAATATCCGGAATCGCGTGTTCCCTGTTTAAAGGAACGACGGAAGCTAGAAACCAGAGAAAAGTGCTGCGACGTTTGGCCGGTTAACGATGTCGGACATGATCTGCGTCCCGAAGTGGGCTCTAAGCATCAGTTAACCACGTCTGACAAGGTGCGGTATGCGCCGAAATTTGACGTGCATCCGTACCTATGCGGGTACTTATCCGGGCTATTGACAATAGTTAAGCCGATGCAATATTCTCTTGGCCACCGTTCGGAAGTGATGTATTGTGAGAAATGGTTTTATCGAGGTTTTAGACGCCGGACCACGATCTAGCCGAGGGAAATCCCCCTATCCATTTTAATATTTTGGACGCATGGCCCGGAGCAATTTGAGGGAGGCTTAGGGAGATAGTTTTCTGGACAAAAGCGGATGTGTCGGATTAAGTATCACCGCGAGAGAGTCCTACAGCAAAAAATCGAGCGGCGCAGCGAGCGTCTTCCCTCAGGGGTTCAACCGAGTAGTTACCGGTCTGCCCGGAGCGAAGTAGCATAGACGTTAGTCGGTGTCCCGCGCTGAGATTTGAAGAGCCTCGAAGAAGCGGCCCACAGACTAACGTCTATGCTACTTCGAGCGTCTCCTTACACAATGGTATACGAGATAAAGCTAGAAGGACTGACCAGGAAGTCAGCAGTAGTGCTGACTACTCTAGCCGTATGCTTGCTTTTGACGTTTGCTGGCTTGGTGAGCTTTATTGTCGGTCTGCTTGCTGACCAAAGAGCGAGCCCGACTCGGGAGCTGCTGGCCGACGGTGTCGCCTTCGTGCCCAATTCCGCATCGCTCCTTGGGAGGCTTGCAGAGGCTGAGATGCAGGACCCGGAGCGGGATCTGCCGCGCATTGAAGCTCACGCCGAACGTGCCGTCAAGGTATCCCCGTGGGATTATCGGCGCCGTCTGCTGCTGGCGGCAGTCGAAGAGGCGAAAGGGGATCGGGGCGCCGCCGAACAGTCTTTGCAAAAAGCGGTCGCGCTTGCGCCAAACTGCACCGACGTGCATTGGCGTTTTGGGAACCTGCTCCTGCGAGAGGGTAAGCTCGAAAAATCCGTCGAGCACTTCCTAAAAGCAACATCCTCAAATCCATCTCTGTTGCCTTTGACGCTCGACCTTCTGTGGCGTGTATCCGGCGGAAAGCTCACCGTGATGCAGGCCGTTACTGCCGGCGATCCAAAATCCGAGTTCGCTCTGGCGCAGTTCTTGTTGAATCAATCCCGAGCGACGGACGCGGTCAAAGTGTTTGCCGATATTGATCGCGGCGCCCGTCTGACCTCTCCGGAAAGTGCGGGATTCATAAACTCTCTGATAGCTGCCGGCCGTTTGGCGGAGGCGCGTCAGTTGTGGGCGGACATCGTGAGCGGCGACAAACAGGAAGAGCGTAATCCGCCTCGCATTTCAAACGGAAGTTTTGAATCCGACGTCCTTAAAGGCTTCGACCAGTTTGACTGGACGATTGGTCGCAACGACTATGCGGTCGCGAGTGTAGATGCTGGTGTTGCGCGAACCGGCGCGCGATCCCTGAGAATCGACTTTCTAGGGCGCGATACAACGAGGCTCGATGGTCAGGTCAAACAGATGATCCTGGTGAGCCCGGGGGCACGTTGTCGGATCGAGTGCTACGTCAAGACCGAAAATCTGGCAGCGCCCGAAGGGCCGCGCGTGGTAATCACCGACATAACATCGTCAACTGAAATCGCTTCGTCGGATCCAGTCGCTTCCGGGTCCAGCGATTGGCGCCGGGTTGCGGTCGATTTTACCGCGCCGGCGAACGCTCGCGCTGTTGTTGTCACTGTCAAGCGTGTTCCGAAATTCAGCTTTGACCAACCAACTCGGGGTGCTGTCTGGTTTGACGACTTTGTATTGACCGACCAAAGTCAAAAGCAACATAGACTTTAGTACCCATTTTCTATTTTTTATTTTTTATTTTCTATTGAAGAGAATCAGTCAATGGCAAATATCAAATAAAAAATAAAAAATAGAAAATGGGTACTACTTCACTCGAGCTAGTATGAACCACAAAAACCGGCGTGACCGGCTGGGCAAAACCATTGCTGTGGGTTTGATGATTGCGGTGGTATTCACGGCCCTCGCGTTTGGCGCGGTTGAGCCGTGGTCTATGTTCCTGTTCGAAATCATCGTGCTGGCTCTGATCGCGCTCTGGGCAGCAAGAGCTGTACTGAACAAACGCCTGAGAGTTACGCTGCCAGACGCTGCCTTCCCGATTGCGGCGCTCGTGCTGTTCGGGCTTATCCAGAGCGTGGCTATCCCTGACAACACAGGCCGATGGATGAGCCTGTCGATGGATGTAGGCGCGACAAGGATGACTGTTACCGCCCTGGTGTTTATGTTGGCAGCGTTCGTTCTGATTACCAACACTTTTGCGACCCGCAAAAGACTGGCGGTTCTTTCAGCTTTCCTGGTGATCTACGGACTGGCTATGGCGATTTTCGCGCTCGTGCAACACTTCACCTGGGATGGCCGGTTTTACTGGCTGCGCCCGACGCTGGCGACATCTCCTTTTGGTCCGTTTGCGAATCACAATCACTTTGCAGGGTACATGGAACTGCTGATTCCTCTTCCTATTGCACTGGTGATTGCTCGCGAAGGCCGTGGTGAGATCAGGCTGCTGTACTTGTTTGCAGCGGCGATGATGGGAGTGGCCGCAGTAGCTTCGCTCTCGCGCGGCGGTATGATCAGCATCGCCGCAGGGATGATGTTCATTGCATTACTCAGCGTGCGGTTGAGGCGTGATAAGCAACTGAGCCGAGTTACAATGTTTTTCTCGCAAGCTGTGGTTATGATTGCTATAATGTCGGTCATCGCGGCGGGCATTTTTTGGATCGGCGCCGACCAGGTTATTAAGCGTGTAACCCAGGGTCAGGCAGCCGACAGCGCCCCTGGCCGAGAAACGTTTCTTTCGAGCCGCGGATGGATTTGGAGGGATACCTTCTCGATGATCCGCGCCAACCCTGTTTTGGGCGTCGGTCTTGGCGCTTATGAGACGGCGTTCCCAATCTATAGCGAGAGCGATGGGTCGCTCAGGGTCCCTCAGGCGCATAACGAATATCTCCAGGTGGCGGCAGACGCGGGGATTGTCGGGGTATCGATTGCGTTGTGGTTCATCGTGGCGGTGTTTCGAACAGTCTCGCGCGGGGTTCGCTCGCGCGATCCGCTTCTGGCAGGATTGGCGCTGGGAAGCGGAGGCGGCATCTTCGCAATGCTGGTGCACAGCATGTTTGATTTCAACTTACAGATTCCTTCGAACGCTTTGCTCTTTCTGCTGCTCGTTGCCGTTGCCTCGAACGTCGCAGCGGCGGTTCCCAATGAGAAACTCGCTCGTGGACGGGCTTCGCGACGGGGCGCCGAAGAGCTTGCCGAAGCCGCCGCAGTGCAAAGAGGAGTCGGCATGTCTGCCGAGATGACGCCCTGAAAGGATCAAGAGTTCGTAGTTCGGCCTTCAGGCGGAAGTTTGTAAGTTAGCTTTTTCGTTACGTCCTACAAACTTCCGCCTGAAGGCCGAACTAC
>DATLWF010000346.1:0-6119 GCA_035576605.1 Blastocatellia bacterium | reverse complement strand
ATCCTGGGCGCACACCGGATCCGCCCCGAGCTTCAGGAAAAACATGAGGATGATAAAGACAGTAGGCACTGTGGATCGATGCAGAATCTTACACCTGAACATTAAGAAGTCCTTCCTGAAGTTTAGTCTTAGCGCTTTGTTAGTGACGTAGTTCGAAGAGGCGACTAATAGCGGTGTGAATGCTACCGCCGTTAGTGAACCTATTCAAGGCGCGTTGAGCGTCCGATCAACGATAGCAATTCTTTTGTCTCTAACGCATTCCGAGATAGCTAGCCAAAGTGGGGTTTAGCGCTGCGAGCGACTTGACGCGAATACTGCCTTCCAACATATTCATCCGCAGTGTCAGCGAGACCTCAGCGACGTTTGCCATCCACCTTGAGCTTCGTCACCGGTGTCGTGTACGTCTTTCTCTACGCGCCGATCGTAGTGCTGGTGACCCTGTCATTCAACAGCTCGCGCTTCAGCACGATCTGGCAGGGCTTTACCTGGCGATGGTACGGGCTTGCGTGGCAAGACGCCGAGCTCATCGCATCGCTGCGCGTCAGCCTTATCGTTGGGCTCATAACGACGTTGTTCGCTACGGTCATAGGGACTGCGGCTGCGATTGTTCTCGCGCGATATCGGATCAAGTTCAGGCGCTCAGCGGAAGGGCTGCTCTTCCTTCCGGTCATCATTCCTGAGATCGTCATAGGCTTTGCTACGGCCGGGCTGTTCGGCATGCTGGGGATCGCATTCGGGCTCAGCACGATAATTGCCGCGCACGTTGCGTTCTCGATTTCCTACGTCGTGTTTCTCGTACGAGCCAAGCTCGTCGCCCTCGATCCATCGCTCGAGGAGGCTGCGCTGGACCTGGGCGCGACGCGTTGGCAGTCGTTCTTCCGAGTCACGTTGCCTTTAATGCTTCCCGCTGTTACATCGGCCGCGCTGTTAGTGTTCACGCTCTCGCTTGATGACTATGTGATCACGAGCTTCGTCGCCGGGCCTGGAAGCGCGACGTTGCCGCTGAAGATCTACTCGATGGTCAAGACTGGCGTGACGCCTGAGATCAATGCGATTTCAACGGTGCTGCTGACTGTCACGGTGGTTCTTGTCTTTGTGTCGGAGCGCTTCTCTTCAGGGCGGCAATCCCGTTGGACGACAGGCGCAGCGGTTTGCGGGCTCGCGTTGCTGTTTGTGTTCGCGATCGGGGCTCCGAGTCACAAAACCAAGGGCGGCGAGCTGAACGTCTTCATTTGGTCAAACTATCTGCCGGATAACGTCATTGCGGAGTTCGAGCGGCGATATGATGCGAAGCTCAACGTCGAGCTGTATGACTCGAACGAAGCGCTCCTCGCCAGGCTGCAATCGGGTGGCGCGAGTTACGACATCATCGTGCCGAGCGACTACATGGTCACGGTGCTTCGCGAGCAGGGTCTGCTGGATGAGTTGAACCGCGACGTGCTTACGAACATCTCGAACCTCGACCCGCAGTTCGTGGGCCTGCCGTATGATCCGGCGAATCAGCATTCGATTCCGTACATGTGGGGAACCACGGGTGTAGCCTATCGCAAAGACAAGGTTACCGGGATCATCAATAGCTGGGAGGCGTTGTGGGACGGCCGCTACAAGGACCGCATCGCGATGCTTGATGACGTTCGCGAAGCGTTTGGTGCTGCCCTCAGGTTCCTCGGGAAGTCCGAAAACAGCGTCGACCCTGGCGAGATTCAAGCGGCGGCCGCCTTGTTGATGGACCAGAAGCCGCTGGTGAAGGCTTACGACAGCGGTGCCTTTGATCAGATGCTGCTGTCTGGCGATGTCTGGATAGCTCAAGCTTATAGCGGGCAGATAGCAAAAGCGATTGCTGAGAATCCCACTATCGGATACGTGATCCCGAAGGAGGGCTGCACAATCTTCGTGGACAACATGTGCATCCCTCGAAACTCCCGCAATAAGGAGCTGGCTCACGAGTTCATCAACTTTGTTCTTGAAGCGAAGATCGCTGCGGACATCGCGAACGGCACGGGCTATTCTTCAGTGAACCTCGCAGCACGAGCATTGACTCGCTCCGACCTTCTGACAAACGAAGCGGCTTATCCGCCGCGCGATGCGATCGAGCGGTGTGAGTTCATCCGAGAGATCGGCCCGGTGGTCAGCATTTATGACAGGTTGTGGACGGAGATAAAATCCAAGTGAATGCAAGTGGCTAGTCGTCATGTCTGAACTAATTTCTCAGCTTCGACATCAGGTCATCATCTTTTTTGTCAAACGATCGGAGCGGCGTTGAGTGCTCGCGGTTTATTCGTCCTGTCATTGGGCGAGGCTGGTTCTCAGCTGGGGCCTCGGGTGGCGGCGACGTACCGCGACTCTCTCCCTCCATAGCAAAGGCTCGCGTATTGGCCGGCTGACCGGTGGACAAACGCTGACTCGGTCGAACCCCCGCAGGTAAAGAATGACCGTTATTCAGTCCGCCGGTGGCCCGAGGCTGCAATGCGGGATCGAGGAGCTTGGGACCAACCTTCGCATCGATGATGCTCCCTACTGCGCGGAAGAGTTTGACGATGCCGCCCAGGGCAAGCAGCAGCGAGACTGTGTACATCCAGGGAGTCTTGGGGATGAGAAAGTAGGGAAGGGCGGCCGCAACCAGCAGCGCCGCGCCGACGGCCGACCCGTGTATGCCGTCGCTTATTTGCTTGCGGGCGCGCTTGAATTCGCGATCGCGTAAGGGATCAGAAACGGCGACGACTCCGCCGCTAAGGGCCTGCGTGACAACGCTCAAGTTCATGCCACACGACTTGCAGAACTTTAGACCGTCGATTGAGTGTGTCGAGCAGGTAGGGCAATACATCTAAGTCAGCTCCCCCCAGTTGTGAGGCGGGGCTTCAACCGACTGCGGTGCCGCAAAGGCTCCTCGTTCAGATGAGCAATCCCCGAAAGCGGTGACATAGGAGGGGCAACGTCCGCAGTATAGCACAACCGGTTGACGGCCTCTAGACTTCATAGCTACACTCGATGCAAATTCGAGAACAGTGGAGGAATCCTTGGGAGCGAAGAAGTGGGCGGCATTTGCGAGCGTATTACTGCTGTCGCTACAGTTCAGTTTTGGCATTCAATGTTCGGTCCTGGGGCGTTCTAACCCCCACCCACAAGCCTCTCCGTTCGTGCTCCCGATCGTAAAGCGTGACTCACTTCTAAACGGCCTTCATCTTATTACGCTTGAGCAGCAGGGGACCGGTAGTGTCGCCGCCCACCTGCGCATCAATAGCGGCGCGTTGTTCGATCTTGCGGGAAAGGGCGGGCTGGCGGACCTGACCGCCGAAATGTTGTTGAAAGGCTGCGGTGGACTGAGCGCAAAGAATGTTGCCGACACCGTCGAGCAGTTGGGCCTGACCGTAGGTATCACGGCCGGATGGGACTCGACCGACATCGTGATGAGCGGCCCGGCTGAGTCGCTCGAGGCGATCTTCGACCTGCTTGGAAAACTGTTGATCAGCCCGTCATTCGATCAGAAGGAAGTGGAATTACTGAAGGTAGCGCGAGCGGCGGTTCTGAATAAAGAGGGACAGAACGAATCAGTTGCTGTGCGTCGCAAGGCCCTGGAAGCGGTCTTCGGGTCACACCCGTTTGGAAGGCCCGCGCACGGAACGCCCGAATCGATGGGACAGATAACTCGGCCCGACCTGGTCTACTTTCACAATCGGTTCTACATCGCAAACAACTCAGAATTGACGGTAAGCGGCGATGTCACTGCCGAGCAGGTGACCCGCCTCGCTAGATCCAAACTCGGCGCGTGGAAGAAGGGCGAGAAGATCCCGCCGACATTCAAGTCGCAGGAGGCGCAACGGGGGCGGCGGGTCTACATACTCGATCGAGGCGAGGAGCAGCCGGCGCTGGCCGAAATAGCCCAGCCTGGACTCTCGAGACGGGCGGAGGACTATTTCGCGGCGGTAATAATGGCCGACGTGCTGGGCCAGCAGGTTTCGAAGATCACCGCGGTGCACGCGGGAACGACAATCGGGACCGACCTTGAGGCACGGCTGCTTGCGGGACCTCTGATAGTGAGCATAAAGTCGGATCCGAGTGACCTGGCAGGCGACCTGGATGTGCTTCTGGATACGATGACCGCAATGCAGGTCAACCCGCCGGCGAGCGAGCGCGTTGAATCGGCAAAGGCGAGGCTGATCGCATCGATGGCTGAGCGGCTCAAGACGCCTGCAGGGGCATCGGAGGTCATACTGGATATTGAAACCTTCGGGCTGGGCAGAGACTACGTTATCAACTTCGCCAACCGGGTCAATGCAATCACTCTTGCGGACGTTCAGCGAGCGGCGCAGACGTACTTGAAGCCACAGTCGGTTGCGATAGTGGTCGCCGGGTCCGCTGGTCGATTCGAGTCTCCAATGAAGAAGATCGGCACGGTAGCCGTGTTGAAGTAGAACCTCCTCTCGCGTGACGGGATCTTTCGAATTGACAGAAAGCGACGCAAGTAACCTCGGCCAGAGCAGCAAGGCTGCGCGAGTGCGCTCAATGTTTGCCGAGATCGCGCCGCGGTACGATTTGCTCAACCACGCGCTGTCGCTGAACATCGACAAACGCTGGCGAAGACTGGTGATCAAGCAGGTCGCGGATCGATTGCGGCGCCCGGACGCTGTGGCACTCGACCTCTGCTGCGGAACGGCGGAACTGTCGTTGGAACTCGGCGAGTTGGCTCCGACATTCGGCGTCGATTTCTGTCATCCAATGCTGGAACTGGGGGTCAAAAAAATCCGGCGAGCGGGGCTACCGATCGAGCTTATCGAAGGTGACGCCCTCCGCGTACCCTTTGCCAATTCCATGTTCGACGTTGTGACGGTGGCCTTCGGGCTGAGAAACGTGGATGGTACGGCAGCCGGGCTGCGCGAGATTCATCGCTTGCTGAAACCGCGAGGGCGGTGCGCTGTGCTCGAGTTTTCTCACCCCAAGCTTCCGATCTTCCGCAGTTTGTTTCATTTCTACTTCACGCGTCTGCTTCCACGCATCGGGAACGCGGTCTCGGGGTCGAGCTTTGCTTATCAGTATCTTCCCGACTCGGTACAGTCATTTCCTGATCAGACAGAATTGGCCGGCCTGATGCAGGCGGTTGGTTTTTCCGATGTCAGATACTACAATCTGTTTGCCGGTGTTGCCTCATTACACCTTGGTGATAAGTAAAGACACAGGCCGCAGGATAGTTGGCAGCCTCGATTCGCGGACGCAAGCTGGCAACTTTCACAAACAAAGCAGGGAAGAAGTTCGGCACCGGGCATCACCCCCTGAGAAGGATAAGATGAGCACAGATGCAATCAAGTTTTTCTTCGGTCGGTATGGGCTCACCAACGGCGATATTGACAAGCTGCTTGCGGCCGCCCTGGCGCGAGGAGGTGACTATGCGGATTTGTATTTCGAATACCGCGTCGCCAATAGCGTCAACATCGAAGAGCAGATCGTCAAGCAAGCCGCCAAGTCGATCTCGCAAGGTGTAGGCGTGCGTGTGGTCATAGGCGACAAGACCGGCTACGCGTATACCGACGACATAGCCTTCGACGCGATCCGTCACGCGGCCGAGACGGCAAGCCACATAGCCCGCAGCGGTGGAAGCAAACAGCTCGCCGGAGTAAACGCTACGCCGACCGGGTTGAATCTGTATCCGGTGGCGGTTCCTGTTTCCTCCACTGAACTGTCGAAAAAAATCGAGTTGATCAAGCAGGGGGACAGAGCAGCCCGTGGCTTCGACCGTCGAATTCGAGAGGTGCAGTCATCGATCAATGACGAAGTCAAGTACGTGATGATCGCGACTTCCAACGGCCGTCTCGTAGGCGACTTGCAGCCGCTGGCGCGGTTCGGAATAACCTGCATAGCGGATGATGATGGCAATCTTCAGGTCGGCCGCTCCGGAGGCGGTGGCCGGGTCGGCATAGACTTCTTCGAAGGCGAAAGCTCGCCGGAGCAGTATGCTCTCGAAGCGGCGCGCCAGGCGATTATACAACTGGAGGCCGTCGCAACTCCCGCGGGTACGATGGAAGTTGTGCTGGGACCTGGCTGGCCTGGCATACTGCTTCACGAAGCGGTCGGCCATGGTCTCGAATCGGACTTCAATCGAAAACAGACTTCTGCCTTTTGCGGAC
>DATLWF010000345.1:0-14004 GCA_035576605.1 Blastocatellia bacterium | reverse complement strand
ACGGCCAAACCTCGGCTCAACATCCACCTGTAGGCTCCGTCCGCCCTGCGCACACGATGTTCGCTCTGAAACTGATTTGATAAGCCGAGAAGATGCGACAGGATCTCAGACTGAACTCGTTCGATGTCTTCTGGGTGGACGCGGTTGAACCATTCATCAGGGCGGCTGTTCAACTCACCCTCCTTGTAGCCGAGCATCGCCTTCCAGCGGTCACAGAAATGCATCTCGTTGGTTTCAAGATCCCACTCCCACAATCCCTCACTGGCGCCTCGAAGCAGCATCGCGCAGCGCTCTTCGCTTGCCGTAAGCGACTCTAGCGCTTTCTCACGTTCGGCCCTGGCTTGCTCGAGTTCAACGCTCTTGCGGCTGAGCTCGAAAATGACCATCACAGCGCTGGCCAACGAACAGAGTGCGTGCTTCTCCGTCGCGGTTAGCTTTCGGGGCCTGTGGTCAATGATTGACAGAACACCAATCAGGGATCCTTCCGCTGTCAACAAAGGCGCCCCGGCATAGAAGCGAACCGCCCCGCGCTCAGTTTCCGGTACGTCGTCTCTAAATCTGCGATCCTTTAGCGTATCCGGCACTACATACAATTCCCGTTCGAGAATCGCGCGTGAGACGAGAGCGGCTTCGCTGGCGGTGTCATAGGTGTTATCGGACGACGAACCAAATCGGGAAATATGATGCACGCTGTCAGAGCGGACCACGCTCAATACAGCGACGGGGGCCGAGCAGACCTGAGCCGCCAGACGAATGAAATCACCAACGAGATGGTCAGCCTCACCGTGGTGAATCTGATGATGCACGAGCGCTTCAAGCGTCGCCGCCTCATCACCTGGCTGCGGCGCCCGAGTTGATGACTCCAGTTTGTTAAGCTCTGCGCTCAATAGGGTCCCCATGATCAAAACTTAGTCCAGGCTCTAGCGAAGGTGAGATTCGAGCACAGGGGGTCCCTCGCTCCCGGTAGAAAGGCAAGGACCATGCCACGTTGCAGAAGGCTACAAGTAGTGCGCGTTGAGCCGGTCAGGCTCCGTTTAGGGAATGTACCGTCGTAGGTATGACTGATCGAATTGACGGGGAACTATCACTTTGAACGATGGGCCCGGGGAGCGCGGCATCGCTCCCAGGAGCGCAGACATCCTGCCTGGGAGCGCAGACATCCTGCCTGGGAGCGCAGGCATCCTGCCTGCTCGGATTGAAAGGAGATGCCTCGCTCCCAGGGTTTCAGCCAGCCACTCCCTCGAGCGTGTCCTCGAGGGCGGCACACACATCTCTTAGCCGCTCAAGCACCGATTGGTCGGCCGACCAGAATCCGCGGCCCGAGGCTTCGAGCAGGCGGCCAACAAGAGTTCGCGCCGAGTGAGGGTTCAGTGAGCGCAGCCGCTCGAGCATTTTCTCGTCAAGCACGAATGTCGCGGCGACCTCGTCGTAAACCCAATCATCAACCGCATCGGCAGTAGCGGACCAGCCGAAGGTGTTCGTCACATGATGCTCGATCTCAGCCACCCCGCTGAAACCGTGCCGCAGCATTCCTTCGAACCATTTTGGGTTGAGCGTCTTGGTTCGAGTCTCGAGCCTGACCGTCTCTTCGAGTGTTCTGACCTTTGCGTCCGGTGAAAGCGTGTCTGACAGGTAGATCCGTGGCCGCCTGCCCGTTTCTTTCTCGACTGCCTTTGACACGCCGCCCAGGTATTCGAAGTAGTGATCGACGTCCGTTATGCCGACCTCTGTCGAGTCGATATTTTGATAGGTCACCTCGACTCGAGAGAGCGCTCGCTCGAGAAGTTCTCGCGCCTCACGGCCGTCGAAACTCCTTCCCTGCGAGTCGCGTCCATACGCAAAACACTTTCGCGTGACGAACAGGTCGCCAAGCTCCCGGGCGTCCTCCCACTGACTCTCGAGCACCATGAAGTTGACGTTCGACCCGTAGTTACCGGCTGCATTGGAGAACACTCGCACCGCGGCTTCGTCGAATGAACAGCCTGTCTCAGCCATCTGTTCGTCAACATGCCGCTTCAGATAGTTCATGTCAGGAGCTTCATCGAGCGCCGCAACTTTCCGCACCGCATTGTCTAGCAGCGTCATCGTCGCTCCGAACAAATCGCGAAAGATACCGGAGACCGTCATCACGATATCGACTCGCGGATGACCCAACCGGTCGAGCGGTATCACATCAACATCGGTCGCTCGATTCATCGCATCGCGCCGCGGTGTTACCCCCAGCAGCCAGAGCGCTTGTGCTACCGCTTCGCCCTCGGTCTTGATATTGTCGATTCCCCACAGAACCATCGCGATCGTTTCGGGATAGCTACCAGCTTCTTTGCGATGACGCTCGAGCAGCGCGTTCGCGATCGGCCCGGCGCGCCGTACGGCAATTGTCGAAGGAACCGAATACGGATTGACCGCGTGCGTGTTGCGGCCTGTCGGAAGAATGCCCGGGTTTTGAATGATGTCGGCGCCGGGTCCGGGCTCGACATATTCCCCTCTCAGTGCGCGCATCAACCCCTCGAGTTCGTAGTTGGTTCCGAGCTGCTCACGAATGCGAGAGAGCATCTCGAACACTTTCAGCGAGTGCTCTCTACTAACCGCCGACGCCTCTGACAAGAGGTGGATCGCTGCTTCCTTTCCCGCATCGCTTTTGTCACCGACGAAGAGCGTAATGGCATTTCGCACGACGGCTTCAACGCGTTCTCGTTCGCGCAACCGTTGCTCAGAGTCCGGGCTCTCCTTGAGCAAGGTTGCGTAAGGAGGCAGACCGAGCCCCTCGGCAACCAGATCGGGGAGCGAGCGTATGCCAAGCTCGGGACGGTCGAACGACGCCACCATTCTCAACAGATCGGCGATCTCGGTCTCATCGGAGGGGCGTCCGAATACATGCAAGCCCGTCGGTATCAACCGCTGCTCGATCTCGAGAACCTTTTCGTAGAGTTCAAGCACGCGCCGGTCGCGTTCTTCGCTGTTTGCTCTCTTGTCAGCCATTTCAGGATTGCTCTCTTCTCACCCTGGTAATGGACGCGATCGCGTCGTAAACTGCTCCCGCGTCGGCGCGCGGGAGATAGAAATAACGCGCCCCAAGTATCCGGGCCAGAGCCTCGCCGTCGCCGCTCGACACGAACCGTGACTTCGTATCCACCACCACCGTGCTGATTTCTTCTGATCCGAGCAATGCGCCAAGGCGCCTCAGTTCGTCCAGGATCGTTGACGCGGTTCGGCTTGCGCGCCCCTCGCCAAGACCAACGTTAGCTCTTCCATCGGTAAACAGCACAAGCATAGCGCGCGACGTACCTCGAAGTCGCGCGAGCCGCGCTAACTCAATCGTCTTCACGATCCCGGCGGAAAGCGGTGTGCCGCCTCCAGCGGGCAATCCGTCTACAAGCTGCTTAGCCAGCTCAACGCTGCGTGTCGGGGCGAGCAAGACATCGGACTTCTCGCCTCGAAAGGTGATCAAGGCAACCTTGTCGCGATGAAGATAGGCTTGTTGGAGCAGTCGAGTGAGCGCCCCCTTTGCCTGTGCGATTCGGTTGAGCGCCATGCTCCCGCTTACATCGACGGCGAAAATGAACAGAATCCCGGATCGCTTCTTGAACTCTTTGAACCTGAGATCGCCCGCATCGATCTTCACTCGAGCCGGAGCCATCGCGTCCTTTATCGCTTCGGCGCCGGATGACCACTTTCTGTTCAGGTCACCTTGCGCACGACGGAATAATTGAAACGGCGCAGCAGCGCGGAGCGTGGCGTCGATGGCGACTCGTGCGTCGCGAGTCCGGTTTATTGCACTGCGCACATACCGTCCACGGATTGATGTTGATGCTTTAATTCGCTTTCCCGTGCGAGCCGGCCGAGCGATTCGTTGTGCCGGCGAGAGCAGGTCCTTTGGCAACTGTGCGTCGATCGCCTGGATGATCAAGTCTTCGATCGCACCGGGAATAGAATCACGGTCACCATCGCCAGCCTCGCGGTGATTGGCTTCCTCCAAGTCAGGTGCCTGTTCTTTTGTTTCCTCGCTTGGCGACGGAAGCGTTGTCGCTCGCGGCACAAGCACTAGCTGGATGGCAGCCACGAGGTCATCTTCAGTTACCGCGTCCCGCCCCGCAAGCGCCGCACTTGCGCGAGCCGCTTTCAAAGCGAAGACGTCTGCTCGATTCCCTTCCACTCCAAGCCTCATACCGATCTGCGAAATCTGCCGCACCTGATTCTTCGAGACACGAACCCCAGGCAATCGCGCTCGGGCAGCTTCGATGTCGCTCTTGAGCCGGGCAGTCTCAAACGCAAAGTCATCCGCGAAGTTGAACGGGTCCTTGTCGAATTGAAAGGCGCGGGCGATGATCTCGGCATTCTCATCAGCCGAGCATTCTGTCCGCGAGTCCACGATCAACCCTACGCGGTCGCGCAACAGCGAACTCGCGTCGCCCTCGGCTGAGTTGAAGGTTCCGACGAACATGAAATCGGCATCGTGGATCGCACTCAATCCTTCACGTTCTAGGTGTACCTGGCCCGAGTCCAGTGCGTGTGCCACGTGAGTGGCCGTGTTGGAATCCAGCAGATTGATATCGTTCACGTAGAGCACTCGCCCGTTGGCCTGCGCGAGAAGGCCGGCTGCTATCTCGCGCCTCCCCGTCGCGATCGTTCGTTCGAGATCCAGTCCGCCAAGCAGACGATCCTCGGTGATGTTTAACGGAAGTTCGATGGTGTCGCTCGCCAGCTCACGGTCCCTGGAAGGATCCACCCGCGATCGACCACAATCCACGCCGCGCGGTGGCAACAGGGACCCAAACGCTCGTGCGAGAATGCTCTTACCTGAACCGCTCTCGGATGCGATGAGCGCACCTTTGAGCCGCGGGTCGATCGCCAGCAGCAGAAGCGCCTGCTTGACCGTTCGGTGCCCCACTACCGCCGCAAAGGGATATCCGACGCGACGCGAGGCTGAGCCATGGCCCGGGTCAATGAAGGACGACTCAATCGTTGTTTTAATCACCTGACCGCTCTCAGCGCCGCTGGAGTAGAGCGCATCGGGATCAACTGGCTCAGCACCTGCTCGATGCGCAATCCGCTGTCGACCGTTTCGAGCGGGTCTCTGCGTAGCCGGTGACGAAGCGACATCACTGCGACGCTTTCGACGTCATAGGCGTTCGCGCTTGCGCGTCCTTCAAATGCAGCCAGCGCGCGGGCGGCACGAGCAATCGTCATCTCACCGCGATGGCCGTCAACTTTGAGCGAAACACAAAGCCGGGCTATCAGCATCAGAAGCTCGCGATCGATCTCAACGCGGGCGAGCAGCTTCTTTGCGCGCATGATTCGCCGTCGCAGTTTGCCCTGCTCGTTTGCGTTCGCCGCCCGAAAAGCGAGCGGAGCATCATCAAACCGCTCGCGTCTCTCAACTATCTCGACGCGCTCCTCGAGGTCGGTAATAGTGGTTATCTGAGTGTAGAGCCCGAAGCGGTCAAGCAACTGAGGTCTCAACTCGCCTTCTTCCGGGTTGCCCGACCCGATCAGCACGAAGCGCGCGGGATGCGTAACAGAAATGCCCTCTCGTTCAACCACGTTGCGCCCCGAAGCGGCCGCGTCCAGCAAAACGTCCACGAGATGATCGTCGAGCAGATTGACTTCGTCGATGTAAAGAAAGCCACGGTTCGCGCGTGCGAGCAAGCCCGGTTCGAATGCTTTCACTCCGTCAACGAGCGCGCGCTCAATGTCGAGCGTCCCGCAGACGCGGTCTTCGGTTGCTCCGAGCGGAAGGTCCACGACAGGAACCACGCCGCGTACCGTAGGCAGGCTTCGATCAGCAGAGAGTCTGTCGGCGCAATCTTTACACAACTCGTTAGGTCGATAAGGGTCGCAGGCGTAAACACAACCTTTCACCTTCTTAATCGGCGGCAGCAAGTCCGCAAGCGCGCGGACACCGGTCGATTTCCCCGTGCCGCG
The DNA here is from genome assembly GCA_035576605.1 of Blastocatellia bacterium. Classification (GTDB taxonomy): domain Bacteria; phylum Acidobacteriota; class Blastocatellia; order UBA7656; family UBA7656; genus Onstottus_A. Next base: position 8,082 of record DATLWF010000345.1, on the reverse strand, counting down.
ATGGCCCATTATGATGACGCCGCCGATATTTGGGTCAATCGCGCTCAGTATTAGCGCGAGCTTCATCTCTCGTTGGCCAACTATTGCGGTGAAGGGATAGACGGCGCGGCCGCTCGACGAGCGACTTGTTACACGCTCATTACTGATCGCGCTTTTCGACTTGAGCTCTTTGGGCATCTTGAGGAATGGCGGGCGCAGAGCGTACACCGATTTTCGGATGCGCTCAACAACCGATCTTCAATATAGTGGGGTGATTTCGAATCAGTCAACCAGCGTAGTTGATGGGGAGCGGGTCAGGGACCCACCGCGTGAGAGACCTTGTGCAAATGGTGGAGCATATCGGGCGTTGTCAAACCTCAGCACATTAACAGGTCGGGGAAGGTGGGCTTGCCCCCGCTGCTTGATTCTCAGCAGACCAATACCGGCCTCAGGTGTTGAATCGTCGATACTTTCAAGCAGCGGGGGCAAGCCCACCTTCCCGACCTGTTAATGTGCTGAGGTTCGACAACGCCCGATATGCTCAGGCATTTCACACAGTGTCTGATGAGATCGGTATGAGGTGACTCAGAAGCCTGAGACGGTTGACGCTTGCTTATCCACCTCCAGGGAGTCGCCAGTCTGGTGGTCTTTGATCTGGTAACGCAGGAACTCGTGAATCGCCTCGACTGCCTCCGCGTTCGCGGCAGAAATTCGGACTCTGGCGCCGAATTCAATCGCCTCAAATGTGTAGCTGATATCGGCCTTCAACCGCTTCATCGTGGGCACACCCGGAGGCACTTCGCCATGAATGAGCATAGGCGTTCTGAAATCGCCCTCCTTGAAGAGCTTTGCAATGTGTGAGAGATGAGCCCGAATCTGTTCCCGGCTCGCAGCGTCGTTGGAATCATTGGCGGTCACCTCGATCGCACCGCCGTCCGCAGTCAAGTGAAAATGGTGCGTCGTTTTCTCGTGGCTGAACCCCATCGCGTGGTCGCCGCGTTCGTTCACGCCATCCATATGTCGTTTGTCTTGATGATTGTGCTGTTGATCCGGCGGCTGCTGGGTTCGGGCGGTCAAGACCCCCGGCAGCATCAGCGCTAACAGAAGTCCTGAGTAGTTTTTCGCTTTCACCATTGAGTCTCCTTGCTTTCTCTCTTTCGGTTGATTCGTGTCCGCGTGAGGCGCTCTGACCGGGTCCGCCTCTCGGTATCGCTCGCCACCAGCGACTCCAACAGCCTCGCGTGCTTAGGAGGCGGGTTCTTCGCCAGAAGCGCGTCCCAGTTCTTCAACAGCCTGCGCAGTTCATCGCGCAAGGCTGTAAGTTCCCCAAGTTGGGTCTCGAGATCGGTAAGCTTTGTTCCTGCGAGCGCTCGCACCTGGTGGCACGGAGCGCCGCCTCGGTCGCGCACCTCCAGGATCCCAGCCAGTTCACTTAGAGTGAAGCCAATTCCAAGCGCGCTGCGCACAAGACGGACGCGATCGAGGGCGCCGGCCGGATATTCGCGATAACCATTCGCCGAACGGCGCGGCCGCACGAGCAAGCCTTTGCGCTCGTAATGTCGCAAGGTGTCAGTGCTCACCCCCGCGAGCCGCGCCAGCTCACCTGACCGCAAATACTCCTGTTTCGGCGTGTTGTGCCTCACTTCCACCTTGCTCCGATTATAGACTCCGGAACGTGTTCCAGGGTCAAGCTCTTTTTTCTGAAACGTTCATTCAGACTTTACGATGACGCTCTGATAACCCGACGACCCGCTCGGCGCAGGCGGAGCATATTGCGAGGTCTGCGTCTGACCTCGACCGTCCGTAGCTCTGACTAATAGCTTGTGCCGACCGGTTTGCCCCGGTCTCCACAGCTTTCCCCAAAGCACCCACGAGATCGGAGAGAGAGCGGGTTTGATCTCCGCTTGTTCCCAACTCGTGCCACCATCGGTCGAGACTTCAACCTTGCTTATTCCGCGATCCCCGGCGAACGCGATTCCAGCGATAGCGGCTTCGCCCTTCACTGAGCGATCGGGCGCGTCGATGCGCGACATCGTCTTGTACTCCGCCCGATCATCCCATCCACGTCTTTGCCAATAGCCTCTGAAATCGAAGTCCACCGCTTCGACGCGAGTGATCCACTTTACGTTCTTCATCCCGTAGATGCCTGGCACCAGCAGACGCACTGGAAAACCATGGTCCGGTGTGAGCGGTTCTCCGTTCATTTCGTACACCAGCAAAGTCCCATCCGCCATCGCGCGGTCAAGCGGAATCGAGTCGGTATAGTCGTCGCTCGCCCGCAACACGATGTCGACGACGCCTTGCTTGAGCCCGGCTTTCTCCAGAACGTCTTTGAGCCGCACGCCTCGCCACAGCGCGTTCCCGATCAGGTCACCACCGACCTCGTTGCTGATGCAAGCGAGCGTCGCATAGTGCTCAACCGAAGGCAGCACTTTCATCTCGTCGTAAGTGAGCGCGAGCGCGTTGTCGACGAGCCCCGCAACCTCAAGCTTCCATCTGCGCACATCAACCTGCGGATCAAACGCATTCTTGGACACCTGATAAAAGTCCCGGGTCGGCGTTATCTCGAGGGCCAGATTGTCGATGTTCGGGAACACGCCGTCGCCGTGCTTCACGCGGCCCGAGCCGGACTGCAGCCACGATCCAAGAAGCGACTTGCCGATGTCATACACTCCGACGGCGAGCACTGCGTATCCAACGCCTCGGACGACGCGGCGTCTGCTGATGATCGCGCCCGGTGCACTAGCGGAAACCGGGCGATCTATGTATCGCATTGCGGCAAAGGCAAGAGCCAACCCGTAAACGGCGTGTACAAGGAGAAGTAGAATGGAAGTGAACAGCGATCCCTGTCGCAGGCGGCTGCCAAAAATCCCGCCACCCAGCACGGGTATCAGAATAACAACACTCAACGCCCAGATCGCCAGCGCAAACACGATCGGCGAAGTGTATCGCGCGAAAGCGGAGTCCCTCCGCGGTGCGTAGCGAAGATAAGCAATCGCCGCGGCGATCAGCGCGATCAGGTAGATCACCGTGCAGCCGAGAAATGCCAGGTGCTTGGCAAACGGCCCCAGCATGCCGACCGCGATCTCGACCATCCACATTGGAGCAATGGCGAAGATGAATTGCGCGAGCAGTTCGGGCACGAGGGGCGCATCGAACAAGAACCGAGCGATGAAGCTCGCAATCAGCGCCGGCACGGCTGCCAACAGCGCCACCTGAAACCGGACCTCGTTCTCGGTCGGTAAGTCGGGCGTCGTTTTATTCAGATCGAGCTTTAGAAAGTCCATGCGTGTGTCTTTTCGCTGGTACAGAATTATAGCCCTCACTCACCTAATCACCGAATTGCCTCGCGCTATTCCCGCCTCGCGGTGAGGATCTACGCTCTCGACCTTTGCCCTGGCACGGTGAAGATAGTAGTCTCTCTCCTGATCGATGGCTGAGACTGAACAAATACTGACTACCGAGGTCGGGCCTCGCGCCGCGAAGGAACCTCCGGCGCGACAACCTCGCAAGCTCGTTGAAATCATCACTTCTCAGTTCGCTGCCTTACGCGCCTATCATCGCGCCGTTCTCGAAACCGAGGCGGTCGAGGCTATCCACAAGATGCGCGTGACCACAAGAAGGCTTCAGGCCTCGCTTGACTTGCTTGAACGCGAGATGAAGGTTCGGAAGCTGAAGAGGCGGCTTCGCACTTGGCGACGCAGGCTCTCCACCGTCAGGAACTACGACGTATTCCTGGAACTCATCGAGAAAGAAACCCCAAGACGGGGCCGTGCGCGACGAGAGCAACTCGAGTTAGTAAAGGGCATTCTCAAAGAGCGGCGCTTGCATAGAGCTGCAAAGGTGAGGCAGTTTCTGGAAGACATCGACATCGACGCACTCGCCGTTAAGCTGGGATTCCTGGAGCCTTCAATCCGTGAAGCGACTGACATCGCCCTCATAAATGACGATGCGCACAATCAAGTGCCTGCGCTGGAGGCTACAGCAGAAACAATGGATCTGGATGAACGAAGCGTGGCGGGCTATGCCGCCGAGCGGCTTGAGCAGCGACTTGAAGAGTTTCAAGCGCTCGCTGCGCAATCGCATCCGACAAACAACCCGGCAGAACTCCATCAGCTACGCATAGCCGCGAAGCGCGTAAGGTATTTGCTGGAGATCGTCACGGAGATGGGTTACGGCGACGCGTCGCGGGCGTTGGCCTGGCTACGGACGCTTCAAGATCGAATCGGGGATTGGCACGACCTCGAAGCCCTGGAAGAAGAGATCATCGCGATCGTATCCAGTGATGAATTCATGAAACAGCATCTCGCCGAGAGCGGGCGGATGCTTCAAGCGGCGGCACATCTGCAGAAAAAGAAAGAGGCGCTGGTGTCGCGCCTCTTTCCGGTACGTCCGCCTCAATATCTCGAAGTTACATCACAACGCATCGCTCGAGCATTGCGTCGTAATCACACCCGAGCTCGGGAAAGTGTCCCATCAAACCTATCTCGGGCCAGGACCTAGCGCCGTGCAATTCGGTTCAACCCCACGAATCGCGAAACTCACACTGCGCATTCCCACCATCGGACTCCTGTTGTGAAAAGCGCCAGCTAGCCTAGTTGTGCCTAATTGTGTATGACGATGCTGCCGCCTCCAAGCACGGTGCTCGGGTCGGCACCGTCAGCCGTGCCAAGCTGGTTGTCATATACGATAGCGCCAGTCGCCTTGTCCCAGATCTTTATACGGAACTTGCCGACTCCACCCCCTCAACGGGTTCACCTGGTGTGATCCATCGGGCATTCCTCAAGCAGTCGCTAAGCGAGCGGTAACCTAAGCGGCGAAGCTTATGCGCGCAAGGCTATCCCCCATTCGAGTGACTGGTCAAGCGCATTTCACGAAGTGCGCGACCGACCTCAACCGTCCTGGAACCTGACAGGGTCGGAGCGTTAACGCCAGCTTCTCCGAGTCTCGGTTAGTAACCCCGGCGATACTCTTGTTAATAGACACGGCCGTGCCGCGTTTGTCATATGGGTTTGGTGCACCCCCGCGCAATCGTGCGCGCGTATAGACTTATGTGGGCTATCAATGCGAGAAGGCGTGAACTTATGTCGAGAAATCTCGTTCTACTAACTTGGGAATCAACAGATCGAAAACAGGTAGCGGGACTGGTGTATGAAATTCTTTGAATCCGTAGCACTGGCACTCAGCGCGATTCTCGCGCACAAGCTTCGATCCTTCCTGACTCTGCTCGGGATCATCTTCGGCGTCGCGACGGTCATCGTCGTCGTGTCGCTGATCGAAGGCTTCAATAAATACTTCAATGACAAAATTGCCGACCTGGGATCGAACGCCTTCGTCGTAAACAAGATGGGAATCGTGACCAGCATGCAGGAGTGGATCGAGAGAAACAAAAAAAATAAAGACATCAAGCTCGACGATCTTCGCGCGATTAAAGAGCACCCTACATACGTGAAAGACGCGGCTGCCACTATGCGCAGGCGGGGCAATATAAAGCGCGAGACTCAAACACTGCAAGACGTGGAGCTCCTTGGCGTCAGCGCGAATATGGTCGATATTGATTCGATCAAAGTCGATCAAGGCCGCTACATTAGTTCGACCGAGGAGGAGCATTCGCGCTATGCCTGCTTCATTGGTTACGGCGTTGCCAACCAGCTCTTCCCCAGCGTTGATCCAATCGATAAGGAACTCAAAATCGAGGGCCTGCCGTTCCGTATCGTAGGCGTTGCTCAAGAGATCGGGACGGTGTTCGGGAACCCACGAGATAATTTCGTCATCATGCCGATATCGAGTTATCAGAACATCTACGGCTCGCGAGGCTCGATCGGGATAAGAGTCGCGGCAATCGGGCCGGAATCTATCGAGCGAGCGCAGGATGAGGTAAGGGTGATCATGCGCGCCAGGCGCCATTTGAACTACAACGACCCGGACAACTTCGGCATCGTGACTTCGGATGCGCTCAACAAACTCCGCGAACAAATCTTTGGAACGATTTCAATAGTTGCGATAGGAGTGACCTCCATAGCGCTTGTGGTCGGCGGCATCGTCATCATGAACATCATGCTGGTATCGGTAACCGAACGGACACGCGAAATCGGGATCCGCAAATCGCTTGGGGCGCGGCGTTCCGATATAGTCCGTCAATTCCTATCCGAGTCAACAGTGCTTTCGTTGCTTGGGGGGTGCATCGGCGTGGCCATCGCGTACGGACTCGGAAAGTTGGCGACGGTTCTTTTTGATCTCCCTACGGCATTGCCTATCTTCTGGACGTTTATGGCGCTGACCGTCTCGGCGAGCATCGGTTTGTTCTTTGGGATCTACCCGGCGTGGAAAGCCGCAAAACTCGATCCGATTGAGGCGCTTCGGGCGGACTAATAAGAACTGTTCGTAGTTCGGCCTTTAGGCGGAAGTTCGTATGTTGGTCCTCAGCGCGGTTGCTCGAAGATACGAACTTCCGCCTAAAGGCCGAACTACGAACGCGGAAGATTGATGAATTAATATGAGCAAGCAAGACACAACTGAAAGCTTCAGAATGGCGTTTGCAACCTTGCATGCGCACAAGTTCCGTTCGTTCCTGACCGTGCTCGGCGTGGTGATCGGCACCGTGACGGTTATGGTCATTGCGTCGTTCATCTCGGGACTTGACCAGAAGTTCAAGCACGACATCGAGGCCTTCGGCACCAATACCGTCTTCATCTACAAATTCGATCCGGGTATTCATACGGGCAGGCTCACCCCCGAAGAGCGCATGCGAAAACCGATCTCCTACGAAGATGCGCTGGCAATCAAGGATCAGTGTCCGTCGGTCAAGTACGTAGCCCCCTTTCTGAGCCCGGGCGACGTGCTGAAGGTCAGATATCAAGACCAGGAACTCTACGTCACACAGGTCCAGGGAACCACGACTGACTACGAGCGCATGTCCTCGGTGCACATCGCCGAGGGACGCTACTTCACCGAGGTCGAAAACCAGCATCGCGCGGACGTCTGCGTGATCGGAGCTGATATCGCCGACAAGTTCTTCCCGCACATTCAAGCGCTCGACAAACAGATACTTGTGAATGACAAGCCTTTCACTGTGATCGGCGTGATTCAAAAGCTCGATAGCTTTTTCATGGACGACAACGACGGGGGCAATCAGAATCGCGCCGTCTACGTTCCTTATGAATCGATGAAAAAGATGTTCCCGGCCGAAAAAGACCACTTCGTTATGGCCCAGGCCGAAGAAGGAAAGCTGGATCAGGCGGAGGACGAGATACGATCGCTGCTGCGCCGCCGCCGCGGCGTCGCGTACGAAGCGAAAGACAACTTCGGCCTCTCGACTCCCGACGCGATCACTGAGCAATTCCATCAGATCACCGGAGGCATTGCGCTTCTGATGTTCGCGATTTCGAGCGTTGGCCTGTTGATCGGCGGCATCGGCGTGATGAATATCATGCTCGTGTCGGTCACCGAGCGCACAAAAGAGATTGGGGTTAGAAAAGCAATAGGCGCTCGTCGACGCGACATCCTCCGTCAATTCCTGATCGAGGCAGTGTCGCTGACCGGTTCAGGTGGGCTGCTTGGAATTGCCATCGGCTGGGGGCTGAGCTTGCTTGTAAACCTGATTCTGCCTGTGCACGTTCCCGCCTGGGCCCCGATCGCGGGCATAACGGTTTCGTGCGGGATTGGATTGGTCTTCGGGATGTGGCCCGCGATGAAGGCTTCGCGACTGGATCCGATCGATGCACTCAGATACGAATAGAGCCAACAATGGGGGATGGCCTGCGACCGGCAAATCCATGCTGATCTTTCGATGAACGATCCAACGACTGCATAACTAAATCAGCGGTCGTCTTCGTGTGCCAATATCGTCGGCTAGACTTGCGCGCAGACGACTTCCTTCCACTAGCAGTCGTTTGAGCACAGTGGCGCTGATAGCAGTCTGCGGGTGCCGCTTTAGCTCTTTATTATCAATGATATCTTGCATATGCCCTTTGAGTCTGAAATACGGCTTCCGGCTTGCCTTTGAGAGATAAATGCCCTTGTCCGGTTGGAAGTACCAATCTCGCATTCTTCCAGACGTCTCTTTGATGATTTCATACGTAATCCCTTCAGGTTCTCTGCTGT
>DATLWF010000344.1:0-5410 GCA_035576605.1 Blastocatellia bacterium | reverse complement strand
CGGACGCTTTGGCGTCTCAGAGTAACAGGTCGAGTCCTCTGCACACATGCCGTTCGCCACAGTGAGAGGGGGAATGGAGCCAACTAAGCCTAGAACGAACGAACCGAAATACGGCCGCCTGCTTGACGACTTCCAGGTCGGTGACCTCTATCATCACCCCTGGGAAGTCACAATCGACGACGGAATGCTCGCGATGTTCGCCGCTTCGTTTCTCGATCCGAATCCGCTCTACTCAAGCAGTCGCTTTGCGCGAGACCTCGGGTTCCGCGACCGGGTAGTCCATCCGCTCGTGATGCTGAACCTGGCGCTGAGCTTCAGCGTCCACGACGTTTCTGAACAAGCGATCGCTCATCTGGCTTACATTGATTTGAAGTTTCCTAACGCCGCTTACTCGGGTGACACTCTTTCTGTCTATTCAGAGATTCTCGGCGCGCGAGTGTCTCAATCGAGGCACGATCGTGGTGTGGTGCACCTTCGAACAACCGGAGTCAATCAAGACGGGCTGATTCTTGTAACCTTCGAGCGCAAGGCGCTGATCCCAACGGGCAACCTGGAAGGCCGCGGCCATCCCGAGCCCGTCCAACCTACGCCTAAGACAGGCGAGTCAGTTAGCGATTCTCCGAGTACAGACGCCGGCAGCCAACACAGACTAAAGTCGATGCTACCACGCGCGCTGCCTTTTGAACTCTCGAGCAACTTCAAGACTCCTGAGTGGCGGGGGCGGCCGCGAGGGTTATTCGAAGACTTCGAGGCCGGCGACGTGATCCTTCACAGCATCGGCCATACGGTCGGCGAGAGCGAGCACATGCAGCTGACGATTCTCACTCGCAACAGCCACCCGCTCCACTTCGACGACATTTATTGCCGGGATCACAGCTTTACCAAGACACGCATAGTCGAAGGCGGTCTGGTCTTCGCCTGGGCCGCTTCGCTTGCGAGCCGCGACACCACAGCGAATGCACTCTGGGAGATCGGCTACGACAAAGGCAGTCATCCGAATCCAGTGCATGCAGGAGATACGCTGTACGCGGCTTCGCGAGTGATTGAGAAGAGCGACCATAACCAGCGAGCGGGGATTGTTCGCTTCAAGCTCGTCGGAGTCAAGAACGAAACTCCGAGCAGCTTGATTCGGCGAGGCGTTGATCTCTTCGAAGGCAAGCTCGATCAAAGGGTCTTCGAAATAGAGCGCGCGGTGCTCCTTCCGAAGCGAGCCTGGTAAATCAGTCCAGGTGGTTTGATGATCACCATGCGCCGCAACCTGACGCTGCCGTGATCGGACTGCACTCGTCGGACTTCGACTGCACCACCGCCAACGCACCGGATAAACCCAATCGCACATTGCCGCGCACTTAAGCGACGGTACACCTATTGCCTCAGACTGAGAAGCTGATCCACACAGAATAACTGGAGGTGTCGCGTGCAGCCACGAAAGAGAGCTCGTGTGCTTAAAGTGTTCGCGGTGCTGATGGTCGGAGCAGTCGCCGCATCATTTCGCGCAAGCTCCGCCGACGATCGACAGCGTGAGACCGCCTCGCTTGCTCGTGACATCCTTAACCGCCGCTGCTTCTCGTGTCATGGCGCAAACGGGATCGCTCGGAAGAATGTATTCGTGCTTGATCGGGAGCGGCTGGTAGCGTCGCACACCGTGATTCCCGGCGATTCAAACTCGTTGCTGCTCAAGGTGGTCGAATCGGACGCGATGCCATTAGGAGGCCCGGAGCTGTCGCGGCAAGACAAGGAGACGCTGAGAAACTGGGTCGTCAAAGGCGCGCCGAACTGGGATGATCCGCCTCCGCAAGCAAAGCGGAACTTCCTGACGGAGCCTGCGATACTAGCGCTGATCCGGAATGATCTGCTGCAGTCGCGAGAACGGAACCGCCCCTTCCTCCGATACTTCAGCCTCGCGCATCTGTACAACGCCGGAGCGCCCGATGCAGAGCTGGAGACTTACAGAGCGGGCCTATCAAAACTGGTCAACAGCCTTTCGTGGCATAGAGAGATTACTTCGCCAGCATCGATTGACGACGCACGCACAGTTTTTCGCGTCGATCTGCGCGACTACAACTGGACGGCCGCAACGTGGGATCTGCTACTCGCCGACTATCCATACGGCGTTCGCAGCGTCGAGTCGCGGGTCATCGACCAGCTTTCGGGAGCGACCCTGCCGTACGTTCGCGCGGACTGGTTTGCTGCCAACGCCTCTGTGCCGCCGCTCTATCACAGCATTCTGGGCCTGCCGAGGACAGCACAGGAGCTTGAGAGACACATTGGCATTGATGCGACGCGCGACCTCGAGGAAGAAAAGAACGTTGCGCGCGCGGGGCTGCGATCGAGCGGCGTGTCACAGAACAACCGGGTACTTGAGCGGCATGTGTCTCCGCACGGCGCTTACTGGAAGAGCTTCGATTTCAGAAGCAACCTCGACGATCAGAACATTTTCAAGGACCCGCTTCGATTGAACCCGGCGGGCGGTGAAGTCATCTTCAATCTGCCGAACGGCCTTCAGGCTTACTTTCTGATGGATGGCCTGGGCCGCCGCATTGACGAAGCTCCGATAGCGATAGTCGCGGACCGCAACAATGTGGACGATCCAGTGATACACAATGGACGCTCGTGCATGAGCTGCCACTACGCCGGCATTCAGGGATTCAAAGATGATGTGAGGCCGGTCGTACGTGGGTTGGCTTTCGCCTCATTTGATCGAGAAAAAGCTCTTGCGATTTATCCCACGCAAGAGTCGCTGGATCGGGTTCTCGCAACAGACATCGATCGATTTCAGAAATCGGCGGAGCAAGCCGGCGGGTTGTCCAGCAGTTCCCAGTCTGAACCGATCAACGCCCTGACCCGGCGCTTCTTAGCCGAACTGTCTGTAGCGCAGGCCGCGGCGGAGGCGGGGCTCGAGATCAGAGAATTTCAAGCCGGCATTGCAAGAAGCGCGCGGCTTCTGACACTTGGCTACGGACAATTACTGGTGAAACCGGGAGGCCTCAGGCGCGATGCCTGGGATAAGAACTTCGGCGATTTGGTGAGAGAACTTGGACTCGGCGACCACCTGGCGAGCGTGATCGTTCTTCCGCGAAGAGCGCCGTCGAGCGCGGCGAATGCAGTCAACCTGGCGGGCGTCATTCGACCAACTGCGCGCGCAATCGGGACAAGCGCTGATCCTGCTTCGATAATGCGATCGGCACGCACGATCTTTGTCCGCTCGATGACGATTTATCTCGAGGCCGAACTACTGGAAAGTGAGCTTCGCAAGCGCCTCGAGTTCAATTCATTGGAACTGGCGATAGTCAAAGACGAGAAGATGGCGGACATAAGAATTGAGATCAATCGAGCGGATTTCTCATTCAACTATACCTTCGCGGCGACGAGTCCGCAGACGAGCGTGGTAGTTGCGAGCGGAAAGCTAACTGCGTGGAACGGCGACTTTGCGGCGCCGCGAATCGCGAAGGAGTTCTTGAAGCAGATGCAAGCCGCCCGCTCGCCAGACAGATAGTTCACGAAGTTGCTCGTGGCTCTTTACGACGGAGAATAGCGAAGGCAACCAGACCAAGATGGTCCGAGATTACAAATGGTAATAAGTGACCTTCTGAGGATCAACCGCGTGGTTGAAAGGGACGCCCTGCCCGTTCTCTACGGGCTTGACACAGAAATTGAGTCTATCAAGTCAATCCAGTCCTGCCGCCTTCAAAACACCAGGTTTCCATCTTTGACGACTCTTTTGCCATCGACTGTGACTGTCGCATTGACGATGGGAAAGCCAAAGCCTCCTTGTGTATTGTTGTTACGTCCGTTGAGCCGATTATCGCCGAGGTTGACCCAGACCATCCCAGCTCCTCTACCGGGGCGGTATTCTCTCCCGTCTTCAATTACTTTCAACTCCGGGTTGAGTCCTATTGAAATGGTGCCGAGCATATCCTTCGGCCCGCTGTAAGGAGTCATTGCTTCAGTGAAACAATCACCACCTATTCGCGCCTTGAAATTCTCCATTCGGCTGCAATACAGCGTGAACTTCCTCATTTTGGTTTCCTTTCCACCCACTGGGACGTAGTCTTAGACACGAATCCGTCATCTGCGACTAGGATTGTCTGTCCCGTAATCAGATGGCAGCGTGTAGGGTCGGTTTGCCGTTTCATCTGCGGTATAGTGTCTCCAATGTAGACCAATTCTCAAACTCCTGTATTTCCAAATATAACCCCTCTCCTATCACAACAGTAGATGATCTAGAGGAAGTAAGCGCGAAACGAATACCCGCTTGCTTGTGATCGCAAAGGGATATTTCTGGAAAGCATATCGCGCAGCCTCATTAGAAACGAAGGAGTTGCCCTTTGCCGTTAAGCGAGACCCAGAAATTTAGGCCATCGCTCGCTACATCAAGAGGGCTACTTCCTGTACCCGTAGGAAATGAGCCAAGAGGAGTAAAATCAGCCACCTTCCATAAAGAGACACTATCGCCAGTAAGATTCGCAATAAGCACTCGCTTTCCATCGAAGGCCATCCCAAAAGGACCACTCAAGCCGTTCCCACTAAGGGTAACGAGGATGTTGCCTGTTGACGCTTGCACAACTGTGATCGTACTAGAATCAAGATTTGGAACCCATATGTTATTCCCATCGAAGAAAGGCTTTCGCGGGCCATTACCGACGCTGACGGCCTGGATTACATTTCCGTTGGAGTCTAATCTCTTTAGCTTGCTGTCTCCGAGATCTGTGATCCATATGTTGTTTCCATCATAAAGCATTCCTAAAGGAGAGCTGAAGCCAGGAACCGTTTGCACCGACCATGGCGTCGAATTTCCCGGAGTGATAATGGACACCGAACCGTCTAGCTTATTTGCTGTCCAGATGCGGCTCCCATCAAATGCAATTCCTGCGGGGTTGGCCGGTAAAGAAGCTACTGTTGTTACTGGTCCCGCTGGCTGACTAGGATCAATCATGTAAAGGCTATTGGTTGAGTTGTCATCCACAAAGATTCGGCCCATAGCGGAGAGAATGAAGTTTCCACCGGGAACTCCTGTCCATTGTTCCAAGACCTTTCCATCGCTTGCTCGGACGCGCCAGACGGATGAGATACGATCTGGTACCCACACATCCGCGCCGTCGGAAATCACAGTTTGTAGATTGTTGCCAGCCAAGGTGGTTATGCCGAGGTTAGTACCAACTTGTGGAGTCGTTGTCCACAACTGGCCTAAAATTGCGCGGCGGCTTGAGTCAGTAGAGGAAATTGCAAGTGTATTTCCATTTGGGGCAATGGTGATGTTTGGTCCTGCTGCTAGCATGACATTATCAGTTAGATTATTGAGACTCTTAACTACTTGTCCGGAGGCAATCTTTGATGCTGTGACCGCCCCAGCAGCGAGCTGTGAATTCCCCACCGCTCCTAGCACAATGTTGGTAGAGGTCACCGCACC
>DATLWF010000343.1:0-2442 GCA_035576605.1 Blastocatellia bacterium | reverse complement strand
TCGCGTAGCGTCGCGGTCGCGGTTTCGAAGTTTCTGACGAACTCGTTAATATTGTCTTCTTGCCTGGTCCCGTCGATCCGGCTCTGATTAAGCGCGGCATAAAGGCTCTGACGAAACTGAGTCGATCGCGTCTCGATGCGCCGCAGCAACTGATCGACTTCTTGTTGTTGGCTGATACGATATGGGCGCTCTTGCGCCGAAACACTGAGACCGGCGCCCACTGTCGTTATCATCAGCACGACAATGAGCGCTGCCGAAATGAAATGTCTTACTGTGTACATAGCTTGTTACCTCCAAATTCAACTACTTGACCTTTTCCGCGCCGGCCGCCTCAAGAATTCTACGCGCCTGATCGGAACGGTCATCGTGAGCGTAGACGCCCAGAAGCATCCCACCCTTTTCAATTTCCTCACTGTAGAACCGCGCTTCGTGTTCGGGAAGGCCAAGGCCGATCAGACCTCCGGTCAACCCACCTGCGGCACCTCCCGCGCCCAGACCGGCAAGAGCCGCGACCACCGGGCCCGCCGCAACCAAAGGCAATCCAGGAACAACAATGATCCCGAGTGCCACCAACCCCGCGGCGACGGCTCCGAGAACACCGCCAATGGTCGCTCCGGTAGCTACGCCTTCGGGCGCTTTGGTAGCCATCTGAAGACTGAACTCGCGGCCGCGTGTAGCGTCAGACATCAATAGGCTGATGTCATCCCGCGAATATCCGTAGTCTATGAGACTTTCGATTGCACGCTCTGCCGACGCGCGCGTTTTGAACAACCCAGTAACAAGTGTCGCCATAAAAGCTCCCTCCGTCTCGGTTTGAAATCGAGTTGCTCAAGTGCAAGTGCAATGTCAATGCCATAGTCGCCTTCCAATTGTGCTCACACTTTGGTCCTCGGACAGCGTAGCTTTCGTAAGCTTTCATGTCAGCCTTAACCCGCTGTTGTATTAAATCTATTCACGCGGTCCTAAGCCCTTAAGAACCAATATCCCTAAGCAGAGCGGCGAGCAGGCTGGCGCCACCGGCGGGGCAAACTGATTCTTAGACTAAGGATCTGAGGGCGACATCACTCTTCGAGTATTCAGCCGCGGAGCTCCGATTTGAAGCTATGTCTTGTTTGATCTTGCAGGTGAGTGATAACATCGAGCGAAACTAAGGATCTGAGGTGGCAACGCTACTGACATCCCCGCATGCACAACCTTCCCCCCCAAACGTATGAGGAATTCCTAAGTCTGGCTGCTGAGGGCACCGTTGTGCCGGTCGTCAAGCGCGTGATGGCGGACCTTCTTACGCCGGTTGCCGCTTACTTGAAGATCGAACGCCTCAGCTCTTACTCGTTTTTGCTCGAATCCGTGGAAGGAGGGGAAAAGGTTGCGCGGTACTCGTTTCTCGGATTCGCCCCTGAGATCATCGTCCGCAGTCGCGCGAACAAGGTTACAATCGAGAGAGGCTCAAGCAAGGAAGAAACTGACGAGCCGATGCTCGCGGTGCTCCGACGCCTTTCGGGGCGCCACATCCCGGTGAGGTTCGCTGAACTTCCCCCTTTCGTCGGCGGGGCTGTCGGCTACTGGAGCTACGACGCGGTGCGCTGGTTTGAGAAGATTCCCGATTCTCATCCCGATGACATCGGGATCGATGATGCGGTGATGATGTTTTTTTCTCGGCTGCTGGTCTTTGATCACGTGCGTCACCAGATTCACGTTATCGCCAACATCTTCACCGGCGGCCAAACCGATGGCCTCGAGGTCGAGTATCAAAAAGCGATTGACGACATTGAGGCGATGGAGGCTCGGCTTGACGACGCGATCGAGCCGCTGCCGCGTCGACAGGCTGCAGATGATCCGCGGGTGCGCTCGAACCTGTCACGGCAGAAGTTCGAGCAGGCAGTAATCGCCGCCAAGGAGTACATCGCAGCCGGGGACATCTTCCAGACCGTGCTCTCCCAGCGATTCGAAGTCGGTCTGAGCGCACATCCGTTTGAGGTCTATCGCGCGTTGCGCGTAGTTAATCCCTCACCATATATGTTCTTTCTGAAGATCGGCGATCAATCGATCATCGGCGCGTCGCCCGAGATGCTTGTGCGGGCGACCGGCCGCCGAATCGAGTATCGCCCGATCGCGGGAACCCGACCTCGCGGCGCGACTGAAACGGAAGACCTGTTGCTCGGCGAAGAGCTGCGCGCCGACGAAAAAGAGGTGGCAGAGCACGTCATGCTTGTTGATCTGGGTCGAAACGACCTGGGGCGCGTTGCCGACTACGGCTCAGTAGATGTCACTGATTTGATGATCATCGAGCGGTACTCGCACGTGATGCACCTTGCGTCTGCGATCAAAGCGCGGTTGAGGCTGGGGTTGGATCGCTTCGATGCGCTTGCGGCGTGCTTTCCGGCGGGAACCGTAAGCGGTGCACCAAAGATCCGGGCGATGGAGATCATCGACGAACTGGAG
>DATLWF010000342.1:0-8483 GCA_035576605.1 Blastocatellia bacterium | reverse complement strand
CCAGCGCGAGCACTTGGTTTCGGTTACGCATCGAAGTTGTTATAACAAAGTGCTTTCCGTTTGCTCCAACTGTTTTCGCTACGGAGTGTGGCATTATGACCGATTGCTGACAGCAACTTAGGGCCGGCTCTGAGCAATCCAACCCGGGCTGAGAGCCCGTAGAATGTGAGGTCTACCTTCAGAGCCTCTCACTTTATGAAAACCTCTGAGGGTTATCGACCGTAGTCAAATCTCGCTGAATAAGGTATATTGACGAGGGTTTGAACAGTAAATAATAACAAGGAAAGATACTGAATCATGCAGTGGACCAGTGGACCCCACCGAATCATAGCAATTCTCCCGTTACTCATTATCACTCTATCGTTGCTCTTTTTGACGAGCGTCCAGGCTCAGCAGACTCCCAGTGCTGTCATACGCGTGAGTACCTTTGACGAGTCGGATAAACCCGTCTCGGGCGTGGCGGTTGAGGTGAAACTCAAGGGCTCGCTCGTCGGGACGATGACTACGAACGAAAAGGGCGAAGCCGAGTTCGCGAAGCTTGGGCCGGGCGCCTACGAGGTCGTGGTTTCCAAAGAGACCTTCGAACCGTTGACTCAGAGCGACGTCGCGTTGACCGGCGGGGCTCCCGTCGAAATCAAGTTCACGATGATTCCGAAAGTCCAGCTCAAAGACGTCGTCGTGAATGTGCAGGCCGGGCAGGACACGCCAGTTGAGAAGGGCGCTTCGCCTGCGGTTGCGCTCAGTCGGGTGGAGGTTAAGAACATCCCGTCCCGGCCGGCGACTGTTAAAGACACTCTGCCATTGGTGCCGGGCATCGTACGTTCCACTGACGGTGAGATAAAAATCTCTGGCACCGGCGAGCATCGGAGCGCGCTTGTCGTCAACGCAGCCGACGTTACCGATCCGGCCACCGGGCAATTTGGCGCCACCGTTCCGGTCGACAGCGTTGAATCTATCGAGATCTTCAAGACTCCGTACCTGGCTCAGTTTGGGCGCTTCAGTGCTGGAGTCGTTTCGGTGGAAACGCGGCGCGGCGGTGAGAAATGGAATCTGGAACTAAACGACCCCTTGCCGGAGTTTCGTATTCTAAGCGGGCACCTTCGCGGATTGCGTGAGGCTTCACCCCGCGCGACCTTTAACGGTCCGCTGATCGCAAACAAGCTTTATTTTTCCGAGGGACTCGAATACGACCTGCAAAAGCGGCCGGACCGAACGCTGCCGTTTCCTTTCAACGAGAGCAAGCAGCAGTCGGTGAATTCATTCACGCAGCTCGACTACATTCTCTCCCCGATGAACACGCTGACCGGGACGTTCCACGTTGCACCGCGACAGATGGAATTTGTCAATCTGAATTTCTTCGACCCGCAGCCGGTCACCCCCACGTTCAGCGCGCACGATTACACGGGAACAGTTATTGACCGCTGGACGATCGGCAACAATCTGCTCGAGAGCACACTGGCGATCAAGCGGTTCAGCGGCAACGTCTGGGGCCAGGGCAGTGAGGACATGATCCTAAGCCCAACCGGCAATTCCGGAAACTATTTCAGTCAGCAGAACCGCCGTGCGTCGCGGGCCGAGTGGATCGAAACGTATTCGCTCTCGCCGATCAAGGGGTTTGGCACTCATAACCTGAAGTTCGGCTCGACCGTCGCTCACACAGGCAATCGAGGTGACTTCGTTGCGCGTCCGATCCAAATCCAGGACACGGACGGGCGATTGGTTAAGCGGATAGACTGGGTCGGAGGACATGCGTTCGATCGTACCGACCTCGAGACTGGGTTCTTCGGCCAGGACCACTGGGTCATTACGCCGAAACTGGCGATGGACGTAGGGACTCGGTTCGAGCGCCAGGGTATCACCGAAACGATCCGTGTGGCTCCGCGCATAGGGCTGGCGTGGACTCCGTTCGCCAATCAACAGACGACCATTCGCGGCGGCTTTGGTCTGTTCTACGACCGCGTGCCACTGAGCGTGTTCGCGTTCAACGGCTATCCTGAGCAGGTCATTACCACCTTCGGTCCCGACGGCGAGATCATCGACGGCCCCCGTCATTTCATCAACATCACCGATCGGGCTGAGACAAAGTTCCCGCTGCTTTTCAGCAAGGATGTTGTAGGGAACTTTGCGCCATATAGCGAAACCTGGAATGTTGAAGTCGAGCACCCGGTCACCAAAATGCTGCGTGTCCGGGCCAACTATCTTCAGAGCAATTCATTGGGCACTGTGATTTTTACGCCCAAAGTAGTCCAGGGCCAGGACGCGCTTGTGCTCGGGGGCGGCGGCAAATCGGGCTACAATCAACTGGAGTTGACCGCGCGGCTCTCGCTAACTGACGGGCAGCAAATGTTCTTCTCTTACGTGCACAGCCGCTCGCGTGGCGACCTTAACGAGTTCAACAACTACCTCGGCAACTTCCCTTTCCCGGTGGTTCGACCAAACACGTTCACGAATCTCTCCGGCGACTTGCCGAACCGGTTCCTGGCATGGGGACTTGTGCGCTTGCCGTGGAAAATGCGAATCGCGCCGATGGTCGAGTGGCGCAACGGTTTCCCGTACGCGTCTGTCGATGCCGTCCAGAATTACGTTGGAACGCCGAACCAGACTCGCTTCAGGAATTTTTTCTCGCTGGACTCGCGAGTGTCAAAGGACTTCAAAGTGAGCGACAAGTACATGCTGCGACTCTCGGTAAGCGGGTTCAACGTGACCAATCACTTCAACCCGCTTCAGGTACATTCCAACATAGCAGACCCGGCGTACGGGGTGTTCTTCGGAAGTCACAAGCCCCGCTTCAGACTTGATTTCGACGTGATCTTCTAGCATTTTTGCTTCGTCGCTCGAAGCTAAGAATTCGCGCACACTTACCCACATCACCAGCACGACTGGAACCTGTGCGCGATCGGGAATAGTTAAGAACTCAGCGTACGAAAAAAGACGAGGTCGGTATGAAGCGCTCTCTGCTTGCATTCACACTCCTGCTGCTCTCCGTAAACACTCAGGCGCAGCACGCGCACGGTCCGGCTAGCGACGCGAAACCAGCCGCGCTGACCCCTGGTCTGGGTGACGTTCATCATGCGGTTTCGACCGGCAACCCTGAAGCCCAGCGATTCTTTGACCAGGGGCTTGCGCTAGTCTATGGCTTCAATCACGACGAAGCGGTCCGGTCCTTCAAGCGCGCCGCCGAAATCGATCCCCAATTGGCGATGGCCTTTTGGGGAGTTGCGTTGGCGCTTGGGCCGAACATCAACATGCCCGTCGATGCCGAGCATGAGCAGGCCGCGTATGAAGCCGTGCACAAGGCGATGTCTCTAGCTGCAAAGGCGTCCGAAGCGGAACGCGCCTACATCGACGCGCTGGCGAGAAGGTATTCAAACGATCCGAAGGCCGACTTGCAGAAGCTTTCGGTCGATTACAAGAACGCGATGTCGGATGTAGCCCGTCGCTTCCCTGATGATCTGGACGCAGCGACGCTGTACGCGGAGAGCATCATGGATCTCCGGCCATGGCAATTCTGGACCAGGGATGGAAAACCAGCTGAGGGAACCGCAGAGATGGTCGGGGTGCTGGAGTCGGTCTTAAGACGCAATCCACAACATACCGGTGCGAATCATTATTACATTCACGCGGTCGAGGCGTCTCCGCATCCGGAGTGGGCTCTGCCCAGCGCGCAAAGGCTCAAGGTGCTGGCGCCGGCGGCGGGCCATCTGGTTCATATGCCAGCGCACATCGATATTCGAGCAGGGAACTATGAGGCTGCTGCGCGAAGCAATGCTTATGCGGCGGAAGCCGACCGCGAATACTTCAATGTCACCGGACAGGTAGGCATGTATCCGATGATGTACTATAGCCACAATCTGCATTTTCTCGCTGTAGCCCACAGCATGCAGGGACGCTATCAGGATTCGAAAAGAGCGGCGGACCAGCTCAATGCTCACCTCGGCGGGTTCCTTCAAGAAAATGGCCCGATGCTTGAACCAGTCTTGCCGCTGCTCGATGCGTTCATGCCGACGCCAACGCTGATAATGGTTCGCTTCCGGCGGTGGGATGACATTCTGAGAACGACTCTGCCTGATCAGAAGCTAACCGCGACGACCGCGTTATGGCATTTCGGTCGCGCAATGGCTTATGCGTCGACGGGCAAGCTCGACAGCGCCGAAAAAGAACGAAGCGAGATGGTCTCCGCGGTTAAGACCTTCCCCGCGAATCGGATGTACGGTTTCAACACCGCCAGCAGCGTCTTCAGCATCGCTGAAAACGTTCTTAGCGCGAGAATAGCGATGGCGAAGAATGACAGGAGGGCGGCCATCGCCTTCTTGAGGAAAGCGCTCCAGGTTGAAGACTCGCTCAACTACGATGAGCCCGAGGACTGGTACATTCCGGTGAGGGAGTCGCTTGGCGGCGCCTTGATGCTGAAGGGCGACTATTCCGATGCCGAAGGAGTCTTCCGTGGGGAACTTGAAAAGCACCGCCGGAACGGCCGAGCACTGTTCGGCTTGCTGGAAAGTCTGAAAGCGCAAGGTAAGAAGCAGGCCGCCGAGTTCGTTCAAAGAGAATTTGAAGACGCCTGGAAGAACGCCGATACCAAGCTGCGAATAGAAGATCTGTGAAGTTAATGGGACGACGGAATTTCTGGACTTGGCTGGCCTTCACCTGCTAGACTGAGCGTGTTCTGTGGCAACCCGAGCGTTGCTATTTGGTTTGTTTTCGGGAGCGTCTTGTCTTAGCTCGGAGAGCGTTTGATTCTGCTTTTCACCCTCTTCCCGCAAGGTCTTGGAAGTTCCTCTTAGCCAATTTCAGGAGAAATATGGGCAAACGAATGTACGTAGGGAACCTGTCGTATCAGACGACAGAGACAGATCTGACCAACCTGTTCGAGCAAGTTGGACCGGTCGAGTCAGTTAACATAATCACGGACCGCGACACCGGCCGTTCGAAGGGCTTCGGCTTTGTGGAGATGAGCAACGAGGATGCTGAAAAGGCAATCGCGCAGTTCAACGGGACCGAGATGAACGGCCGCGCGCTTACGGTTAATGAAGCGCGCCCGCGTGAGGAACGCTCGGGCGGCGGACGCGGCGGCTACGGCGGTGGTGCCGGCGGCGGCCGCGGTGGTCGAGGCGGCGGTGGCGGCGGAGGGCGTGGCGGATACGGAAACCGCTACTGATCTTTCGAGGCAGGTGCCACGGCGACCTGGCTCGCCGTGGCTCTCTCAAATGACACCGAGGCGTTTGGGGGTTGGTTGACGGGTCGTTTTCTGCCTCACGTGTGAGGTACCGCTGTTGTTGTTTTTGGAGTCGGCAACCGGAAACTGAGGGGTTGGATGGCTGTTCGTCTTTTTGTTGGTAATCTTCCGTACAGCGCGACTGAGACGGCGCTGCGCGAGCATTTTTCTGCGATCGGTCCGCTTTCCTACATCTACCTTCCCATAGACCGCGACTCGGGTAAGCCGCGTGGCTTTGCGTTCGTGGAATTCAGCGAGCGAGCGCAGGCCGAAGAGGCGATTCGCAAGTTTAACAATCAGCTTTTCATGGGAAGGCCGCTTGCAGTCAACGAAGCTCGCGAGCGCGAAGATCGGCCCCAGGGTGCACCCTCGCGATCGTACGCTCCGAACCGTGAATTCCCCGAGCCGCCGGGCAGCATCGAGCGTCCTGCCGGCCGTAGCTTTGGACCGGACGCGGCGCCCCGTCGAACTTTCCGCAAGCCCGGAGGCAAAGGCGGAAAGGGAGACCGCGCGCCGAAGCAACCGATACGCGAACGACCCGGAGGGCGCTTCTTCGGCGAGGATGCCGACGAGAGCACCGAGGACGATCTCAGCAGCGACAATTTCGCTAGCCGGGTCGACGACGAGGGCGATCTTGAAGGTGACGTTTCCGCCAGCCGCGTTGATGACTCGAAAAACGAATAGGATGGCTTTGGTCGATACTGTTCAACAAACCCGAAACTGAGCTGGGCAACAAGCAAGGAGAGATCAATGGCGAAGAAATCACGGCCGACTTTTCAAAAGCGCGAAAAGGAAAAGGCTCGTCAGCAGAAACAGAAAGAAAAGGAACAGCGGCGAATGGACTCGAAGGAGCGGCCCCGAGCCCCGCGAATCGAAGGCGAAGACCCGGATATCGCCGGAATTCGTCCCGGCCCTCAAGCTCTGCCCGAGCAGTGGGAGTACTCCAACAGCAACGAATGATCCCTCCGTGCGCGCGCACGCCTGCCGCGCTGAACCCTTACCATCCTGAATTACTGTAAATCTGAGCCGCCGGACGTGCTAAAATGGCGCAGCTATAGATGCGAACGCAGGAGCGTCAACTGCGAGATCGTTGCCGCCATTCGCACGTCGAGGTAGGAGGCCATGGCTAACCGAATCGAGTTCAGCTTGAACGCAATCGAGCGAGCTGTCGAGATTGAAGACGGAATGTCGCTTCTCGAAGTCTTGCGCGACTCCTGCGGGTTGATCTCGCCCAAGGACGGCTGCAGCCCGCAAGGTCAGTGTGGATGTTGCACGGTAATCGTCGACGGCAAAGCGCTGGTTTCGTGTGCCGTGCCCGCGAAGAGCGCCGCGGGAAAGACAGTGTTGACGCTTGAAGGCTTTAGCGAGCTTGAGCGTGACACCTTCGCCGACAGCTTCATCGCAGCAGGGGGGTTGCAATGCGGTTTCTGCACTCCCGGCATCGTAGTTCGAGCCAAGAACCTGATCGACAAGACCCCCGATCCGAGTGACGATCAAATCAATCGCATCCTGAGCATGCATCACTGCCGGTGCACGGGCTACGTTAAGATCGTTGACTCAATCAAGCTGGCAGCGAAGGCGCTGAGGGGCGAGGCTGCCATCCAGTCCGACGGCAAAGCGGGGCGAGTCGGGACCAGCACACCGCGCTACGAAGCTCGCGAGTTCGCGTTGGGTGACAGACCTTACATCGACGATATGACCTTTCCGGGAATGCTGCACGGAGCAGTGCTGTTGTCGGAGCATCCGCGCGCGCTGGTCAAACGCATCGATACCAGCAAAGCGAGGGAGATTCCCGGCGTAGTCGCCGTAGTAACCGCCGCCGACACCCCGGGTCAGAGACATCAGGGGCTGATCTACAACGACTGGCCTATGTTCGTAGCCGAGGGCGAAGAGACCCGCTACGTCGGTGATGTGAT
The DNA here is from genome assembly GCA_035576605.1 of Blastocatellia bacterium. Classification (GTDB taxonomy): domain Bacteria; phylum Acidobacteriota; class Blastocatellia; order UBA7656; family UBA7656; genus Onstottus_A. Next base: position 1,352 of record DATLWF010000342.1, on the reverse strand, counting down.
TGCCGCCGTTGCGGCCGTCGACAGACGCACTGCCCGACGCGCGGCTCAGGCGATCGAGGTCGGTTACGAAGTGCGCGAGCCGATCACCAACCCCGAAGACGCGCTGAAACCCGACGCGCCGAGGCTCCACAAGAAAGGCAACCTGCTCAGCAGATCCGAGATCAAGCGCGGTGACGTCGACGAAGCGTTGAAAAACTCAACTCACGTCGCCACGCACACTTTTCAAACTCAATTCATAGAGCACATGTACCTCGAGCCCGAGTCCAGCATAGCGATGCCTGAGGGCGATGGGCTAAGAGTCTACACGCAAGGCCAGGGGGTGTTTGACGACCGGCGCCAGATCGCATCGTTCCTTGGGATGCCTGAGAGCGATATCTTCGTCGCGTTGGTTTCGAACGGGGGCGCCTTTGGCGGCAAAGAGGACATGAGCATTCAAGCTCAGACCGCGCTGCTCGCCAAAGTAACCGGTAGTCCTGTGAAGCTCACACTGAGCCGCGAAGAAAGCTTACGGCTTCACCCCAAGCGCCATCCCATCAAGATGACCTACACCGTTGGCTGCGATGCCGATGGACGGTTGACCGCGGTGAAGGCCGACATGATCGGGGACAAGGGCGCTTACGCATCGGTCGGTTCGAAAGTACTCGAGCGGGCCGCCGGTCACTGCACCGGCCCCTACCAGGTCGACAGCGTTCACGTGGTGTCGCTTGCGGTCTACACCAACAATCCGCCGTGTGGGGCGATGCGCGGATTCGGGGCGAATCAAGCCGCTTTCGCGATTGACTCGATGATCGACATCCTCGCTGAGAAGGTAGGCATAGATGGATGGGAGATTCGTTACCTCAATGCGCTGGACGTGGGCGGCACTTTTTGCACCGGCCAGGAACTCGATTCGAGTGTAGGCTTGAAGAAAACGCTTGAGGCGGTCAAGGACGTTTATAAGTGCGCGAAGTACGCGGGCATAGCTTGCGGCATCAAGAACGTCGGCATCGGCAACGGGATGCCGGAATATGGCAGGGCGATGCTCGAAGTCCGCGATGACGGCACGGTCGGCATATACACCGGCTTCACTGAGATGGGACAGGGGCTGTTCACGGTGCTCCAGCAGACCGCTTGCGAAGAGACCGGACTTCCTCCGAGCGTTTTCAACTTCGTGTCGGCCGACACGAAGTACGCATTGGATTGCGGCCAGACTACCGGATCGCGCGGGACCTTTCTTGGTTGCCGCGGCGTGCAGGAAGCCGCGCGCAAGCTCAAGACTGATCTCGATGAGAAAAAGACGTTGAGAGACCTTGCAGGCAAGACCTACTTCGGCGAGGTGCTGATCGACGACACGGTCTCTCTGGAAGCGAAAG
>DATLWF010000341.1:0-10342 GCA_035576605.1 Blastocatellia bacterium | reverse complement strand
TCATCCCACCGAAGTTTGTTTTGAGTGATGACTTTCACGATGGGATGGCGCGGGTTGTCACCGAAGGACCTTGTACCTATATCTTCGAGGGTCCTTGTGCAGATCGCGAAGTGCTTCCGGAGAATGCTCCGCATTCAGGTCAATATCCGCCGTGCAAATGCGCCTTTATTGATCGAACCGGGAGGCTGCTTACCACGATGCGCTATGATTCTGCAAAGGAATTTTCGGAAGGCTTAGCTCCGGTACAGGTTGGTAATAAGTGGGGGTACATAGACAAGAAGGGACAAATCGTCATCGAGCCGAAATTCGATAAGGCAAACCTGTTCTCGGAAGGCTTCGCTCTCGTTCAACAAGGCCGCCTGGCTGGGTTCATAGACCGAACCGGTTCGTTTGTAATTCCAGCCCAGTTTGAATACGCGGAGGATTTTTCTGATGGTCTAGCGGTGGTCGGTTTTTCGATAATTAGCCACAAAGAGAATAAGGGTCACATCGATCGAGCTTTCTGGTACATCAATAAGCAAGGCAAACAAGCCATACCTGAGGCATTCGACTTGGCGAGTTCTTTCTTTAAAGGCCTCGCGCACGTGAGGCTCAAATTACACAAGAAAGATGAAAACGGTGAATCGAGCGAGCCGGGACCGTTTGCCTACATTAATACGACGGGAGAGACGGTATTCACTTATTAGTCCGGAGACTTCATTGTTGTCTAATTCGAACTCGGTTACTGAATCATCGTGTTCCTCATCGTCGAAACGCCTCAGCAGCTCTCGAAAAGAGTCGGCGTTCAACCCGGCGAAGCAATCCTCAGTGCTTCTGATTTTCATTGATGGAATTGGAATAGGAAGCCGGGGCGAACATAATCCGCTTGATGGCCTCGAGTCCGAGTTCTTCTCGATATTTCAGGGAGAGCAGGCGCGGCTGCCGTTCGGGGGAATTATGGCTGAAACCGATGCGCGCCTCGGCGTAGACGGGTTGCCGCAGAGCGCGACCGGACAGACTGCGATCCTTACAGGCGTCAACGCCGCGAAGCTGATAGGCCGACATCTTCACGGATACCCTTCGCCGAGATTGAAGCAGGCGCTTGCGGAGCACTCAATCTACAAAAAGTTGATCGCGCTTGGGCGATCGGTTACATTTGCGAACGCCTACACACGAAGTTACATCGACAACCCTCCACGGTTCATCTCCGCGACAACGGTAGCCGCTCAGACCGCAGGCGTCAGACTGCGTATGCTTGAAGATCTTCAGGAAGGCAACGCGGTTAGCCATGATTTCACGAACAGGTTCCTGATCGAAAAGGGGTTTGAAGTCGACATCTGCACCCCGGAAGCTGCCGGTGCGCGGCTGGCTGCTCTTGCCGCAAGTCACGACTTCACTCTGTACGAGCACTTTATCACCGATCGGATAGGCCACGCCCGGCGCCTCGATCTCGCTCGCGATCATATGCTCGACCTTACGCGGTTTGTTCGGGCGGTGCTTGAAGCGACGAACCTTTCTCGGCAGACGGTGGTGCTGACCAGCGATCACGGAAATATCGAAGACATCTCGACCCGCAGCCACACCCTCAATCCTGTTGCGACGCTGGCATTCGGCGCTGCCCGTGAGCACATCGCTTCTCGTGTGCGATCGCTCACGGATATCACACCTGCAATCGTCGAGGTGCTGGTATAGAGCTGCAATGGAAGGCCACACCTGGAACTCTCGACGACACAGAAGGCAGGGACAGTCTCCGCACCTGGCCCTGCCGTGAGAGTGCTTTTGCTGGCGCCTTAGCTTGCATGCTCCCATTCCTTCAATCGGGTCGCTGCAGTGCGAGCTGCTTTTTCCAGGCGCTTCGCACGGAATATCTCGCTTCACCTATCTTCGAGCTAACCTCCCCCGCCGCCTCCCTGCGAATCCATTGGTGGAGGATCGGAGTTAGGCAGATAGTAGTTTGGCCCTACGTGGCTCAGCGCAGTCTTGTGATAGCTGGAATTTGTCGCGGACCCGGCCAACAGTTTCACTTCAACGAGACTGGTTCCAGTTCCGGCAGAGGCGCTGGACCACACCTCCTTCCCATCCGGTCTCCTCAATCTCAATAGCTCCCCCTTGGCCAGGTCATACTGGACCAGGACATCATTGGCGATGGGTCTGGTCGTCTTGATGACTCCTGTATGGCCATCATCACCGACGCGGTGTTCAGTAAAGTTACGATCTGTTACGTCAAAACTTTCGAAGGTGCCGGAGTGAAAGCGCAGTACGCAGTCATACGCAGATACAATGAACGCCGGGACCTGAGCCTTGTCGTATAGATCCGTCTTCAGCAGGATGTCTCTGTCAAATGATGTCGACCGGATCACGCCAGCTTTAACGGTTGTGCCATCGGATTCCAGGTGCTCCACATCGATCGTGTCATTGTCGGTGCCCAGCTTTACGTCGGGCGGAGGTTGGACCTGTTTCCCGTCCTCGAGGACTTCGATGTCCGATGCGCCCGGAGACTGAAAGTACCCGACGTCGAGGTACGGCTTGTCTCTACTCTCGTAAAGCAGAAAACCTCCACTATCGAGAATGATTGTTACTTGCATTGAGTTGTTCTCCTTTTGTTAATCGCCAACATCCGGCGATCGGTCGTTCTTGACAGCGGCTAGCATCTCGGTGATTGCATACATCAGCAGTTCGCGCCGCGAGGTGCGGCGGTGAAATCCTAGTGTCAGTCAAGTTGTCTGTGTCTTCGGCGTTCAGTTATCAGCGCCGACCAGGATGAACGGCGCCCAGTAGAACGGGTGTCTAAAGGCCGCGCTCTCGCTTAGCTTGATCTCTGCAGCCTGAAGTGCGCCGCCTGCTGATTTGTTAGCCAGTCTTCGTTGTCTGTGGAACTCGATCATCAAATCAGCAGTCGCCCGCTCATTTACTTGCCAGAGGCTTGCTGCAACCGTCGGCACTCCGGATGCGAGGAAGGGTCGAATCAAACTCACGATACCTTCGCCTCTATAGTATTGCCCGAGTCCGCTCTGGCAGGCAGACAGCACCACCAGTTTGGTGTGAGGCAGTTTGATATGTTGAAGTTCCCTTAGGAAGAGCAACCCGTCATTGGGGTCTTCGACTGGCTCTTCTGGCAGCGCCCCAGAAGGAGCGCTACGTTTGATAGCGTCGCTCGTTACGGCTCGCGAACCGGCCTCCGGGGCCGGCTTCAAGGCATGTCTTACGCCCGTCTTACCCGAATCCGCGCCGGCGAGGATCAGCGCAGCAAGCCCAGGCGATCCTTCTTCGATCATACAGTGCAGAGCCAGATGCGCAACATCACAGTCTATCATCGCCGCGAGCACCCCTGGCTCAGTGGCCTTCTCTCGGGTCAAGACAACTGAGCCTGGCCCGTAAAAACGCATTGATTCGACGGCTTCCGTCTCGGCGAACGGCAAAGATGGCAGGTTTGGAAAAGAATCTCGATTGATTTCAGGATTTCCCACCGCGAGGATTCTTTCGAAACCCGTCAGCGGTTTTGCGCGATATTCCTTGATACAGCGCACAAGCACCGACGCGGACGGGGCATATGTCAGCCGGTGGGACTTGATGAGATACTCTCCCGACTGATCAACGAGCGCCGCGAACGGCAAGAAATGCAGCGCCTCGTCCGGAACTATGCACAGGTTGGCATTTCCTCTGATTTCTTCTTCAACGGGCCTGATCAAGTAATCGTAGAGCAGACGGCCCTTCTCGTTGACCTCCTCAATAGGGGTCATCTGCTGGAGGTCCGACACGTAATCGTGCACCAGGCGGTCGAGGACTTCGGTGGTGGCCGAAGACTCCAGGATCTTTATGCGAGATCGCGTAACCAGTAACAGATAAGTTCGATGGTCGGTAACCACGTACTCCAACAGCGTTAAGTCTTCTGGAAGCTGCGACTGAACCTCGCCAAGTTTGAGCGGGTTCACATGTCCAGCCTGGCGCAAGTTTTTGGTGGAGCTCTGTGGGATTGAGCTGCGGCGGTTGCCTGGTTCTGTTTCATTTGAGACGTCCTCAAGCAACGCCCGAGCCCGGGAGCTCTCCGACATGTCGAATGCTTCTGATGTGAGGCCGAGCGCGACATCGAGCGAAATCAACTGATTGAAGGTGCTGTGACTCGCTGCCAGAAACTGAATTCGTTGATCGCCCGTTTCTATGTTCGCTCGGTTTTTTTCGATGAGGGTGATTGCGCTCACAAGGTTCGATTGAGCGCTCTCGGTTTGGCCTGATGCTGCATAGGCCTTTGCGCGATCGCGAAGAATATTTATTTTTGGGAGTATGTGACCCTCGTCGAGACTTATCAGCGCTTCGGCCTTTTCATAGCACTTGAGCGCACCTGGCACGTCACCGCGTCGGGTAGCGACCTCGCCCGCATTGATGAGTATACTGGCCTCGGTGTCGTCTCGCGGACGACCCGGGCCGAGTCTAGTCAGGTAGTCGAACGCGCCGTTTAATTGAGTTTCAGCCTGATCGAACTGACTGAGCCGCGCGCGTTCGACGGCAATAAAGGAGGAATACTCGGCCGCATAATTGACCTCATTCGCTTGCTCGGAATATTTAAGGGCCTGTTCTCCGTAGAGCAACGCGAGACCGTGCTGGCCGCGGAGGCTGTAGATGTTGGCGATTTGCGAATAATTGTGCGCAAGGCTTTCAGCCCGCCTTGGCCATTGCTCGTTGTCAAGATACAGCGTGGTCGAATCGCGAAGGCGTACCAGTGCTGCGTCGGAGTCGCCCAATCGCAAATATGGAGAGCTGACGTACTGCAGAATCCTGGCCTCAAGCTCGGGCGACTTATCGCAAAGTGATATGGCTTGCTCGGAATACTTGATTGCGAGGGAGTCTCGATCGAGTCGCGAATGATCATAGGCGAGAAGGTTCAGAACCCGGGCTCGATCGCGAGGCCATTGGCGCTGCCCAATCAACGACAGTGTTTCCTGAAGTTTCTCGATGCTGTCTCTGAACCGCTTGGCGGTGTAGTAACACTCGGCAACTTCAAACGCACAGAACACTTGAAACGCATAGTTGGCACGATCCCGAAACTGCTGCCCAAGGCGCTCGAACTTCATCCTCGCCTCATCATCCGTCCGGAATGGGTCCATCAGCCCCACATACTTCCTGGTAAGCTCGAGCTCCGACGAGCGCTCCGAGTCCCGCAGGTCGCGAAGGTGCTTAGCAATATCAGCGATCGTCGAATCACTTCTTGTCTCCGCCAGCACAATTCCGATGAACTCCATCTCAGACAGCGCTAGTTCCGCTTTGACACGATCGCCGTCTACGGCGCTCTGTAGATGCTGAATCGTCAATTCCCAGAGACAATGCCTCCTGAGCAATTCAGAGTTCTGATCGGCGATCCTTCTGGCCTCGTCACTGTGGCCGCTGCTGAACGCGTCGTTGAACTTTGCTACCGTGTCGGCCGGGGCATCATGCCTGGCGAGCGGGCGAGATACTTCCTCAACTCGCCGCGTTATCTCGGCGAGCCAGCTCTTATCTCGCTCGACCTCCGATACGCGACTCAGATCAGTGTGCGCCGTATCCCTCAGCAGAAGCCGCTGGTAGCACTGCGCTCGATTCAGCAGCGCTTCGGCCATATCAGCCTTGTGTCTCAGGGCGACGTCGAATTCGTCAATCGCATCCTCGAGCTTGCCTTGTAGAATCAAGCACACGCCCAGGTCGTTGTGAGCCTCGGCGCTCTCCGGCGCGCTGGCCACCGCCCGACGCAAATACTTGAGAGCTTCACGCGGCTTCTCACCCTGGCTCAACAGTAACCGCGCATAAGTGAGATCTGCCCATGGATCGCCCCTGGCGACCGCGTCCATGATCAACCCTCGCGCTCTTTCAAGCTCGCCCGTCTTAATCTCCGACGCGCCGTCACGCGAAGGTCTGAACTCGCCGCCCTTGAATCCGCCCGACAGCCGGGGCTCGATCAAACGCTGTTTGCTGAACGCGTCGATCAGCGCTCGTGTGCCGCGATCAACACCCGAGCCGCGCAACTTGTTTGTGATCAGAATGCCGATCGGCACAGCGATGATCAGAAACGCCGCGATTGCCAACCACCGCCACGATATGAAAGCGCCGCGACGGGTGGGGTGCTCATTCTCGAGTGTTTTTCCCATCGCGGCCATCGTTGGGGACCCTCCGCTTTGGAGGGAATCTATATATCACACCTCGGGAGTCAATTGAACTAACTTTTGATCACGTTGATCGCTCATCAGCGTCTCGAATCATCGAAGTCGCTCAGGTTGACACCAAACGCATACGTGAATTACGGTGTGAGTCTGTTAACACCGGAAGATCTAGTGACGATGACTAACAATAAGAACAAAGGACTCACACGGATTATCGTTCTTTTACTCTTCGCCTTGACCCTGCTTCCACAGGCGAGTGATGCGCAGCGGCAAGCCCCACGTCGAACCAGTGGCGCGCGCGGAACGACCGCAAAACCGAAGCTGGTCCTGGTGATCGTCGTCGATCAGTTCCGTTATGATTATCTCGAACGCTTCGGCGACCTGTTTGGAACCGGGGGGTTCAAGCGCTTGCTAAACCAGGGCGCGCTTTTCGCTAACGCTAACTACGATTACGTTCCCACTTTCACCGCTTGCGGTCACGCAGCGATCTTCAGTGGATCGGTGCCGGCTATGAACGGGATCGTCGGCAACCTGTGGTTTGATCGCGGATCGGGCAAGGTTCGCGTTATGGTCGCTGATGACTCAGCGCACCTGGTAACCGATAAGGGACTATCGGCCGCCGGCGGCGCAGCCAGCCCGCGAACACTTATTGGCACGACCATCGGCGACCAGATGCGGCTGGCGAATAACTTTCAATCCAAGGTTGTGGCTGTGTCCTTAAAAGATCGCGCGGCGGTGCTTCCGGGCGGACAGCGTCCGACCGGCGCCTTCTGGTTCAGCGAGGCGGACGGCGAGTTCGTATCGAGCGATTACTACTTCAAGGAGCTGCCCGCCTGGGTCAAGAAATTCGATGCCGGTGATCGCCCGGACAAGTACTTCGGGATGAAATGGGAGCGCGCGCTGCCGGCCGAAGCATACAAACGCGCGCAAGCCGAGAACCTTCCACTTCAACGCTCGGTATTAGGCGGTCACTTTCCGTATGTCGTAACCGGCGGGGAAGAGAATCCGGGTACAAAGTTCTACACAGCGTTCGAGCTCACACCTTTCGCCTCTGAGTACCTTGCCGAGTTCGGTAAAGCCGCAGTCGAAGCTGAATCGCTCGGCTCCGACGACTACCCTGATCTGCTCTCGATTAGTTTTTCATCGCCCGACCTCACGGGGCACTACTATGGCCCCGACAGCCAGTAGATCGAAGACACCTACATCCGATTGGACCGTGTCATTGCGGACCTGCTGAGTTACATCGACAAGAAGGTAGGTCTCGCCAACACGATGATCGCGGTGACAGGGGATCACGGCGTCGCGCCGGTTCCTGAGTACATGCGCTCAAAGGGTTTTGACGCGGCGCGATTGTCCGGCCGCGAAGTATCGGATGCCGCTAACAAGGCTCTGGGAGCCCGTTTCGGGGAAGCCCGGTGGGTCATCAACTTCATCAACGATCAATTGTACCTCGATCAAACACTCATCGCCGAAAAGAAGGTGGACCCTGCCGAAGCCGAGCGCGTTGCTGGTGAGGCGGCGCTCAAAACTAATGGCGTGATGAACTACTTTACCCGCACTCAGATTGTCGGAGGCCGGATGCCCGGCGGACCGGTGGCAAGGAGAGTGACGAACGGCTTCAATCGCGAGCGTTCGGGCGACGTGTGGCTGATCACCAGGCCGTTGAGCTTCTTCGTGGAAGGCGAGCTGCCGACGACACACGGCACAGCTTACAACTACGACACGCACGTGCCGGTGATTCTATGCGGCGCTGGCGTGCGGCCCGGGCGCTACAACGGGGATTGCTCGCCCTCTGACATCGCGCCGACGCTAGCGGCGATCCTCGATATAGAGCCGCCCTCGAATCGCACCGGCCGGGTGCTGGTCGAAGCGCTGGCCCCGCCGATTCAAACGAACGTGGGAACGAAGTGAATCGTCATTGGGCCAGGTATGCAAGCAAGGGAGTGCACTCTGTCGAAGGTTAGCGGTAATAGAAAGAGCACAGGCTGGCTCGCGATTCCCTGGGCGATTGTTCTCGCGGTCGGCATTGGGGTGAATGATTCATCTGCTGCCTATCAACGCCCGCAGCCCAAAAAGCCGGTTCCCAAAAAAACCACTCCGCCTGTTGAAGAATCCACGCAAGCTTTCTCTCCTCAAGAAGCGCTCGACCGAGCTCGCAACGCGACGACGCAGCAAGAGCGAATAAGTCTGCTCGACAAGTTTGTCGCCGCAAACCGCGGCTCGGCGCTTGAAAACGAAGCGCGCGAGTTGTTGATGCGTGAATATGCGCTCAAGGGCGAGCAAGCGCTCAGAGAGGGCAATCCGCAATCCGCCGCGCAAGCTTTCAAGGCAGCATTTCGCGTCGCGCCTGCCTCGATCAACGACAAGATTTTCGGACAGTACATTTTTCCTTTGCCGATGGCGATGAACGCGTTCGGCTACCGCTCCGAATCTGCCGAGCTTATGCGTTCGTTCGAGCCGCGTTTTGAGACTGAACCCAACCGACTCGTCGAAATAGGCTTCTTTTACGTTCAGATTGAAGCGCCGTTCGAGGCCGTTCGCGTTCTGGAACACGCCGTTCAACTGGCGCCTGAGGACCACCGCGCGCACAACAGCCTGGGCTCTGCATATTTGATCAGCTTGCGATTGGACGACGCGGCGGCCGAGTTTCAGCGGGCCGTCGAGATTGACGCCAGGGATGAATTCGCGAATCTGAATCTCGGCAACCTGGCTCGCGCAATGAGTGATTACGAAAGAGCGGTTTCTTACTATCGCAGACAGATTGCGCTCAAGCCCGACGATGCCGAGGCGCACGGAGGTTTGGCGATCGGGCTGCTTGCACTGGGGCGTGATGAAGAAGCCGCGCCCGAGATCAAGCGCGCTATGGAGCTTGCGCCGGCGGACTATCGCTTCTTGACTCAGCTCTGTTTTTTCTACGTGGCGAGAAAGAAAGCAGCGCTTGCACGGCCGCTGATTGAACAAGCGGCGCGCATCGAGCCTCGCTATGGATGGGCGTTCATCGCTAAAGCTGAAACCGACGTGCTCGAAGGGAAACTCGGCGATGCGCTGGCGACGTTGATTGGTGCGCAGGCGCAAGCCGGGTTTGCGACGCTGACTTTCGAGCTGGCCAAGGCGTTCATGGCGCTCGACGGCTACGATCAAGCGACCGAAGTAATGGGCAAGGCTTTCAGGATGAACAACGACGGCGAATTCGAGACGATGCTCGGCGGCGCGATCAAAGCCAGGTCGCCGAGGCTTGACCTGTTGCTCGAACGCGAGCGACAAGCCTCGCTGTTCCTGAGCTACGATCCAACGACGCCGTTTCAATACAGACTTGCGGAAGCGATGGCAAGAATAGATCATTATTCAAAGGTCGCGCTTGCCGCTCGCAAAACCACTCAGCAGGCTGCAACGCGCAAGCGCGCAGGCCCGGGCAAAACTAAAGCTTCAGACGCCGCCGAGGGTGACGAGACCAAAGGTGCAACTCGGCCTCGACGCGCGACTCCGCCACCCTCGCTAACCGCAGAGCTTACGGCCGGGCGCGATGCGAACCTTCCGGGCATGTCTGAACTGCTTCGGGCGATCACTACGTTCACAACTCTCGACGATGGGCGACAGGCATTTCGAATGGTGTGGGTCGCGCGCAAGCTGACCGAAGCTGACCTTGCAATGGATGCCGCTGAACAACTCGCAAGACGGGCGATTGCGATCGCTGATACCGCGACTGAGCCCGCGGGTTCGATGCGAGACGCACCGAGGCTTGACCGTGAAGGCCGCCGCGCAATGTTTACTGGCCGCGCTTACGATGCGCTGGGCTGGGCGCAATTCAAGAAGGGTAATACGCGGGGAGCGCTTGAAAGCCTGATCAAGGCGGTTGATGTTTATCCCACCAGCCTCGATCGCAAGGCCGCGATCTGGCATCTCGCAGTCGCGACTCAAGAGGCGGGTGACGACCGCCGGGCGCTTGAACTGTACATCGCGAGCTACGAGCCCGAGTCGCCAACAGCGGTGGTGCGGCGGGCCCAGATTGAGGCGCTTTACAAGAAGCTAAACGGGTCCCTTTCTGGTCTTGACCAGAAGCTCAAGCTACCATGACGGATAATCGCAATACTGAAGCGGCGCGGCAGTATCACGATCTGACAAAGCATTCGTATTGGAGCATCCGCGCCAGCCCGCACTATCTCGACTGGGCGAACAAGCCGTCACCATTCAAGATTTATCCAGGCATTGAGCCAGTACTGCTGCCGCGCGAGCTG
>DATLWF010000340.1:0-2369 GCA_035576605.1 Blastocatellia bacterium | reverse complement strand
CGTCGCGGCTACTTCCGCTTTGCCGGCGAACGTCTCTCGCAGCTTCAGGCATTTCCCGAACAACTCGAGGGCGCGATCGTAACTCTCCTGATCGTAGTAGACGGTGGCGAGTTCTTCGAGCGTGTCCGCTACCGATCTTGTAGCGTTCAGACTCTCGAAGTCGGCAAGCGCCTTTTCGTAGCTTTCGATTGCGAGCTTGTGGTTCTTTTGGGCGAAGTAAACCTGGCCAATGCTGATAAGCATCGCGGCCTTTGAGCTTCGCCTGTCCATTGCGTCATACATGGCTGCCGCGTCCTGATAATGCTTCAACGCATCGGGCCAGCGGCCCGACTCGCGGAAGACGTCGCCCATTCTCTGCTCGGCCATCGCGACGCCGCCCTTGTCTCCGAGTTGCTGGGCGATCTTCTGCACCAGTCGCAGGAGACTGACCGCGCGGTCATAGCTGCCGGGAATCTGGAGCGGCCCAATCTTCCGAGAAAGCGCAGCGTGAAGTTCCGTCGTGAGCATCTTCTTGTTGTCGGCGAGCAAACGCTCGCGATCCGCTTCGCTTGAGTTGACCAGCGCCACGGCGAACTGCTCGAGCGAGTCCGCCGATACTTTCCACTCGGAACCCTTCTCGAGGAAGGCCGAAAGATCCTGCGAATTATCCGCGTCGCGCCATACCTTCCATTCATCGCCTTCCTTGATAAGAGCAAAGTTGCGGACCCGCTTTTCGCGCCGCCTCACTCCGGTCTGCGGGTCCGAAGACGCAAAGTCAGACGAGGCCTGCAGAATCGCTTTGTTGCCGGCGACCTTGATCTGCGAGACGGAAACATCTGAAGCGCTATAGACTCCTTTTTCCATCGCTTGCAACGTTTCCGCGATTCCGGCGCGGAGATCGGGGGAGCGCTGGCTCCAAAAGACCACAAGTGCCCCAAGGTCTTTCTTCGAGTAAGCGGCGTAGTAGCGGGTTATCAGCGAGCCGAGCGCGGCCTCATCTGACGACTGGTTTTGCGGCGGCGCGGCTGATGATAGAGAGGCAACGGCAAAGGCGAAACATAGAAGCTGGAGTTTGCTCGGCGCTTTCAATGACGCTCTCCGGATCTAGGTTAGTTGCCGGGCGCCAGCGGGCGCGCGGCGAGCATTGGGGTCACAGATCACCAAAGACTCAGCTCGTGCGAGGCAGAGCATGATGGCGAGCAGTAGATGCATGTTTATCTAAATGCGACCGTCGAACGTTGTTGACAAGTGAGATGGCTTTTCCAGCTTCGTTAGACACTTGGGACAGAGATTTGTTCCGAGAATTTAGTTGAGTGGTTATCGCCGAGTCTCCGCTACACAGACTGTCTCAGGAGATAGGACATTTGAGACGAGGCAACCCGCGGAACTCCGTCAGGAGTTCCATGTTTATAGCGAGCGACGCGTCTAACGAACGAACTCCGTCAGGAGTTCCATGTGCCGCTGATAACATCGTTACATTTCACCCCTGACGGGGTGAGCGGACCACGCAACGTCCTTACTATAAACATCGCCCTCCTGACGGAGGGCCTCAGACTAAGTCCATACTACTTCTAGCTGCTGCTATCGTTGCTGTCATCGAAACCTAACTCGCCGGAACCGGGACCTGGATCGGCGCGGTCAACTGCATCTTGCCCCAGGCGATCTTCAAGGTCACGTCCTTCAAGTTCCCTTTCTGGAAAGCCAGATCGATCGTCAGCTTATCTTTCGACTCAGCCGCCTGCTCGACGGTCATTGGCGCCTTGAATGCGACCGGCGCGCGCTCGATCTCCGAGGCATCCACGTGAGCGGCACGAGCTTTGGCCGGGTCGATGAACACCAGGCTCCACGTCGCCCCGTCCTCCGAACGGTGCAGTCCCAGATACCACGAACCCGCTGGCACCGTCTTGCCAGCAATCGTCAATGGCATATCGGTGTCCAGCGTCGTCCAGAAATTGCTTCCGAGCCGATACACTTTGCCCCTGGTCATCTTGTCGAAGTTGGCGGTGTCTTCGTACTCCTTGCGCCACACGGGTCGTCCATAGTCGATCGCGAATTGCCCGGCGCCCATGTTCTTCTCGTTGTTCCAGTAGCCCACTCGGGTCGTCCCACGCTCGGGTGAATCGCTGCCGAACGCGATGAACTTGGGTCGAGGCTTGTTTTCCTGCGCATAGAGCGCGGACACAAAACACATCACAACAGCCATACCGAATAGTGTTTTCGCAGTCTTGGATTTCATTGCTTTCTCCTTCTCCAAAAATTAGGTCACAGTCAGTGGTCAGTAGTCAGTGGTCAGTGGTCAGTCTCTTAGTCGACATCTGACTCCGAGCTACGGATCACGGACCACGGACTCAGACTACGGACCACGGACTCATTCATATCTCAACGCGATC
>DATLWF010000339.1:0-10693 GCA_035576605.1 Blastocatellia bacterium | reverse complement strand
GTTTGCGAAGCCCTGAGCGGCGAGGAGTGAGGATCCAGGATCGACGATAGAGGATAGAGGATTTTCCATTTTCCATTTTCCATTTGTCATTTTTCCTTTGTCATTTCATTCGATTTGATACCGCGATTTACCGATTCTCTTCAATGACAAATAGAAAATAGAAAATAGAAAATAGAAAATTCCTCAGGGCTTCGCAAACACGATCGCCTGATGTGCGATCATTCCCACTCCTTCCTGAATCGTAATCACTTGATTCGCGCTCACGTCCGCCAGGTTGTCCACGCGGCCGCTCGGCCACACGACCTCAATGCTTGCGACTTTCTCGGCTTTGCCGAGACCAAAGGTCAATGGCAGTTCGCTCTGTGAAGCGTAGCTTGAACCTGTCTTCACAATGCCCCAAAGCTTCTGCTGATTTGTCACCTTTACTGTAATCTTAGCTCCGATGCCATCCCGGTTCGAAGTCGTTCCCACGGTCTTGATCCGGAGCAGGTTGTTCTGATTACCGCCGTCGTTTCGAAGAAGCCGAGCCCGGCCGTTGTTGGACATAATCAGAACGTCGAGGTCACCATCGTTGTCAAAGTCCCCATAAGCCACGCCGCGCGCAACCATTGCCTGGCCGAGCGCCCTGCCGAGCTTCGACGTCACTTCTTCGAATCGCTTCTTTCCAAGATTGCGAAACAGATGCGGCGGCTCGGCATACTTGACCTTTTGCTGAACGGCGCTTATGTCGTCCGAGACATGCCCGTTTGCCGCAAAGATGTCAGGCAGTCCGTCAAGATCGTAATCAAAGAAGAAACAGCCGAAGGTTAGAGTGAGCAGCGATGCCTTGCCTATCGCAGAAGTCGGAGCTTCGTCGATGAACAGGCCCGTGCCTTCGTTGTGATACAGCGCCATCATTTCGTTGGAGAAATTGCCGATCACCAGGCTCTGTCTGCCCGAGCCATCATAGTCCGCGGCGTCTACACCCATGCCCGCGCGGGCGACGCCGGCTTCGCTGAAAGCTATCCCGGCAGTCATCGCATTGTCGGTGAAGGTCCCGTCCCCGTTATTGCGATAAAGCTTATTCGGTTGAGTGTCATTGGCTACGAACAGATCCGGCCAGCCGTCGTTGTCATAATCAAGCATCGCAACGCCGAGCGATTTGCTCGCAGGATCGTACAACCCGGCTCGTTTCGTCACATTCTCGAACGTTCCGTCGCCCCGGTTGTGATAGAGCGTCGAGCTTTGACCTTTGTACGACTCCGGCGTGCAGTAAGATTTGTTCTTACCGTCGAGGGTGCAGAAGAGGTCTTTGTCGATTGACCATTCGACATAGTTACAGACGAACAGATCGAGCTTTCCGTCTTTGTCGTAGTCGAACCAGATGGCGCTTGTGGAAAAGCTGGGATCGCCGACTCCCGCCTTGGCGGTGACATCCTGAAACTTGCCGTTGCCCAGATTCCGGAACAGGTGGTTCGGTCCCAGACAAGTGACATAGATATCGTCGAAGCCGTCGTTGTCGTAGTCGGCTACTGCGCACCCGAGACCGTACATCTCGACTAGAAGGCCGGCTTCTTTAGTCACATCCGTGAACGTGCCGTTCTGGTTGTTGTGATACAGAGCGGGGTAAGACTTCGAGCCAGCCTGTCCCGGCCACTTCGTCGAGTTGATCAGCAGTATGTCCTGCCAGCCGTCGTTATCGTAATCGAGAAAGGCACAGCCCGAGCCGAGCGTTTCAGGGAGGTACTTTTTGCCGAAGGCGCCGCTGTTGTGTTTGAAGTGAATGCCTGCCGGGGCAGTCACGTCAGCGAATGTGATCGGTCCAGAATACCGCGGCACATCGGTGGCGGCGGGCGCTTCCTGTGTGGTCGCCTGCTCTGCCGGTTGAGCTGTACCGGCGGCTTTCTGCTTGTCTGGCGCGGAGGATACATCCTCGGTTGATGGACCGTGGCCGCAACTGATCACCGGAATCAGTAAAAGGACGATGAAAAGGAAAGCGAAAGGAACTCTTGGCATCAGATCACCTTTACAACGTGAACTTCTCTCACCGCGTTTTTGCATTAATGCGGCTTACACGTTTGCTGGTGACCGCAGTGTAAGGCTGAGTACGCGGAGTTGAAAGAACAGAAACGTGCTCGTGAATTTGCTGGCGCTCGTTGTTATCCTCCGGATGAAGCTGCCGGTAGGGCCCGGTGATGAACTGGGCTGTCTCGTCGGCCTTGAACCGTTTGTACAGAGTCTGCTCGCGCGCCGCAGGCTCGGAATTGCCCAGTCCCTGATAGCACAGCATCAGATTGTAGTGAGCCTGGAGGTCTTCCGCATCGATTTTGAGCACCTTCTGAAGCTCATCGATGGCTTCAGTGTATTGCCGCTTGAGGAACAATATCCGTCCGATTTGATTCACCACCACACGATCGCGCGGGTACTTTGAAGCAGCAATGCGAGTCTCTTGAAGTGCTTCATCGTATCGACCGAGGCTCTTCAGCGCCGTTCCGAGGAAGAAATGAGTCTTCGCCAGATTCGGATCGACCTCCAGGGCTTTACGCAAGACCTGCTCGGCTTCTTCCATGTTGCCTTCCTGGATCTGCGCCCTCGCGATGTTCACCCAGCCGTCGGCATACTCAGGTTCCATCTCGGTAACTTTTAAGAAGACCGCTTCCGCTCCCTTCAAGTCTCCTTGCAGCAACAAGCCTATGCCGTAGTCGTTCCAACGCTCGCGCACTGACTTGTCGAGGAATGGTTTTGTTTCGGGCAGCGGAGCGCCGCGAGGGATGACCTTCAGCGACGTCTCTCGATAAGACATCACCGTGATCGGGATATCGGGAATCGCTTTGATCTGTCCGGACACCGTAGACGTGTCGCCGGTGAACACCCACTTGCCGTCGTCGTGGCCGGCCGTGACCGAGAAGTCTTTTTGGCCGGCGTCGCGCACCCCGGCGAACGACCACTGCGTGTTCCACCATGCGAACTTGCGATAGTTGACTTTTGCTTTCAGGTAGATTCGATCGCCGCAGTTTTCAGGGATGTTCAACCGGTAATGAATCGTATCGGCGGCGCCCGGCGGAACCAACCGCACATAGGCGACCGACCGCGTCATCCACGCATTGCGCTTGTTGATCGGGTTGCCGTGTTCGTCCAGTTGAAGACTGCGATAGAAGTGCGCGCCCGGCTCGACCGGACCTCGCCCACCGTCTCCAACTTCTCCGCTGTGGAAGATCGTTTGACCCTTGTCGTCGACCGCTTCAAGCTCGACCCACACGTCAAAAGCATCAACGGTGCCGCCCGGGAAGAAGTGCCCGACCTTTCGTGTTCGCACGACGACTTCAACGCGGACGGAATCGCCTCGACGAACCGTAGCATCGACTTTATCAAGCGGTCCGATGACTTCGACAGGCTGCGAGATAAAAGCTTGCCCGGCGCCGAAGTTCGCTGACTCTTCGCCGATCGCGAACGTACTCGCTAACTGTGGTTCTTCCTGGGCTGTCTTCTTCTTTTCAGTTTGCGGCGCGGGCGCGGCGGTGCGAGCCATGCCGAAGATGTCGATTGATACCTGCCCGTCTTGAAGAAAGTCTTGAGTCGCCTTCAACTGCTCGTCGTCGTGATTGACATAGGGAAGCGCGGTATTCGCGCCCGGAAACCGATGGGAGTGAACCTTTCCGTCTCGCGCGGCCGGATCGCCAGCCGCTACCAGTGGCATATGGCAGTCGGCGCACTTCTGTGGCTTCGGCGGATAGTAAAACGATCGCGCGCCCTCGCCCGAAACTCCCGATGCCTGCCAGTTGTCATACTCGTTGAAGCCGCGGAACCAGCGATAGTTGTTCACCGGCACGTCCAGGTGAACCTTGTGACAGCTCGAACAAAACTCCGGCGTCTGTGTCGTATGGAAGCTCTTCAAGAACGTTTCGCGATGAGGCTGCGGGTCGATGTACAGCAAGTAATCGTGCGTCCATTTCAGGAACTTGTTGTCGCTCACTACCAGATCGTGCATCGGAGGATACTCGATCGTGAAGTCGCCCTGGCCCATCGTGCTCTTGACATGAACTATCGAATGGCAAGACGTGCAGCCCAATCCGTTTTGCGCTTCCGGTGTGTCAATCTGTTCCTTGATGGGTCGATCGAACCGGCCGTTGAAGAACACGGCGTGATCGTGACATCCGGCGCACCACTTCGACGGCTTCGTGCCGATGACGTCTTGCATATACTCGATTGATTTTCTGTACCACTGGTTGTTGAACGATCCGAAGTGATGCGCCGAGGCGTTGAACTGATCGTAGATTTCCTTATGACAACGGGCGCATTCCTTGCTGGTCATGAAAAAAGTGGACGGAATGGTGCCGCCAACATTGGTTTCCGCGGAGGAAGGGAAGAACGGACTGTTCGGGCCTGATCCTTCGCCTCCCATGCTCAAGGGAACGTTGTCGGGATTGACGATTCTGTTTCGCGCTTCGCTTGCGTAGCGATTGTAGGCGGTCGACGCGATGGGGAACACGAATATGAGTGATACAATTGCAACATAAACGAGCGACCTTCGTCGAGAAGCCGGATAGTTCCGCGCGCCTCTTGCAAGAACCAGCAGAAGCGGAATCGAACCCGCCACCCCGAACGCGATGTGAGAGTAGAGCGCCCAGCGATACTGACGCGTCGCGCCAAACTTCATCATAAACAGCCCGAGGGCGGCGCCGACGGCGAGCAGGACGACTGCAAGCTTCATTGTCCTGGAGAATTGGCCGAACCGTCTGAAGGCATAGATAGCAAAGGCAATTGTTAGAACGACGCCGAGAATCAAGTGCAGCGCAACGTTGCCAAAGTAAAACAGGGTAGGATCAGCGTAGCCAGCCAGGTACGAGCTGTTGACAAGCAGAACCAGATAGCAAATGACCCAAAGTTTAACGGTTTTTTTGGGAGTCGTCTGGTCGCTCATAAATCCTCGGCAAATCAGCCCTGGGGAGACACTCGATCGAATCGTAGCGGCGGCCCTCACCCCTGACCGCGGATGCCTGGGTCAGGTAGCCGAATTATATTGGGCCACAGTAAAAAAACAAACCGACTTCCTGGGAGCGCAGGCATCCCTGCCTGCCTCTTCCTCGCAAACCCGAGCAGGCAGGGATGCCTGCGCTCCCAGGGAGTTACTATTTCGCTGCGATAACTACATAACTGCGCTCGGCATATAGCCGCAGGCCGTCCTTTTCTTTCACCATCATCAGCGGTCGAGGACGGCGCAGGGCCGTATCTTTGGCCGTGCCAACCGACATCACCGCGTTGCCGCCTACATCCAGGACGTTGAACTTGCCATCATCGGAAAATCCGAAGCCGTATGCCCCGGTACTTAGATCTTTGCCTCCGACCGTGATCGGGGAATCGGTGATGAAGAACCCCTGATACTTGGCTCGCACTTCCGTCGAGTAGCCCGAGGTGTCGACCAGTCCGGCGATGACGAAGCGTTTAGCCCCAAAGCGCGCGGCGGCCGAGTTGCGTATCTGCGTCGGCGCGCTCAGGCCTTCAAAGTAGAAAGTGGTTGGGACAACACGCGCCGAGTCTTTCGCGGTCAGAACGACGGCCGCCTCCTGCGCCATCGCGATAGCAAATGAACAAGCAAGAAGTGAAGTCAGGATGGAAGCTGACAGACGAAAATGGCTTGTTAATCTCATTTTTTCCTCTCCCAATTCAGACTTTCGGGTTTTCTTTTGCAGAAATAATAGACTGACGCGCCTGGCGCGACAACTGCGATGTCGATTGGCACCTGAGTCCCGAAGCCGTAAGTCGAGTTCCTCGGATCTCTTCGGTTCATTTGCCGGTCAGAAAGTGAATCGCACCGCGACTTGAAATGCGCGCGGCCCTCCTGAGCCGAACACGCCGCCGGCGGTCGTAACCGGCCGTCCGAAACTCGACGATTTCAGAAAGCCCGGACTGCTCGGGTCGTCGCTGTCGCGCGCGAGCACATTCGAGAATCCCGAGTAGTTCACGTTCGACACACCCAGTACGTTTGTCACGTTGAAGAGATTGAATACCTCGACTATCGGCTCAATCTTTGCGCGCTCGTTGAACCGAAATGGTCGTGAAAGACGAAGGTCCAGTGAATTGAAGCTGTCGTTGAAGCGAGCGTCGTCGCGGACAAGAGGCAGCGGCTTGCCGTTGATGCCGCCGCCAGTGTTGATCTGGCCAATAAATGCGTTCAACTCCGCGCCCGTGTGAAACAGGCGCCCGCCTGCATTGCGCTGTAAGACCGGAATGCGAGTGCTGGCGTCGGGCAGGAGGATGTCCATCGGCACTCCGGATGCAATCGTCCAGATTGGCGCTAGCGTGAACTTGCCCGGTAGCTCAACGAACCCTGAGAAGGTGAAACGATGACGTTGATCGTTAGGCGTGGGCCCGTACTCGAGACTGAGATTGTTTGGATCGATCGGCCCGTTGGCGAACGGGATTTGATCATCGTTTGCATAGTTGAACGCTTTCGACAGAGTGTAGGAAGCCCGCAGTTGATAGTGGTTCGAGAAACGCTTTTCGGCGCTCACAAGCAGGCCATCGTATTTCGTCTTGACGCTTGATTCGAGATTGACCACTCCGTCGGGCCCGCCGACTACCGGATTGATTACTGTGCCGATCAAGCGGCCGATGATGAAGTGCGTGCCGAAGTTGTGCAGGTAATCGGCGCGCACGACAAAATCCCTGCCTATCTCGCGCTGGATGCCGAGATTCGTCTGCTGAACCATCGGGTTTTGCAGTTTATTGTCGATGATGTTAATGCCGGCAGCGCCGGCGCCGGGAAGAATGAACCCGGTGAACGGATTCTTGATCGTCGGCGCAAAAGGCGGGAAGCGGCCCGTGTTCGGATCAATGAAAAAGACGTTGCCGGCGCGCACCTCGATGGCGAGCGCGCGACCGTCAAGCCCTCGCTCCAGCGACTGAATCTCGAGGGTCACGCGATCATAGTAGATGCCGTAGCCGCCGTGAATGCTTGTGTGCCCATCGCTCGTTGCCCAGTTGAAGCCGACGCGCGGCCCGAAGTTGTTTTTATCCCGGTGCCGCGTGCCGCTGAGAAAGGGTTTAATAAGCGGATTTAACTCGTCCGTGCGGCTGACGTTTTTCACGTCGGTATCGAGCTCATAGCGCAAGCCGAGATTGAGGGCCAGTTGTGGATGCACGCGCCAGTTATCCTGGAAGAAGAAAGCCAGGTGCGTGTTGTCGGCGTCGGGAATTATGAGCGCACGATCGGGCGTCGAACTGCGCAGCGTGACCGCAAAGAGCAGGTCGTTATCGTCGACGCGTCCGTCGCCATTATGATCGAAGTCGGGGAAGTCCTGAACAAGCTCGATGCGGCCTTGCTGAAATACCTGGAGGTTGAAGTCAGCATCGATGCGTTGGATGTCTCCGCCGAAACGGAAGTCGTGGGCGCCCTTCAGGAGCGAAAGCGTGTCGGAAAATTGCAGCCGGTTCTGCCTTGTCTGCTGCGGCACGCGAAACGATGCGCCGTCTTGCAGGGAGGGGAAGGTGAGTTGTGGTCCGGGCGTCACCGGCTCAGTTCGATTGATGAAATTATTCTCACTAAATCCGAAGCTGTTGACTGCGCGCGGCGAGAGAAGACGGGTGTAGTTTATCAGGAAAGTTTGATAGTGATTGGTTCCATCCTGCCGCTGCGATGCAGAGCCGATGGATCGAATCAAGGTGCTTGCCCCAATGTCATCCGCGCGCTCGATGGAATAATGGAAGGCGAGTTGATCGTTATTAGATACTTGCCAATCGCCACGCGCTGTTCCTAGCAAATCGTTGAGCGGCGCGTCGGCAAAGCCGCGCTTGATTGTGCGGGTAGCGGTATCGCGCTCGCCTACAAGGACCGCGCCATCCTGATTTCGATACTCAAACGAGCCGAACCACCACGCTTTGTCTCTCTTGATCGGGCCGCCGAGCGCTACCGCATACTGCTCGCGGTCAAACGGGGGAGTCGGGTTGCTGCGATCGAAAGTTGCCGGCAAGCCTTGCAGCTTTCGATCTCGAAAGAAGAATGAGCCCGACCCGTGAAATTCATTTGTGCCCGATTTGGTGACGATGTTGATGACCGAAGAACCTGAGCGGCCAAGCTCGGCTGAAAAGCGATTCGTGGCGATTTGAAATTCCTGCACCGCCTCTTGAGAGATATTTAGAAGCGGCCCGCCTACCACGTCGTCATTGTTGTCGGCTCCGTCAATCGTTACGTTGCCGCCGCGCCCAAGCTGGCCCGCTGAGGATATGACTACCGAGTTTGTTTTTGTCGGATCGAAGTTCGGCGCGGGCGAATTGCCCGGCACAAGCAGAGCAAGCTCGAGAAAGTTGCGCCCATTGAGCGGGAGTCGATCAATCGCACGATGGTTTATCACTCCGTCAACCACGGAGGAAACCCTGTTAATTCGGTCAACATCAGCCTTCGAAATAGAGTCTATTATCGCCATGCCAACATCGAGGGAAAGGTCCACCGTCGCGTTCTGTCCGACTTCAAGCGTCGCCAAATGAGTTTCTGCTCTGAAACCGGGTGCTTCTACTTTCAGTTCGTATTCGCCCGGAGCCAGATTTGTCAGGACGAACAGCCCTTGATCGTTCGTCTTCGTTTCGCGCTGAATGTCCGTCGCTTTATTCTTCGCGATAATCTGCGCGCCGACTATGACCGCTCCATTGGGATCAACAACTCGCCCGCTGAGGCTTGCGGTTGCGGACTGTTGAGCGAGCGCTACGGCGAAACAGCAGATGAGAATCGAAAAAATAGCCATTATCAACTTTTTCATGAGCGGAAGACTCCTTCTCGAAATAAACCGGATTCGCAATCTGGTCAAATCGTGAGCAACTAGTATCGGGACACGGGCTTTGTTGTATGACCGGGCAAAAGTACCAATTCCCTCCCAACCTTGTCAACGGCGGAATTGAGTGAGTTTTCTGTCAGAAGTGGGTCCCTGACGCGCTTAAGCCTTAGTGCCATGGGGTCTCCTGGTCGGAGCCTCTCATCGCAGGTAGAACCACACGAACCTACCTTTGTCAGGGCAGGCTAGTGGTCAGGAAGGGTGGCTTGCCCCCGCTCTTTTGAATGACCACTTCCCAGTACTGCGCGGGGGCGAGCCACCCGACCGCGAGCCTGCGCTGATGGCCCAGGGCTCCGCAGCATGAACTGTTCATGATCGGAGAACCTGTCGCTTATTGGGCTCGCAGGTGTGACGAGCT
This sequence comes from Blastocatellia bacterium, assembly GCA_035576605.1. Classification (GTDB taxonomy): domain Bacteria; phylum Acidobacteriota; class Blastocatellia; order UBA7656; family UBA7656; genus Onstottus_A. Next base: position 1,531 of record DATLWF010000339.1, on the reverse strand, counting down.
GGCCGCTGGAAGCAGGATTCCTTGTAGACTGAGTTCAATCGCCCAGCCCGCGTTTTACCTCATCAATCAGTTCATTGTTGCGCTCGTATGAAAGCGTCGCATCGCCGCTCGCTTCAAGTTCCTTTGGGGGGTAGCGATGGGTTCCATAAACCGGATAAGCCTCGGTCCGCAAATGTGCGAGCATGTGGTGCCCGCGACGGGTCACCCGCTCGTGACGAAGCGCGGTGATGTCTATTGGTGCGACCACGATTCTCTCGCCGGGACCGGGCGAGGCTTGCGCGAGCAGCCGGCCGTCGTAATCGACCACCTGGCTTCCACCCGGCCACGAGTATGGCGGGTACATTTTCAGGCTCGCGCCCTGGTTCGCGCCTACTACGTAAGCGATGTTCTCGATTGCGCGGCAGCGATTCACTACCGTCCACCAGTCCATAGGCTCGGTCGCGCCCCACGGATCCATGTAAGCGGAAACACGCACCAGCACTTCGGCGCCGTTGGCCGCGAGCTGGCGAATCGCTTCGGGGAACAGCCAGTCGTAACAAATCGCACAACCGATGCGACCGATCGGCGTGTCGGCTACCGGGAACAGAGGCTCGTCATATCCGTCAAGGTCGTGAGGGCTCGAGTGAACCTCGTACGGGATCCAGGTGTTCACCTTGCGATATTTGTAGAGCATGCCTTCGGGACCGATCAGGCACGTCGTATTGAAAACGCGGCCAGGCCATTTCGAATCCGTCTCCAGCATCGAGCCGGTCTGAATATAAATGCCATGCTCGCGCGCCTTTTGTTCGATGCGCTCAGTGTGCTCGTTTGGGATTGGTATCGAGAGCTTCTCGATCAGCTCCGCGACTGTTTCAAACACCGGCGCCGCGTGAGCGAACTCAGGAAACACGACGAGCTTCACGGGTAAAAAGGGTGCACTGCCTGCTACCGCCGAGTCGATCATCGAGAGCATGCGATCGGTGTTCGCGCGCATCTGGCGTCGCTCGACCGGATTTGGAAGATCAGTCTGACAGGCGGCGACTGAATAACGGATGTGTTCCATCTCACTTCCTTATCACTGTTTGATTCCCGCGGCCGTCTCTATCGGCGGCAACGTGGACCGAACCAAACGGGTGTTGTAGCGTTCGATGTACGCGAGGTGCGCGCGAGTCATTGGATACGACTCTTTTTCGGAGTACGGATAACTCTTCATCGCGTGAAACGGCAATGGAGCAACCAGATCGGGGCTCGCCGAGTTGATATCCATCTCTTTGCTGAAGCCATCGGCGTAGAGCAGGAAAGTCCGCTTCCATCCTCGACGCAGCGGCGGCAGTCTTGTCGCGTCGAACGATAACGCGATCTCGTCACCAGGCTTTGAGATCACAAACATGTCATCGGCACGCGCGAGCAACTCTCTCACATCGCCTTCTCTCGTGTAACGGCCGGGCATGGTCTTCCAGGGCGAAGTTAGCGAGACGTGACTGTAGTCATAGCTGAAAGGCTCCCGGCCGTCGGGTGAGATTTCCGCGGAGAATCCCCTCCAATGAAGGTC
>DATLWF010000338.1:0-2187 GCA_035576605.1 Blastocatellia bacterium | reverse complement strand
GCGCGCTGTTTCTTGGCGACCGTGACTACTCCCGAGAGCGTCATCACGCCTTCACTGCCGATGAACCGGAACCCTGAACTCTCGTTCGCGCCTGAGGCGAAATCGACTCTCAGACTTAGGTTGAAGGGGGGTGTGTTCGCGGTCTTTGCGTAGTCACACAACGCAAGCATCACATCGGGTACGTCGCGGCCATCGTTCCAGTAGCGAGTCCCGCCGGTAGCCATCACTCGCGTCGGGCCGGTCGTTCCGACGACGAAATGCAGACCTGAAAAGAGGTGAACGAACAGATCGCCGGCGATTCCAGTGCCGTAGTCGCGATAGTTTCGCCATCGGAAGAACCGTGTGGCGTCGAATTCTCGTTTCGGCGCTTCGCCGAGAAAGCGGTCCCAGTCAACCGTCGTTGGCGAGGCATCGGGCGGGATTGAATACTGCCACGCGCCGATCGCGCTGCTGCGGTCCCACCAGCATTCAACCAGGTTCAGCTCGCCGATCGCTCCCGAAGCAAGCAGGTCCTTGGCTTTCTTGTAGACGATCGAGCTGACGCGCTGGCTGCCGACTTGAAAGATCCGGTTCGTCTGCTGCGCCGTCTCGATGACGTGCTTGCCCTGTTCGAGTGACTGCACCATCGGCTTCTCGCAATAGACGTCTTTGCCGGCCTTCATCGCATCATTCGAGATGCGCATGTGCCAGTGGTCAGGAGTGGCGATAACCACGGCGTCGATGTCTGAGCGAGCCAGGACTTCGCGATAGTCGCGCGTTGTAAATAGCTGGTTCCCCCAGATCTCTTTTGCGCGAGTCAGGCGCCCGTCGTAGAGGTCGGCGACTGCGACCAGCTCGACCCCGGGGATCTTCAACGCTTCGCGCGTGTCGCCCATTCCCTGCCCCCCGGCTCCGATGAGGCCTAGTCTGATCTTGTCACTCGGTGAAACTCGCACGGGCTGCCTGGCTTCATCGGCGGCAAGGATCGTGGTGGATGTAGCGGCCGCCACCGTCGCAGCAGTCGTTAGCTTGATGAAATCTCGTCGAGAGGTTCTTCCTGTTGAGTCCATGGTTCACCCTCCTTTTACGTCCTGGGATCGCGTGCCCCGAGATCGCATGCCCTGGGAGCGCAGGCCCCTGGGAGCGCAGGCATCCTGCCTGCTTTGCGTTTCGTTGGAAGAGGCAGGCAAGGATGCCTGCGCTCCCAGGCCCTGCGCTCCCAGGCGCCTGCGCTCCCAGGCCGCGGTTGCCCGACTGTTGAAAGCCTACTATTATCCTCGTGCTCGTATCGTTTGCAATGAGAAATCGCACGACTACGCCTGGAAGACTAAACTTCTTTGAAGGAGCGATCAAATGTTCTTGAGAAAATCTCTGGCTGTGCTCTGCCTCGCGCTATCGAGCACTCACATGATTGGCGCTTCTGGTTTGCACCGCAGTCTAGTACCGGATGGTAAGATCGTCGGCCGCTGGGACGTGACGATCCAGGAAGCCAGCGGCGGCCAATACCCATCGTGGTTCGAGGTAACCGGCGAGGGCGGCAACCTCACAGGACGCTTCGTTGGGAGAGTTGGGAGTCAGCGACCCATTAAAACCATTGATTTCGCGAAGGGGCATCTCACATTCAGCCTGCCGATTCAGTACGAGCAGCACAAGACGGATCTCAAGTTCGAGGCTAACCTGGTTGGCGAGCGCCTGGAAGGGACGACCTTCGACCCGAGCGGCAACACGTTGAAGTGGTCCGCAGTGCGAGCGCCGAAGCTCGATCGCAAGTCCGCTCCGCGATGGGGCAAGTCGATAACACTATTCAACGGTCGCGATCTGGCAGGCTGGAGAGTCCGCGACATGAGCAAGGCTCGTTCATGGCGAGTGGCTGATGCGCTGATGGAAAACACACCGCACGGCACTGACATAATCACAGATCAAAAGTTCACCGACTTCAAGCTGCACGTAGAATTCAAGATGGTCGAAAAGAGCAACAGCGGCGTCTATCTGCGCGGGCGCTACGAGGTCCAGATCGAAGACAACTTCGGACAGGCGCCCGAGAGCCATCGAATTGGCGGAGTCTACGGATTTATCACCCCTTCCAGCAATCCCGCCAGGAAGGCTGGCGAGTGGCAGAGCTTCGACATTACGCTGATCGGACGCAGGGTCACACTCGTGTTCAACGATAAGCTGGTCATCGACAACGCTGAGATTCCCGGCATCACC
>DATLWF010000337.1:0-3457 GCA_035576605.1 Blastocatellia bacterium | reverse complement strand
GGGCCTCCCCGGAGTTGCCACCTGAGTTTAAGTACACCGGCGACTACGCGCTCACTGAAAGCTACGCGTTCCTGTTTAACCATCTGATCTCTGACGGCGATTGGCTTGCGGCTTTTCTTGGAATCAAAGACAACGCCGAGTTCGTTCGTTCGGTGATGCTCGCGAGACTGGTGACCGTGCGCCGCTACGTGGCGAAGCTCATGTACGAGAGTCGGCTTCACCTCGACGATGACCTTGTTGTTTCGTCTGAACTGTACGCCGAACTTCAAACGAGCGCGACTAATTTCAAGACCGAGCCTGGAGAGTTTCTGTTCGATCTCGACGATTCGTTCTACTCAGCAAGCTACCTTCGTGCGTGGGCGTTCGAGGTTTCGTTGCGCGAATACCTGAAGACTCGTTTTGGATCGCGCTGGTGGGCTTCGCGCCGGGCAGGCGACTTTTTGAAAGAGATTTGGGAAACCGGCGACCGATATACCGCCGATGAAATGGCAGCCCAGATAGGCATCGGCCCCATCAGGTTCGACCCGCTCATCGACGAGTTCAATGCGGCCTTGAAGTAGCGAGTCCGCCGGAAGCCCCTCTATCGAAAGAGCTCATCCGTTATGCGAACAGTAGCCGTAAACCTTGGATCGCGCAGCTATCAGATTCAAATTTCCCCCGGTCTGCTCGACGAGTTGGGTCAGCGCACGCGCTCGGCTCTGGGCCGGAACGCAAAACGCGCCGTCGTCGTCAGCAATCCCACTGTTGACTCGATCTACGGCGGCCCGGCTGTTAGATCATTGGCTCGCGCCGGCTTCAAGGTCCATCATTTTTCAATCGGCGACGGCGAGCGATTCAAAAGTCTCCGCACAGCCGAGTCGCTGTTTACATTCTTACTCGAGCGTCGCATTGAGCGCTCCGATGTGATCGTCGCGCTGGGCGGAGGCGTCGTCGGCGATCTGGCAGGTTTTGTCGCCGCGACCTATCTGCGAGGAATACGACTGATCCAGGTTCCCACCACGCTGCTCGCTCAAATAGACAGCTCAATCGGCGGCAAGACTGCCGTTAATCATCCTCTCGGTAAGAATCTCATCGGCGCTTTCCACCAGCCTTCGCTTGTGGTGATCGATCCCCTGGTGCTGCGCACGCTTCCGGCGCGTCAGATGCAGGCGGGACTTTACGAAGCCATCAAGTACGGCGTGATTAGCGACGGCCGATTGTTCAATCGCATAGCTCGGAACATCGACGAGTTAAAGAAACTTGATTCGACGGAGCTCGAGCACCTGATTGCGCGCTGTTGCGGCATCAAGGCGCGGGTGGTGCGAAGCGATGAGCGCGAAGGCGGGCTTAGAAGGATACTGAACTTTGGCCATACCGTTGGCCATGCTCTGGAAGCCGTCACACGCTACCGGCGCTTTCTACACGGCGAAGCGGTTGGGCTTGGGATGCGCGCCGCTTCGAGAATAGCCGAGCGCCTGGGACTTCTGCCGACCGGCGATCGGAAGACGATCGAAACGGCGATTTTCAGCGTTGGCGGGCTCCCGAGCGCTAAAACTCTTGCGCTCGATGATATACTTTCAGCAATGCATCACGACAAGAAGGTTGAATCCGGCCGTGCTGCGTTCGTGCTGCCGGTTGAGATAGGTAAAGTCGTGATCAGATCAGACGTGCCCCCGCAGATAGTCAGGGCAGCCCTCAAAGACGCTCTCGCTTAAGATGCGAGGAGCGGATGATTCGCATTCGGTGAACGACGCAGCAGGCCGGGGCAGGGTTCGCCCGTAATCGCCTGTCCTTGCGTATCCCGAAAACGACTGGAGACAAATCATGAGCAGCAACGCCACTGGCGCCGATGCGCGGCCGCGAGAGCGCGGTGCAATTTCAATCAAAGTGCTTTTGACGCTAATCCTCATTGGGGTCGCAGCGTTTATTGTGATCAAAATAACGCCGATTTATATAGACGAGCGGCAACTTGCCTTCAAGGTCGACGATCTTGCGAACAAATCTGCCGTGCGAAACACCAAGGAAGTCGATATCAATAAGGCCATCGAACTCATCAGGCAAGAATACGAGCTGCCGGAGAACAGCATCAGCCTTGTATCCCGTGAACCCGGCAGAATCAAGATATCTGTCAACTACCAAAAAGACATAGACTTTCTGGTAACGACGTATCAGAGAAAAGTCAACTACACGATCAACGGCAAGGACCTTTAGAAGGAAGCGACGCGCGACGCTTGCTGCACTCTGGCTTTCAAGTTTCTTGCACGCGTCGGCTCGTATGTCCGCCGGCGCTCACTCGCCCCGATTGTCCCGCCTCATCCGTTTCGGCCCTCGGCCCTTGGCGACAGTATGAAAATACCGAGGACAGCGGGCGTTGTCGAACCTTAGCACAATAACAGGTCGGGGAAGGGCGGCTTGCCCCCGCTGCTTGTGATTCTCAGGAGACCTACCGGCCTCAGTTGTTGAATCGTCGACACTATCATTTCCTCATTGGGTTCATTCCATTATTCGGAGCGACGATCCGACGATTCTATGCGACACGTCGCAAGTATCGTAGCGACAGCCAAGAGCAGGATTGAACTCAATCCCAGTTAACCGAGTCGTGTTTGTATGGTCTGTCTTTTGGTCTGTTTGGCGTCTTGCTATCAACGGTGCTTGGTGTTCAATGGCGTTGCTCTCAACACCGTTGCTTGACATACTGCGAAAGGGAAAACTAAGATGAGCGTGCTGCCAGGGAATCAAATCTCAAACTTCGCAGGTGAGCGATGACAGAGTTACTCGCGGTCTTGCTCCAGGCTCCAACCAGGCCGGGTGGGTCGGCGCCTCCGACCACCACTGGGGCAACCCCTCCTATCTATGGCTACATACCGATCGTCATTTTCTTCCTGATAGCGGTGTTGCTGCCGGTCGTGCTCCTGGGCGTGTCCCGGCTCGTCCAGCGAAGGGTATTCGAACGCGAAAAGCTGATGCCATATGAGTGCGGCGTCGATCCCATCGGGGATGCTCGCGACCGCTTCTCGGTGCGCTTCTACATCGTGGCGATGCTGTTCCTGATCTTCGATGTTGAGACCATATTCCTTTTCCCCTGGGCGGTGATCTATGACCGGCTTGCCCTGTTCGGATTAGCCGAGATGCTCATGTTCATCGGCATCCTGGTAGTGGGTTATTACTACGCCTGGCGCAAAGGCGCGCTCGAGTGGGCGTAGGAAGAATTGCGTATTTCGGATTGCAAATTGACCGGGAAGGACTCAATGGCAAAAGAGAGAGAAGAAATCGTAGAGTCGTCGAGCGGCATCATCACAACCACTGTTGATTTCGTTTTCAATTGGTCGCGTAAGTCTGCGCTTTGGCCCATGACGTTTGGCCTGGCCTGCTGCGCTATCGAAATGATGGCTACCGGCGCGTCCCGCTTTGACATCGATCGCTTCGGCGCAGGTGTTTTTCGGCCGAGCCCTCGTCAGTCCGACCTGATGATAGTCTC
>DATLWF010000336.1:0-2566 GCA_035576605.1 Blastocatellia bacterium | reverse complement strand
GGACAAAGCTAACTCAAGAGCTAATACCGGCCTGGTGCGACTTACTTGAGCACCGGCAGACGCCTGGGCAGTTCACTGAGAAGCATATCCAGCGACAGGATGAAGCTCTTCAGTCTTGGGTGACCAAGTTTGATAGGCAGTGCGCTGACATACCCTCTAGATACCTTCAGGAAATCGGCTGGAACCGTGGAGAGGAGATTCTTTCAGCCCGTCTTGTAAGGCAGAGTCGAATACACGCGGCTCTCTCCAAAGATAGCATTATCGCGACGACGACAGCTCTTCTCTGTGCGGCCATAAAGCAAAATGCCAGCGTGATGCTTTCCGGCGACGACCCTTTTGACCAAGACCGATTCTTTTCCTATTACGGACGCGTTGCCAGTGGGCTGCAGGTTGCTGGGACAAAGAATCAGTTTCATTTTCTCGAAGGGATTTTCAGCGTAAAGTGGTTAGGCGATGACCGTCAATGGAAGAGCTCGGAGTACCAATATCAAGAAAAGGGCACCGTATCTCAAGGAATATCAGAACTACTCAGCTTGCTTTTCTTAGCGAAGCGGACATTCCCGGCAATGGAAACGTGTGAGGCTGAAAACCGCTGGCCCGGAACAGATGACGAGACGATTCAAGGCTACTTAACGCCTGAGGAGGTAACGAGTCTTTCAGACTGTTTGTTTGATATTGCGAGTTTGAAAGAGGCGAGAGATGACAAGCTCTTCCCACTCTGCAGTAATAGAATACAAAGAACATCAAGAGAGCACTTCGGGCTCGTCACTCTCCATGCCGGTTTGTTCGGTGATTGGTAATGAATCGCTGCTATCGACTCTCTGGCCGCGAGCCCTAGCGTTGCGCTCGCGACGGAGTCCGTTGAGTCCACTTGGGGAAGAACTTGTTCAAAACGCGGTAGCCTAAAACCACCGCGACTGCCACGCCAAACAAAATCGGCTCTCGAGTGTCTGCCTTCACAAGCATGTAGTAGTGAATCACGCCGCCGGCTGCTGAGAGGTAAACGAGCCTGTGCAGCCGGTTCCATCGCTTGCCTCCCAACCGCTTGATGCTCTTCTGAGTCGAAGTAAACGCGAGCGGGACCAGCATCACGAAGCTCGCCATGCCGACAGTGATGAACGGGCGCTTGACGATGTCTTCGCCGATGAGCCCGAAGCCAAAAAACTTGTCGAACCAGACGTAGGTCAGCAGGTGAACGCAGCCGTAGAAGAACCCGTACAGTCCGAGCAGCCGCCGGAACTTGATCATCCACGGGAGCCCGAGCGCTTTTCGGAGCGGAGTAACCGCAAGCGATAGAATCAGGAACAGCAACGTCAGCGCGCCGGTCGTGCGAGTCGCGAACTCGGTGGGGTTTGCGCCGAGGCGGTGATGATACCAGTCCCAGCCAAGCAGTGTGAGCGGCACCGCGCTGCTGACGAAGATCGTGAATTGAGCGAATCGGGTGTCTCTCATTGCCGATCTCGAGATGTGTGATTCGATATGCGTGATGCTCAGAGACTCGAGCTATCGGGCAGGATCGGAGGTCGGGAAGGGTGGCTTGCCCCCGCTCCTGTCCTATCAGTCAATGCTCACTTTTCCGAAGCAAGGCGGGGGCAAGCCACCCTTCCCGACCACAAGCCTGCTTCACGTTTCACGCGGGGCAAGCCACCCTTCCCGACCTCCGATCCTTACGAGATCATACCCACACAGTGTCACGCATGACCCTATCACGTTTCACGCGTCACTCTTCAATCGGTCCTCAAAAGTACTTAATCAAATCCATCCCGCTGTAAAGCTGCGCGACCTGGTCACCATAGCCGTTGAACAGTAATGTGTCTCTCAACCCAAACTCGCCGATCCGGCGCTCCATCTTCTGGCTCCAGCGGGGGTGGTCGCGGTTCGGGTTCACATTCGAGTAGAAGCCGTACTCGCGCGGGCCCGCGATGTTCCACGCCGTCGGCGGTTGATCTTCAACGAGCTTGATTCTCACGATCGACTTGATTCCCTTGAAGCCATATTTCCACGGCACCACCAGTTTGAGCGGCGCGCCGTTTTGAGGCGGCAACGTCTCACCGTACAGCCCGCTTGCGAGAATCGTCAGCGGGTGCATTGCTTCATCCAAGCGCAAGCCTTCTACGTAAGGCCAATCGAGAACATCCGAGCTGATGTTTGGCATCTGCTTCCGATCGGCGAGCGTTTCAAAGGCGATGTATTTTGCTTGAGACAGGGGTTGCACTTGATCCAGGAGCTTCGCCAGCGGAAAGCCCACCCACGGAATCACCATCGACCACCTTTCGACGCAGCGATGGCGATAGATGCGCTCTTCGGGAGGGCTGATCTTCAACAGGTCGTCGATGTCAAACACGCGCGGCTTTTGAACAAGACCTTCAACGGCCACCGTCCATGGACGAGTCACGAATCGCTTTGCCTTGTTCGCCACCTCGAGCTTGTCGGTCGAGAACTCGTAGAAATTGTTGTAGTGAGTAATATCTTCGTACGAGGTGTTTTTCTCATTGAGCGGCGGCACGGCCGTCTGCTGAGGCGCTTGCACATCTGCGATCTTTTCGCCTGGTTGGGCCTGTTCACC
>DATLWF010000335.1:0-8419 GCA_035576605.1 Blastocatellia bacterium | reverse complement strand
AAATCACGCGATCCTTCTGACGCTCTGCCTTGTAGCCCACCCCGACGATATCAAGCTGTCGGAGGAACCCGTCGGTAACACCGGTAACGGCGTTCTGGACCAGCGCGCGAGCGAGCCCGTGCACCGCAGCATGGTCGTCCGACTCGCGTTCGGCGATCAACTGATCACCCTCGACGCGGCACTTTATGCCTTCCGGTAAGGGTACCGCTAACGTGCCTTTGGGCCCAGTGACCTCGACCGCGCCGTTCTCGATCTTGAGCTTTACGCCCTTCGGTATCGATATCGGTTTTCTACCTATTCTAGACATGAGCAAACTCCGCGTAGCATCGAGTTGAGTCTGTGTATGGCTGGTGCATCCGGTATGATTCACAGCGGGGCACAGAACTGAAACCTATGCTACTTCTTTAATAAACTCGGCAGAGTAATTCGCCTCCAACCTTTTCGCGACGGGCACGGCGGTCGGTCATCAGACCCTGAGAAGTCGATAGTATGTTGATGCCCATTCCGCCAAGCACCTTTGGTACGGATGTGCCGTTCACATAAACGCGGCAGCCGGGTTTCGAAACCCGCTCGATCTTCGACATCACCTGCTCGCCCTTTGGCCCGTACCGCAAATAGACCCGAATGTTCCGGCGCGGACCCTCGCCGATTATCTTATAGTTGTTTATGAATCCCTCGTCCTTCAGTATCCGCGCGATCTCGACTTTGAGTTTCGAAAGCGGCACGTCCACTTTTTGATGTTTGGCTGCATACGCGTTTCGCACGCGCGTGAGCATGTCAGCTATCGGATCTGTCATAAATCTCCTGAATCGTGATGCGTGATGCGTGATGAGTGATGCGTGATGCGTGGTTAAGACCTCGCGGTTTGCTAATCACGTTTCGCGCTTCACGTTCACTGTTCACTCTCACCAGCTCGACTTCGTGACGCCGGGTATGTGGCCCTCCAGCGCCAGTTCGCGGAAGCATATGCGGCAGAGCGCGAATTTGCGCAGGTAGGCGCGCCCCCGCCCGCAGCGTCTGCACCTGTTGTGAACGCGCGACGTAAAGACGTTGAGATTGAGTCCCGCCGCCCGCGCGCGTTTGATTGCCTTCTTGTTGGACTTGCCCTGCTGCTCCTTGACTCGCAGCTTTGCGTTGGCCAGGGCGCGCTTCAGTTCATTCGCCTTATAAGTTGAAGAGATTCTTGCCATAGTTAGTCCGTAGTCCGTAGTCCGTAGTCTGTAGTCTGTAGTCTGTAGTCTGTAGTCGTACGCCCAGAAAGCCACGGACTACGGACTACGGACTATTTAGTAAACGGCATTCCGAACTCTTTGAGCAGGGCGCGACCCTCCTCGTCTGTTCGAGCCGTCGTCACGATCGATACGTTCAGTCCACGTGTTCTATCAACCTTGTTGAAATCGATCTCGGGAAAAATCAACTGATCTTTGATCCCGATTGTGTAGTTGCCGCGGCCATCGAACGCCCGCGGACTGACGCCGCGAAAGTCGCGCACGCGCGGCAGCACAGCGTTGATGAACCGATCAAGGAATTCGTACATTCGATCGCCTCGCAGCGTCACCGAAACGCCCACCGGCATTCCGGTTCGCAGCTTGAAAGCCGCGATCGACTTCTTGGCTTTTGTGATGACCGGTTTCTGGCCGCTGACGGTTGAGAGTTCCATCGCCGCCTGATCGAACACTTTCGGGTTGGCCTGCGCCTCGCGCCCGACGCCCATATTCAGAACTACTTTTTCAAGCCTCGGCACCGCCATCGTGTTCTTGTAATTGAACTCCTTCATCAGAGCCGACACTATCTGGTCCTTGTAGCGTTCCTTCAATCTGGCTGCCATCTTCGTTCCCTCGTTACTGATGCGATGTGGGATCTCGCCTTCAGTAATCACTCGCGCTGATCAAAGCGCGGGAGCATTTCCCACTCTTCAGCTCTACTGTTTCTCGATCGCGGCGCCGCATTTCTTGCACGCACGATGGCGTTTTCCGTCTTCCAGCACCTGGTGTCCTGAGCGAGTCGGCTCACCGCAGTGCGGACAGAGCACCATTACGTTTGATATGTCGATCGGGGACTCACGTTCGAGTATCCCGCCTTGAATGCCTCGCCGCGTGTTGGCTTTGTTATGCCGTTTCACCATGTTCACGCCCTCGATAATCACTTTGCGCTTCGAGGGTTGGACTTCGATGATGCGGCCTTTCTTGCCCTTGTCTTTACCGGCAATCACGACCACCCGGTCGTTCTTTCTCACATTGATCTCAACGTTCATTTTACTAGTCCTTAGTCAAATAACCTCAGGGGCGAGGCTCACGATCTTCATGAACCGCCTCTCGCGCAACTCTCGGGCGATCGGCCCGAACACGCGCGTGCCCACGGGTTCGTTGTCGGGTTTGATTATGACCGCCGCGTTCTGGTCGAACCGGATATACGTCCCGTCTTTGCGTCGAGTCTCTTTGCGCGTGCGAACCACCACAGCGCGCACAACCTGTCCCTTTTTCACCGCTCCGTCTGGCGACGCTTCTTTTACCGCGGCGGTTATCACGTCGCCCAGACCTGCTCGGGAGCCCGTGTGTCCCCCGACCGGCAGGATCATCGATATGCGCTTGGCGCCGGAGTTGTCCGCGACCTCGAGAATCGATCTCATCTGAACCATTGCTGTTCCCCCGGTAGCATCGACTTTAGTCTGTGTCTTCGCCGGTCCGACCGACACGCAGGGCACAGACTGAAGCCTATGCTACTTCACCTCGCCTTCTGCACTATCTCAACCACTCGCCAGCGCTTCCGCGCGGACAGCGGGCGCGTCTCTACTATTCGCACGATGTCGCCGAGATGCGCTCCAATCTCATCGTGCGCCATGAACTTCGTCCGCCGCCGAATGTAACGCTTGTACTTCCGGTGGCGAACCTGCCGCTCCACGCGCACGACCACGGTCTTTTGCATCTTGTCACTGGTGACCAACCCGACCTTCTCCTGTCGGCGATGCCTTGGTGGTGCGCTTGGGACGGGGGCGCTTTCAGCTGCCGTTCCGGTTGCGCTTTCCGCGGTACCTACTTCGATGTTGTCTTCCATGGCCATCCTTCTCTGGGTTCTACTTCTGCGCCGCTGCGCTCCCGCGCTCGCGCAATAAAGTATTGACTCGCGCCAGGTCCTTGCGGGACACGCGAAGCTGTTTCACAACATCGGTGTTGCCCAGCGACAGTTTGAATCGCATCCTGAAAAGCGACTCCTTGAGTTCGTTCACTCGGGCGCGCAGGTCGTCATCGGACAGATCTCTCAGTTCTTCGCTCTTCATACCAGCCCGCCTCCTTCCCGGTCCTTGCGCGTGACAAACTTGGTTTTGATCGGGAGTTTCTGCGCCGCCAGCCTCATCGCTTCGGCCGCAGTTTTCTCGTCCACGCCTTCCATTTCGAACAGGACGCGGCCAGGCTTAACGACCGCAACCCACCCTTCAGGCGCTCCCTTGCCTTTGCCCATACGAGTTTCCGCAGGTTTCTTGGTGATGGGCTTGTCGGGGAAAACTCGAATCCAGATTTTCCCACCGCGCTTCACGAAGCGAGTCATAGCAACGCGCGAAGCTTCGATCTGCTTGCCTGTTATCCAGGCCGGCTCCAGCGCTTTCAGCCCGTACTCGCCAAAAGAAATCTCCGCGCCGCGCGTAGCTACCCCGGACATCCGCCCTCGCTGCTGCTTCCGGTACTTCATTCGTTTTGGAATTTTGTATTCTGCCATTTTAGTCCGTAGTCCGTAGTCCGTGGTCCATAGTTAGTAGGCCGAGCTACGGACTACTGACTACGGACCAACTCTATTGCCTTCTCGCTTGCGCCGCGCGCCTCACAGTCATTTCGTCCCCGCGGTAGATCCACACCTTCACCCCGATCACTCCGAACGTTGTATGCGCCTCGGCGAACCCATAGTCGATATCGGCGCGCAACGTGTGAAGCGGAAGCCGGCCCTGCAAGTACCATTCGGAGCGCGCGATCTCGGCTCCATTCAACCGCCCGGACACGCGCACCTTGATGCCTTGCGCGCCAAACCGCTGAGCGTTCTCGACGGCGCGCCGCATCGCGCGGCGGAAGGCGATCCGCTTCTCGAGCTGCTGAGCGATCTGCTCGGCTTGGAGTTGCGCGTTCAACTCAGGCTTATGGATCTCCTGAATGTTGACGTAGACCTCGCGTCCTGTTCGGTCTTTGATCTCCTGCTTGAGCTTGTCGATCTCAGCCCCTTTGCGGCCGATGATGATGCCCGGACGCGAGGTATGGATGATAATCTTCAGCTTGTTAGCCGCGCGCTCGATGTCGATGTGCGAAACACCCGCTCCAGCGAACCGACCCTTTAGTTCTTTTTTCAGCTTCAGGTCTTCGTGCAAGAGATCGGCATAGTCGCGCTTGGCGATCCAGTTCGAATGCCAGGTGCGATTGAAGCCCAATCTGAATCCGTACGGATGAACTTTCTGACCCACGATTCCTCCTGATCAGAAGGCAGTAGGCGGAAGGCAGAAAGATGTGACTGCCTTCCGCGTTCTGCCTTGTGCCTACTATTCTTTCTCTGACTCCACCTCGATGGTGATATGGTTCTGCCAGCGGCGTTCGCGATACGCCCGGCCCATCGGCGCAGGACGAACTCGCCTCCGGAACTTGGTTGGCCCGAGGTCAACCGTTGCGCTTGAAACCTTGAGTCGGTCCACGTCGATTGCCACATTGAGCTGATCGGCTTTTTGCTCGGCGTTCGCGATCGCCGAACGCAAGGTGATCTCTATTGGTTTCGCCGCGCGCTTGTTTGAAGTCTTTAGCATTGCTAAAGCGTCGTTGACGCTGCGGCCACGAATCAGATCGATAACCAGCCTGGCCTTCTGCGGCGAGCCTTTGATGTATTTTGCGACTGCGCGTGCCTTCATCGCTTACTTCCCTCCCGGCGCCTTCTTCACGGTTTTGTCAGATTTCTCGGGATGCCCCTTGAACTGCCGCGTGGGCGCGAACTCGCCGAGCTTGTGGCCGACCATGTTCTCCTGAATGTAGACCGGTATGAACTTCTTCCCGTTGTGCACGGCTATCGTGTGGCCGACCATCTCAGGCACGATAGTCGAACGACGAGACCAGGTCTTCTGCACCCGTTTCTCGTTCGTCTGGTTCATCCGAGTGATGGTCTTCATCAAGTGTTCGTCAAGGAACGGCCCTTTTTTAATCGATCTTGCCATAGTTTCCTGATGTTATAGGTCCTGTAGGTCATCTAGGACTTATTTCTTTCCTCTGCGCACAATGAACTTATCGGTGCGCTTATTGTTCCGGGTCTTGTACCCGCGCGTAGGCTGCCCCCAGGGCGTGACCGGATTGCGACCGCCCGAAGTCTTGCCTTCACCCCCGCCGTGCGGGTGATCCACGGGGTTCATCGCCACACCGCGCACCTTCGGCCTCCGACCGAGCCATCGGCTGCGCCCGGCTTTACCCAGCGAAACATTGCTGTGCTCGATGTTACCGATCTGCCCGATCGTCGCATAGCAGTCTATGTGCACCCTGCGTATCTCAGCACTGGGCAACCGGAGTTGAGCCCAATCGCCTTCCTTCGCAACAAGCTGCGCTGCCCCACCTGCCGCTCTAACCATCTGGGCGCCTTTACCTGGCCGCAGCTCGACGTTGTGAATTGTCGTGCCCAGAGGGATGGCCTTGAGCGGAAGCGCATTGCCGGCAATGATGTCTGCCTCAGGTCCCGACACGACTGTCTGCCCCACTTTCAAGCCAACCGGCGCGATGATGTAACGCTTCTCGCCGTCAACATAATGAAGCAGGGCAATAAGTGCCGAGCGGTTCGGATCGTACTCGACAGTCGCGACCTTTGCAGGTATGCCCTTCTTGTCGCGCTTGAAATCTATGATCCGGTAGAGTCGCTTAGCCCCGCCGCCCCGACGTCGCACAGTAATGTGCCCGTCGCTGTTGCGGCCCGATATGCGCTTCTTCGGCTCGAGCAGCGGTTCGTACGGAATGTCAGTCGTTATCTCATCGCGGGTGAGGTACGTCTGAAACCGCGTAGCTGACGATGTCGGTCTGAGCTTCTTGATTCCCATCCCTTACCTCATTGCCGATTGCCAATTTCAGATTGCCGTTTTGCCGACTCATCGGAATTCGGCAATCGACAATCGACAATTCTCTAGATAGCGTCTTCGTACATAATCGGCTTCTCGCCGGCTTTGAGCGTGACGAAAGCCTTCTTCCAATCCGAACGGCGTCCGGTCTCGCGGCGTGTCGGAATACGCTTCACCTTGCCGTGGTAGTTGGCTACCCGCACGGTTTCAACTTTTACGCCGAGTATCTTCTCGACAGCGCGCTTTATTTCGGGCTTGGTGGCGTTTCGATGCACCTTCAGCGTGAGCATCTGGCGGTCATTGCCAGTGCGGCCCATCGACTCAGGTTCATCTTTCATCGTGAGCGCCTTCTCGGTTATGACCGGCCCCTTGATGACATCCCAAATACTTTTCATCGAAGCTTCTCCTACCCGTTGCTCAACTGCTTCTCCAACTGGACGGCGGCATCGCGGGTCAGCGCGATCTGCTCGTGCGTCAGGAGATCATAGACGTTGATGCCGCTGGCCGAGACCAGGGTGACTTCCTGCAGATTGCGAGATGACAGCACCAGCTTGCTGTTGCTCGGCGAGTCTACGACCAGCGTTCGCTTCGTCAGTCCCAGTCCTTCAAGCGTAGCGGTGAATTCTCTGGTTTTGTGCGACGGCAGCTCGAAGCTCTCAACAATAACCAGTCCGCCCTCACGCAGCCGTTCCGAAAGCACCGAGCGTATGGCGCCGCGGCGCATCTTCTTCGGAATGGTATACGACCAATCCCGCGGTTGGGGCCCGTGTACGTTGCCGCCGCCTTTCCAAAGCGGACTGCGCAAGCTTGCTATTCGGGCGCGGCCGGTGCCTTTCTGTTTCCAGAGTTTCTTGCCGGACCCCCTCACGTCGCCTCGAGTTTTAGTCGCGGATGTCCCAGCGCGCTGGTTCGCCATGTAGCATTTCACCGCCGAATATATGAGCGCCTTGTTGAGCGGCGCGCCGAACACTTCGTCGGACAGCTCAATCTCGCCGACCTCTTCGCTTTTCAGGTTCTTTACCTTCACAACAGGCATATCATCTCCAGGGGTGCGTTCAGAGTACAACCTTTAGGTTGCCCCGCGTGGAAGGTAAACTCACACGCAACCTAAAGGTTGTACTCTGAACTTCACTCTCACAACTGCGCCTTCTTGATCAGCACATATGATCCGTCTGGTCCGGGAACGGCGCCCCGAATCATCAGAAGATTGTTTTCCGTATCAACCGCGGCCACGCGGAGGTTTTTTACCGTAATGCGCGCGTTGCCCATTTGACCCGGCATCTTGGTACCCTTGATAACGCGAGACGGATAGGCCGAAGCTCCAATGCCGCCCGGCGCGCGGTGGAACATCGAGCCGTGAGTGGCGACGCCGCCGGCGAACCCGTGTCTCTTGACAACACCGGCAAAGCCTTTTCCCTTCGACTTGCCGATCACCTCAACGACATCATTCTCATTGAACATATCGACCAGTATCTTGTCGCCGACGCTGGTAGCTTCATCGCTCGCCTGGATGCGCACTTCCCGCAGGACTCGTGTGGGCGGCACGCCGGCGCGCTTGAAGTGTCCCTCCGTCGGCTTGTTTACCCGTCGGGGCGCCTTCTCTTCAACCAGCCCCAGTTGCACTGCGTCGTAGCCGTCGGTGTTGACGGTCTTCTTCTGAACTACAATGCATGGACCGGCCTTGATAACCGTCACCGGTGTAACTGAGCCGTCTTCCAAAAACAACTGCGTCATCCCCAGCTTCTTGCCGATTATTCCGTTGACCATAATTCTTAGTCCGTAGATCAGTAGTCCGTAGTTCGTAGTCCATAGCGCTCAGCTACGGACCACGGACTAGTTCATTTGTGGTCCTTGCCGAAAGCTTTGATCTCGACGTCCACGCCCGCCGGGAGATCGAGCTTCATCAGAGCGTCAACCGTTTGAGGCGTCGGATCCAGAATGTCCATCAGCCGCTTGTGCGTTCGAATCTCGAACTGCTCGCGCGACTTCTTGTCAACGTGCGGGCTGCGAAGCACGGTGTACTTGTTCTTCACCGTCGGCAGCGGAATCGGTCCCGCCACCCGAGCGCCCGTTCGCTTGGCTGTGTCAACTATTTCAGCCGTTGACTGGTCGAGCACGCGATAGTCATAAGCCTTCAACCGGATTCTTATTTTTTCGTTCAGCATAGGTTTTGCCTCAATCCCGTCCGTGGCGGTGTCCGACAAACTTCAATTCGTCGTCGGTATCAGCTTGTCGCTCGCCTCATCGCAACGCGCGCGACAAACTTCAGTTTCTCGAACTTTCCTACTCGATTACTTCTGACACCGTCCCCGCCCCTACCGTTCGCCCGCCTTCCCGGATCGCGAACCGCAGTCCCTT